>CAZJWO010000208.1:0-1537 GCA_964549735.1 uncultured Fibrobacteraceae bacterium | reverse complement strand
GCCGCGATCCTGACGCTCGACGGCGTGGGCGAGTGGACGACCACGAGCCTCGGCGCCGGCCGCGGCAACCGGCTGCGTCTGCTCGAGGAGATCCACTTCCCGCACTCGCTCGGCCTGCTCTACTCGGCCTTCACCTATTTCTGCGGCTTCCGGGTCAACAGCGGCGAGTACAAGCTCATGGGTCTGGCGCCGTACGGCGAGCCGCGCTACGAGCGCCTGATCCGCGAACACCTCATCGACTTGCGCGACGACGGCAGCTACCGCCTGAACCTCGACTACTTCGACTACCTCGGCGGCCTGCGCATGACCAACGCGCGCTTCGCCGACCTCTTCGGCGGTCCGCCGCGCGATCCCGAGGGACCGCTGACCCGGCGCGAATGCGACCTCGCGCGGTCGATCCAGGCCGTCACCGAGGACGCGGTGCTGCGGCTCGGCCGCCATGCCCATCGCGCGACGGGCGAAGAGAAGCTCTGCCTGGCGGGCGGGGTCGCCTTGAACTGCGTGGCCAACGGGCGGCTCCTGCGCGAGGGCCCGTTCACCGACCTCTGGATCCAGCCCGCATCCGGCGATGCCGGCGGCGCCGTCGGCGCCGCGCTCTACGCGTGGCACGTGCTCGAGGGCAGCGAACGGCGCCTCGAGGACGGCGCCGGCGACGGCTCCCGTGACCTGATGCAGGGCGGCTACCTGGGCCCCGCGTTCAGCGACGCGGACATCGCGGCGTGGCTCGATCACCACGGCTATCCGTATCGCACCCTGGCCGACGGCGAACTGGAGCGCGAGGTCGCCCAGCGCATCGCGGCGCAGGAGGTGGTCGGCCTCTTGCAGGGGCGCATGGAGTTCGGGCCGCGCGCGCTGGGCAACCGCTCGATCGTGGGCGACGCGCGTTCGCCGAAGATGCAGTCGGTCCTGAACCTCAAGATCAAGTACCGCGAGAGCTTCCGGCCGTTCGCGCCGTCGGTGCTGGCCGAAGCGCGCCGCCGCTGGTTCGACCTCGACGCGGCGTCGCCGTACATGCTGCTGACGGCGCCGGTGGCCCGCGCCCATTGGACCGCGGCCGTGCGCGACGGCGCCACCGGTGGCGGCGCGGCGGCGTGGCCGCAAACGCCGGGCGCCGGCAGCGAGGACGACGAGATCATCGCGATCGTCAACCAGGTGCGCTCGACCATTCCCGCGGTGACGCACATCGACCAGTCGGCGCGCCTGCAGACCGTGCACGCGACGACCAACCCGCGCTACCACCGCATCATCGCCGAGTTCGCCCGGCTGACCGGCTGCCCCGTGATCATCAACACCAGCTTCAACGTGCGCGGCGAGCCGATCGTCTGCACGCCGGCCGACGCCTACCGTTGCTTCATGCGCACGGAGATGGATACGCTCGTCCTGGGCAACCACGTGCTGGCCAAGAGCGAGCAGCCGGCCTGGCGCGAAGGGATCGACTGGCGCGAAGAGATGCCTCTGGACTGACGCCGCAGCCGACCGCGAGGAGTTCCGCATGCACCGCCTGCGCCATCTGGGACGCCTGCTCGCCGAGGTGGGC
>CAZJWO010000207.1:0-1680 GCA_964549735.1 uncultured Fibrobacteraceae bacterium | reverse complement strand
CTGGAGTTCAGTCGTGTGCTCTTCCGCTCCCGGGCAGCCCGCGCCGCGCGCCCGGCCGGCGCCGCCCCCCCCCCCCGCCCCAGAGGCAGAACACGATCATGACGGCCGCCGAGCCGAAGATCAGTAGCTGCAAGGGCGCGAGGTAGCGCTGGAAGGCGAGCGTCGTCAGCGCCACCGGCATGTTCCCGTGCATCGGCTCCGGGATCGCTTGCCAGTACAGGTAGGCGCCGGCCAGCCAGGGCAGGCAGAACGCGAGCGTCCAGGCGCTGATCGCGCGCACCGAGCGGCCGCGGAATTCGCGGTCTCGCCGGGTGAAATGGGCCGCGAGCATGAGCATGAGCAGGCCGCCGGTGACCAGCGCGAACGGCGTGCGGAAGGCGAGCTGCGGCAGGTAGAGCGGGTTGAGGACGGCGGTCCAGAAGCCGGGCTGGACGGTCCAGACGCCGGTGTCCATCTGGAAGCCCAGGATCGCCACGATGACCGCCATCGTGAGCCAGGAATTCAACGCGAGCAGGACGCCCACCCCGAGGTGCAATCGCTTGTGGCGGCGCGCCCAGGCGGTCTTCCAGCTCAGCGTGTAGAGGAGGATGAGCGCGACCTCGGCCACGAAGACCGTCCACTCGAAGAACCAGGCCCAGAAGAAGACCCGGATCAGCGAGCCGATCGCGTGCGGATTGACCAGGCTCGTGGAGAACCAGATGCCGACGCCGGTCAGGGCGCCGAGGCTGGTCGTGACGATGAAGCAGACCACGAGCAGGCGGTACGCCAGCTGGTCCCAGCGCGCGTCGCCCGTCTTGATGCCCCGCCACTCCAGCCAGGCGATCAGCGGCAGCGCGCCCACGGCCAGCATGTGGTTGATCAGCACATGGATCGAGGCGATCACGGCGATCAGCAGGCGGTTGCCGAAGAAATCGAGATGGAAGAGCGGAACATCCATGGCTTGCCGATCTCCTATTATCGCCGTTGACTTTTCCTGGTAAGCCGCGGCGTGGCGCGTCAGGATAGCCGCCGCCGGCGGCCGGCGTCAACTCGGATGGCGGCGCCGGCGGTTTCCCATCGTCAGGCATCTGCTTCGGGAGGTCTTTCATGCCCGCACGTCCATCTCGAATCGCGAGGATCTCGGCAGCGCCCGCCGGCGCGGTCGCGCTGCCGTTGGCGTTGCTCATGATCGCCGCCGCCACGCCGGGCGCCGCGGCCGCTCTGCGCGCCGCCACCTGGGAAGAGGCGCGCGCCTTGTCGCGGGAGCACGGCAAGCCCGTCCTCATCGACTTCTTCACCGAGTGGTGAGGCGGCTGCAAGATCTTCGCCCGTGAGGCGGAGCAGGACGAAACGCTGCGCGCGTACCTGGAGAACGTGGTCCTCCTGTTGAACGACTGCGAGAAGGGCGCTGGCGTGGACCTCGCCAAGAAGTACAACGTGCGGGTCTATCCGACGTTCGCCATGGTCGACGACGCCGGCGAAGTCACCGCGCGCTGGGCCGGCTACGAGGGGGTCGCGCGGTTCATCGCGCAGGTCGATGCCGCGCGCGCGGACATGTCGACGATCGCGGCCAAGAAGCAGCGCTTCGCCGACGAACCGACGCTGCCCCTGGCGCTGGCCCTGGCCCAGCACGCCGAGGCCGTCTTCGCCGCCGGCGAGGCGGTCGAGTATTAAGATCGGAAGAGCACACGTCTGAACTCC
>CAZJWO010000206.1:0-1778 GCA_964549735.1 uncultured Fibrobacteraceae bacterium | reverse complement strand
GAGCTATTGTCAAGAGTTGTGTATGACCGCTCACGCCGCGGCCTCCTCCATCACGCCGTCGATGAACTTCACACCCTCGATGACCTTACCCAAGAGCTCATGACCGTCGAGCTTTCGCCACGTCCGCTGCGCACTGCGGCATAGCTGGTACACCATCGTCAGCGCTGTCGTTCGCGACAGGCAACCACGCGTCTTGGCCGTGCGCAATCGAACCGTCGAGAACGTCGACTCGATCGGGTTCGTGGTCCGAATGTGCTTCCAGTGCTCCGCAGGGAAGCCGTAGAACGACAGCAGTTCCTCGCGATCATCCGTCAGACACGAAGCCGCCTTCGGGTACTTCGCACCGTACGTGCCCACGAACGCGTCCATGGCCTTCTCGGCCGCCTGGCGGCTCTCGGCCATCCAGATCGCCTGCAGCGCCGCCTTCGCTTTGCCGTGCAGGCTCTTTGGCAACTTGTTCAGCACGTTGCCCATCTTGTGGAACCAGCAACGCTGGGTCTTCGTCGCCGGGTAGGCCTTGTGCAGCGCCTTCCAGAACCCCAAGGCTCCGTCGCCGACCGCCAGCTTCGGCGCCACCACCAGCCCGCGTCGCTTGACGTCCTCCAGCAGCTCGAGCCAGGACTGCTCGCTCTCCCGGAAGCCATCCTGGATCGCGATCAACTCCTTGTCCCCGCCAGGTGTCGAGCCCATCAGCACCAGGATGCACTGCTTCTGGTCCTCGAGCCGCGCCTGGAAGTAGACGCCATCGGCCCACAGGTACACGTACGTCTTCTGCGACAGATCGCGGCGATTCCAGGCCTCGTAATCCACTTCCCAACTCCGCTTCAGCCGGCTGATCGTCGACGCCGACAGGCCCGGCGCATCGGGACCGAGCAGCGCCGCCAGCGCCTCGCCGAAGTCGCCGGTCGAGACACCCTTCAAGTACAACCAAGGCAACAGATCCTCGATGCTCTTGCTGCGCCGCAGGTACGGCGGCAGGATCGCCGACGTGAACTTGATCGGGCCTCGGGACGGCTCCTGGTCACGAACTCGCGGCGCCTTGACCTCGACGGCGCCGATCCCTGTTTGGATCTCACGGGGCTGATGGTAGCCGTTGCGCACGATCCGCTGCCGACCTCGCTGGTCCTTTTCGTCCGCGTATTTCGCCAGGAACTCCTCGATCTCCACGTCCAGGGCCGCCGCCAGCAACTTTTGCGACCCGGCCCGCAGGATCTCCGTCAGCACGTCCGTGGCACTCCGCTGTGGACTCGTGACCCCAATCTGGCTTATCTTTCCCATGGCGTATCCTTTCTACCTCGCATGAGGCGTGGATTTTGGCATGGGGAGGATACGCCGCTTTCGCGATCAGCTCATCCACAACTTTCGACTATAACCCCGCGGTATGGTGGGCCGGGATCTTCGACGACGACGGTTGGCCGCTCGATTTCGCCTACACCACGCGCCTGATGGCCACCGAGTTCTGGCTCAACTGGTCCCCGATGCATCCACCTGTCCACCTCTGGGTTGATCTCCACGCGATCATCTGCGAGGAATCGATCTGGGAGACCTACCTGGCCGCGATCGATCTGTCGGTGTTCAGCCTCGAGGCGGCTGGCGGCGGCGGTCCGCTGATGGCCGGCACGCTCGATCGTCTCACAAGCGCCGATGTCACGCGCCATGTCGTCCAACTCTTGGGGCCTGATGACTCGTGGCGCGACTTCGCCCACATCGACCTGTTCACCGCCGAGGATGCCGCCATTCTGGCGTGGCAGCCGACGCTGGACTGGATCACTGGCATG
>CAZJWO010000205.1:0-1803 GCA_964549735.1 uncultured Fibrobacteraceae bacterium | reverse complement strand
CGCACACCGCTCTATGTCATCGAGCTGGCGGGTCGCGGCGCCAGGGTTTCGAGCTGGCTCGGCCTGGAATACCTGGATCGCGGCGGCGAGCCCGTGCAGCTCGTCCCGCAGGCCGACCTGGCGGTCGCGCGCGGCCTGGACGCGATCGTATTCGGCGCGACAGAGATCGCTCTCGGCGAGTTGATGTTCGCCACGGCCGAGCCCGCGGAGGTCGCCCTCTCACGAGGCTCGCGCACGATCTTGTTCACGCTGCGCACCGCCGGCGACCTGGAGGTTCGCAAGACCTATACCTTCGAGGCAGATTCGTACGAGATCTCGATCGATTTGGAACTGGCCGCCGTCGGATCGCAGGCTCCGGCGGCGCGTTCCGTGCTGGGGGCGCCGCAGAGCATGCGCTTCGGCTGGGCGCAGGGCATCGCCAGCACCGAGCGGGGCGACCGTCTCGAAGAGGTCGCCTTCCGCTCCTTCGCGGGGGTGGGAGACGCGCTGGAAATCCGCAAACGCGGGTCGCAGATCAAGAACGTCGACAAGGTGCACGGGACGTTCTCGGGCAACCTGCGTTTCGCCGGCCTCCAGAACAAGTATTTCACCATCGTCGGCCTGCCGGCGCGGGACGCCGCGCCGCCGCATGACGCCACGGTCGTGCTCTCCGGCGACCCGGCGCGGAATCTCCAGACCTGGACCATCGAACTGCCGGCGCAGTCCGGCCTCGCCGGTTCCGATGCCCAGGCGGCCGGACGGCTCGCCCTGTACATCGGACCCCAGAAGGCCGAACTGCTCAAGGCTTACGGCGTGGGTCTGGAGAAGACCATGGACCTGGGCTGGGCCCTGGTCCGACCGTTGACCGAAGCGACGCTCTGGATCATGGCCCAGATGCGCCGGATCATCCCGAACTACGGGGTGATCATCATCGTGTTCTCGGTCTTGACGAAGATCGCCTTCTATCCTTTGACGCGCAGCAGCACGCAGTCCATGAAGCGGATGCAGCAGCTGCAGCCGAAGATCAAGGAGCTCCAGGAGAAGCACAAGGACAACCGCGAAAAACTGAGCCAGGAGATGATGAAGCTCTACAAGAAGGAGAAGATCAACCCCATGGCGGGTTGTCTGCCCCTGCTCTTGCAGATGCCCGTCTTCATCGCCCTGTACCAGGCGCTGGCCCACACGATCGCGCTCCGCAACACGCCGTTCTTCGGCTGGATCGACGATCTGTCCAAGCCGGACGCGCTGTTCACCCTGCCCTTCTCGCTGCCTTTCCTGGGCGCCGACTTCAACCTGCTGCCGCTGCTGATGACCGCGACCATGGTGGTGCAGATGCGCATGACGCCGACCGGCACGGCCCCCGCTCAGATGGCCATGATGAACACGCTGATGCCGGTCATCTTCCTCTTCTTCTTCTATCAGATGCCGTCGGGTCTGGTCCTCTACTGGCTCGTCAACAACGTGGTGACCATCTACCAGACCTGGAGAATCCATAAGACGGCGACTGCTCAGGGAGGTTCGTAGACACCATGAACGAACAGCAACGAGAAAGCACCGGCAGGACCGTGGACGAAGCCGTCCGCGAGGCCCTGCTGCGCATGGGATTGCGGCGCGAGGAGGTCGAGGTCACCGTCATCCAGGAAGCCCGCGGCGGGATCCTGGGCCTCGGCAAGCGCCAGGCGGTGGTTCGGGTCGTCAAGAAATCCGGCAAGTCCGGTGCGGCGCCCGGCGGCCGGCGCGAGAAGTCTGGTGCCGGCGGGCGCGCCGCGCGCGAAGGCGAGATCGGAAGAGCACACGTCTGAACTCCAGTCACCGCTCATTATC
>CAZJWO010000204.1:0-1964 GCA_964549735.1 uncultured Fibrobacteraceae bacterium | reverse complement strand
GATAATGAGCGGTGACTGGAGTTCAGACGTGTGCTCTTCCGATCTCGTCTCGATGATGACCTTGCTCGTGGCGCTGCCGTCGCGGCACGCTTCGACGACGGCCTGGATGTCTTTCAGCACGCCGGCGTCGTCGCCGCTCTTGAGCCGCCCGATGTTGATGACCATGTCGATCTCGCGCGCGCCGTCACGGATCGCCCGGCGCGTCTCCAGCCCCTTGACCTCCGGCATGTTCGCGCCGAGCGGGAACCCCACGACCGAACAGGTCAGGACCGGCGTGCCGCGCAGCCCGGCCGCCACGCGCGGCACCCAGCACGGATTGACGCAGACCGCGCGGAAGCTGAACTCGCGCGCCTCGGCGATCACCTGGTCGACCATGGCCGCGGTCGCGTCCGGCTTGAGGATCGTGTGGTCGATGTAGCGGGCGAGGTCGTCCGGGATCTCGGCGGCGGCCGTGGCATCCAGCGGCTGGCGGACAGCGGCCGGCGGGCCGTCCGCGAGCAGCCGCGCGACCCGCTGCGCGATGCGCGCGAGATCGGGATCGGCGATGCCCAGCACCGGCGCGCCCGCGGCCGGCGAGGCGACGCCGGCGGCCGCGCCCTCGATCATCGCGACGCGCCGCTGGTGGCGCGGTTCGGCGCATTCCGTGGCCATGAACACGTCCACGATCTGCTGGGCCAGCTGCGGACCGATCAGCCCAGCGCCCAAGGTCAGCACGTTCGCGTCGTTGTGTTCGCGGGCGTTGCGCGCGCTGGAGACGTCGTACGCCATCGCCGCCCGCACGCCGGGCACCTTGTTGGCGACCATCGACGACCCGATGCCGGCGCCGTCGATCATGATCCCCCGCTGGACCTCGCCGGCGGCCACGGCGTCGGCCACCTTGCGGGCGAAGACCGGGTAGTCGACGGCCGCCGTCGATCCGGTGCCCAGGTCGCGCACGTCTTGCCCCTTGCTGCGCAAATGCGCCAACAACCGCTGTTTCAGCTCGAATCCGCCGTGATCTGCGCCGATCGCGATCCTCATGCGCCACCTCGCGTCATCCCGCCGGGAGCGGCCCGGGCCGTCACCAGACCCGCGCCGGGTCGGTCGGTCGCCGCCCCTCGCCTCCGGTCGCGCCGCGGCCGGCCGCGAACGGTCCCTCCGCCGCCTCGCGCAGCCGCCGTACGTACTCCAGAAAGCCCAGACGACCTCGTTCGGTCAGTTCGAAGCGGGTCGCCAACCGCCCGCGCTGCGGGACCCTCTCGCCGATCAGATACCCCGCCGCCATCAGCTTGCGCGTCTGCACGTGCAGATTGCCGTCGGCGAGCCCCGTCTCCTCGCGCAGCGCGGTGAACGACAGGCGCTGGCCGCGGGCCAGGGACGCCACGATGGCCACGCGCGCGGGGGCGGCCAGGATCGGATCCAGATCCGATAGCTTCATATCGTGAAGCACCCATGGAGCGACACCGCTCATGACCATCCGTCTGCTACGCAAGGATACAAACACTTCATGATGTGAAGCTTTATCGGGAAGTTCCGGCTGGAGTCAAGAAGTATTTTGCGGTCCGTCCGTGGATTCCACGGTCCTCCGCGGTCTCAATGCAAATCGATCATTGCTTCATGACATGAAGTAGAATGCCCGCCTCGCGCGCTCGCGGTCATCCGCGCAGCAGCTTGAACATCTCGCGCTTGTAGGCCTCGACACCAGGCTGATCGAAGGGATTGACGCCGAGCAGCCGCCCGCCGATCGCCACGCCCTTCTCGAACAGGTAGATCAATCCGCCGAGGGCCTGCGGCGTGAGGCGATCGAGTTCGAACGCGAGGCACGGCACGCCCCCCTGCACGTGCGCGCGGCGGGTGCCGGCGAATGCCTTGGCGTTGATCGCGTCCAGCCGCTGGCCGACCAGGAAGTCGAGACCGTCGCGACCCGCGGCGCCGCGGGGCTCGGCCGGCACCCCGACCGCCAGATCGGTAGAGCCCACGGCTGA
>CAZJWO010000203.1:0-2515 GCA_964549735.1 uncultured Fibrobacteraceae bacterium | reverse complement strand
TCGCCGCCGACGCGGATGGAGGTATCGCAGACGATGCCGTTGAGCGCGATGACCGCGATCTCCGTCGTGCCGCCGCCGATATCGATGATCATGTTGCCCGACGGCTGGTCCACCGGCAGCCCTACCCCGATGGCCGCGGCCACCGGCTCGGCCACCAGATAGACGTCGCGGGCGCCGGCATGCTTCGCACTGTCGCGTACCGCGCGCTTCTCGACCTCGGTGATGCCCGACGGCACGCAGATGATGATGCGCGGAGCCACGAAGTGCCGCTTCTTCTGCGCCAGCTTGATGAACTCCCGCAACATGTACTCGCAGACTTCGAAGTCGGCGATGACGCCGTCGCGCAGCGGTCGGATCGCGGTGATCGAATCCGGGGTCTTGCCCAGCATGGCCTTGGCGCGGGCGCCGACCGCATAGACCTTGTCGGTCGCCTTCTCGACGGCCACGACCGAGGGCTCGTTCAGCACGATGCCTTTGCCCTTGATGTAGACCAGCGTGTTGGCGGTGCCGAGATCGATCGCGATGTCGTTGGTGAACATGCTCTGTAAGCGCTTCAGCATGGCGTCGTCCTTCGCCGTATTTCCGTCCTGCGGGCGGTCGCGATGCCGCAAGGCTCAACCGGGCCAACCGTGCTCCCGTATGCTGACCATCTCGGCGCCGCCCACGATGAGATGGTCCAGCAACTCTATTCCGAGCAGACCGCCGCAGCGGGCCAGCCGCCGCGTCAACTCCAGGTCGTCTCCGCTGGGATGGGCACATCCCGACGGATGGTTGTGCGCGACGATGAGCGCCGCCGACTGCAGCGCCACCGCCGGGCGAAAGACCTCGCGCGGATGCACCAACGAGGCGTTGAGCGTCCCCACCGAGACCGTGCGGACAGCTCGGACGCGGTGTCTCGCGTCGAGGTACACGCCGAGAAAATGCTCGCGATCCAGCCCGCCGAGCTCCTGCTGCAGCAGTTCCGCCAGATCCCCGGGAGCCCGCACCCGCCGGCCCAACTCCGCGGACTGCTGCCGCAGGCGCCGGCCCAGTTCGCAAGCCGCCTGCAGCCTGGCCGCCCGCGCCGGTCCCATGCCGGGCAGAGACAGCAAGATCTCGGCCGGCTGGCTCGCCAGCAAACCGGGCTGCGGATACCGCTCAAGCAAGCCCCGAGCCACGAGGGGCGCCGCGAGCGAACCGCCCGGCCCCAACACCAAAGTCAACAGCTCCGCCGTGCCCAGATGGCGCACACCATGCCGCCAGAGACGATCCCGTTCAGGCGCATCCACCGGCTGGCGACGGAGGGTCGAGGTTCGCGCGGCCTTCGCGGGCGCCTCTTGTAATTCCTTACAGCCCAACAGCATAACCCCAGCAAAGGCCGGCAGAACGTAACAGAAGGCCGCCGGTCCTGCAACTTCTTTTCCGCTGCGCGCGGCCGTCCGCGTCGCATCCGCGGCGATCGCGGCCGCCGGCGGGGACGCGCCGCGGGCCCGCGCTCGGCGACGACTCTCGCCCTTGTTGGCGGCCTCGCCATCCGCTATCCTGCGCGCTGGACATAGGCACGGAGGCTGGAGTTTGAGCGACGGCGTCCGGAAACCCGACGGGCCGATCATCGTCCGCAAGTACGGCGGCAGCAGCCTGGCCGGCATCCCGCGCCTGCGCGAGGTCGCCCGCGGCCTGCGCGACGCTCGTGGCGAAGGCGTGCGCCTGGTCGTCGTCGTCAGCGCGATGGGCGACCAGACCGATGAACTGGTGCGGCTGGCGCAACAGGCCAACCCCCAGCCGCCCCGTCGCGAGATGGACATGCTGCTGACCGTCGGCGAGCGCATCAGCATGTCCCTGCTCTGCATGGCCTTGGCGGCGGAGGGCGTCCCCGCCATCTCGCTGACCGGCAGCCAGGTCGGCATCATCACCGACGCCAGCCACACCGACGCGCGCATCCTCGAGGTCAAGGCCTACCGCGTCCGCGAAGCTCTCGCCGACGGCCATGTCGTCGTCGTCGCGGGGTTCCAGGGCTACAGCGCCGAGACACGGGACGTGACGACCCTCGGCCGGGGCGGCAGCGATACGACGGCGGTGGCTCTCGCGCATGCCCTCGGCGCGTTGCGCTGCGAGATCCTCAAGGACGTGCCCGGCGTCATGACCGCCGACCCCAAGCTGCTGCCGGCCGCGCGCCGCCTCGAGCGGCTCACCTACGACCAGATGCAGGCCATCGCCGACGCCGGCTGCGGCGTCGTGCATCCACGCGCCGTGGCCTACGCGGCACGCCACGGCGTGCCGTTGTGGGTCGGCTCGAGCTTCGATCCCGGCCCTGGCACCGGCATCGGTCCGGCGACGGCCGCGGATCCGCCAGCGCCGGCTACCTGGCGACCCCTGGTGCTGAACACCGCTCTGCACCAGGCCCGCCTCGCCCTGCGGACGCCGGCTGCGGGCGCGACGGCCGCATTCGTCACGCTCGCCCGCCGCGCCGCCGCGCGTGGCGAATTGACCGCGGAGTGGCTCGATTGCGCCGAGACCTGGCGCTGGGAAGGTTGGG
>CAZJWO010000202.1:0-2640 GCA_964549735.1 uncultured Fibrobacteraceae bacterium | reverse complement strand
CGCAACTGCTTCTGCTGCGCAGGATGTTGCTCGACGTCCAGGCGGAAGCGGCCGCTGGCGTCGGCGATCGGACGCTCGCCGATTGTCTGGCGGGTCTGGCGCGGGTGCAATTACGGCTGGGTCTTTGCGATGACGCCCTCTTGACCGTCTTCGAACTCGAGCGCGTGGCCCGTGGCCTGGAGGATCAGGACCGCCTGCAGGAAGTCGGGCGCCTGCGCCGGCTGGTCGAAGCCGGGCTCGTCCACGGCATGGATCAAGCGGAGTTGCCGGTGCGCGCACTCTGCGGCCTATCGGACGGATTGGGCGCCGCCGACAACGGACATTCCCAGCACCTCGGCTCGATCCTCAAAGCGGCCTGTGAACGCGTCGGGGCGGCCGGCGGTTTCCTGATGCTGGCGCCGCCGGACACGGCAGGCGAACCGATGGTCGTGGCGGCTCTGCAGGGCATGGATCGAGAACTCGCGGTGCAGTTGAGCCGCTGGTATCGCCGGGACATGGCTGCTCCTTCTCAACCCGTGGTCTGCAGCCGGCTGAGCGGGCAGCCGCAGCTGGTGCGGCAGGTTCCGGCCCTGGCAGCGAGGTTCAACGGCTGTGTGTTCCTGCCGATCTCGTGGCAGAGCAAGACGCTCGGCCTGCTGTTCCTGGGCCTGGATCAACGCGGCGACGCGCATCCCGCTCTCGACCAGGCCAATCTGGGCTTTCTCGCGAGTTACATGGGATTTCTGGCGCTCTTCCTCTCCGATCGCGGCTGCCGTCCCGCAGATAGTGCGGCCCCAAGCGACGCCGAGGGCTTCGACAATATCATCACCTGTGACGTAGACATGCTCGAGATGCTGGCTTTGCTGCGCAAAGTGGCCGCGAGCGATCTGACGGTGCTGCTGCACGGCGAGACCGGCACGGGCAAGGGGCTGCTTGCCTACGCGTTGCACCGCCTCAGTCCGCGAGCGGCGCAACGCTTCCTGGCGATCAATTGCGCGGCGATTCCGGAAACGCTGCTCGAGAGCGAATTCTTCGGTCATGTTCGAGGCGCCTTCACGGGAGCGGATCGCGACAAGCCGGGATTGCTTCTCGAGGCCCAGGGGGGCACGGTCTTTCTGGATGAGATCGGCAAGATGCCGCTCTCGATGCAGGGCAAGCTCCTTCATTTTCTCGACTCCCGCGTCGTGCGCCCGGTCGGCGCGAACACGGAACAGGAAGTCGATGTACGAATCGTCTGCGCCAGCAAAGCCGACCTGCACGAGTTCGTCGACAACGACCGTTTTCTCGAGGACTTGTACTTCCGCTTGCTGGACTTTCCGCTCGTCGTGCCGCCGCTCAGGCAGCGGCCTGCCGATATTCCCTTGCTGGCCGATCACTTCGTGCGGCTCTACGGTCCTGAACTCAGCGGGCGTGTCCCGGTCCTAGACCGGCACCTTCTCGATGTGCTGGTGCGCTATGAATGGCCAGGCAATATAAGAGAGCTCGAGAAGTGCCTCCGCCGGGCGCTCGTGCTGGCCAGAGGCCAGGAACGCCTGCGCTTGGAGCACCTGCCGCGAGATATCGTCGCCAGTGCCGGGTCGCCGGGGCAGCGTCACGGCTCCTCATTGCGCGACACGCTGGCGGCGGTCGAGTGCCGCGAGATCAGGCAAGCCCTCAAGGTGGCGGACGGCAACAAAGCGGCGGCAGCCAGGATGCTCCAGATCAGCTACCCGAGTCTGCTCAAGAAGATCAACCTCTACAATCTCCGCTGAATCCTGCCAGTGCCCGCTGCTATTTTTTAATAGTCTAAGCGAAGGCGCCGCAATGACTTCAGGTTTCTGTGGCTGCGGCTGGCAAACCTGTTGATAACCGGACCGGGAGCGGTAGTCTGTCCAGGCCGGCTCTCCTCTCATAAGGTGTTTTGAATCAGTGAGATATGATTCTCGTCCCGTGATCCTCACGCGGCATGAAGCGTGCAACGCCATGGCACGAAGCGGCGCGTTTCAGGGAACGAGCCCTTCACGCTCGGAGATGGTCGTGGCCCGGGGGCCAGACGTCGGCCTCGTCGCAAACCGGCAAGAACGAGGTGGTTTTCCACGGATAGGCCCGAGGCGGATTCTTCTGGAGATGTGGGGTCTTCAAGGAATCTCGCTGCGGGATCGGGAAGACAGTCGTTCGGCCCCCTCGCCCGATCCTACGCCAGCGAGTCGGCACTGCCAGTACGACACGGAAGAGAGCCCTGCAGGTTTCGGAATGGCGAGATCCGAGGCCTGCGCCCTCGAGGCAGCCGGGTTCTCTTCCCTTTTCCCGACGTATCGCTTCCATTGTGCCTCGAAGATTGTCTTGTTCCGCGAAGATTGTTGCCGGCTGCCGTAATCACCCAAATGGCTGCTAGTTAGCAATTTACGGCCAGAATAGCCGCAATCCATTGGTTTGTTTCGGGTTGGGCGCCGCCGGCAACAATCTTCGAGGCACAACCTATCGCTTCTCCACGATTCCGGCCGCCTGGTCGTCCATATTTGGGGACGGTGTTTATCGTCGCGGACACGATCTCAGGCATGATGCGAATGCGGCCGATCACCGGCTCCGGTCTCGCATACTTGCCCTAACCAACTAGAAAATGGTGGATTAATCGCTGTCCGGGCGCGCGGCGCTTCGCGCCGCCAGACTGGCACGGAGCGT
>CAZJWO010000201.1:0-2745 GCA_964549735.1 uncultured Fibrobacteraceae bacterium | reverse complement strand
ACCCCAAGCCGCAATCCGCGATGTAATCTCGTGACTGGTTTTCAGCCGTGTGCTCTCCCGATCCCGCGGGTGGCTGGCGATGAGCCCGGCGCGGCGGACGAAGCCGCCGCGCCCGGCGCCGCCGGCGCGCCGGCCGAGCCCATCGCCGAGTACGCCGCGATGTTGGCCGCGGCGGACCTCGCCCGCGCCCGTCCGTACCGCGCGACCTCGACGTTCGCCGTCGGCGACGTCATCCACCACCTCGCCTACGGCGACGTCGGCATCGTCGTGGCCAAGGAGAGGCTGCCGGGCGGCCGGCGGGCCGTGAAGGTCTACTTCGAGGCGGCGGGCGTCGTCCACCTCATCGAACAAGCCACGGCGGACGGTCGCTGATGGGCGGCCGCGGCGGCGGCCTCGTGCGCCTGGCGTGCGCCCTGGCGGCGCTGCTCGGCGTGGCCCCGCCGCTGGCGGCGCAGGTCCATCACATCGCCGAATCGCCCTGGCAGGCGCTCGGATCGTCCGATCTCCGGCGCGGCGTGGAGATGTCCTGGTGGCAGGGGCATGACCCGCGCTCCGGCTGGCGAGCCGACCGCCTCGGCCTGACCGTCCTGGTTCCGGCGGGCGAGCAGAGCGTCTTCTTCGTGCGCGCGACCTACTGGCGCCTCGACACGGCGGGCCTGTCCGCCTTCGCCCGGTGGCCGCAGGCGCGGGCGCAGGATCCGGAGAGCCCCGATGCGGTCGATCCCGCCTGGCCATTCGAGTCGATCCTCAACGGCTTCGGGCGGCCGGAGTTCGGTGCCATCGTGCCGCTCGGGTTGCCCCTCGCCGGACCGGGCGCGTTCTGCCTGCTCGCGGGCCTGCCGATCGGTACGGACCGGCTCTATCCGCTGTCTGCGGCCTGCCTGCCGGTGCTCGCCGAGTGGCGCACCGTGCGCCGCCTGGGCGGCCTCTGGCAGGCGGCCGTCCGTGTCGGCCGGGAGCACAGCTTCGCCTCGTCCGGGGCTGAACTCGACGGCGGCGCATTTCCGGGCGGCTGGCGCTACGGTCTGGAATTCGGCAGCGACGCAGCTCGCGAACGAGGCCTGAGCCTGGCCTGGGCCGCCCGCGAGCTGGACGGCCGGCGCCATGCGCGCCAGCTCGCGCTGACGGGCTGGCTGCCTCTGGCCGAGAGGCATCAGGTGGGTCTTCAGCTCGCGCGCGATCTGAGCGCGCCGTCCGGCCGCCTGGCGGCCTGGACCGTGAGCCTCACCTGGCGTCTCGCGAGTCTGCAGAGCACCGAGAAGCAGAACGACAAGCCTGGCAGGCAAAACGCCAGTCAGGACGCTCCGCCCGAGGATTTCTGAGCCGATTCCCATCGCTTCCCATTCTTCCTCCGGCAGGTCCGACGGGGTCCGGGTTTTCCCGTACTGCCGGATCGTCCATCGCGATCTGTCGCTGGCATGTCGCTTGATCTCCACGGCCTCAAAGGACGCCCAGGAACGCGATCAGCAACGAGGACACCGCAGGCATGCAGCAGATCCTGATTGGCGGCGATCGATCCCAGGACATGCGTTTGAGGTCGTGGCTGGCGGCCTGGGGGCTGACGACCGGGCGGCTGCCGGACGACGTGCATCCGGCCCAGGTGCCGCTCGAGCGCGCCCGCGCGGTCATCTACGCCTGCGGCGCCCGGCAGCGGGTCGTGCCGGCGCCGACCGCCGTGGCGCAGGCCATGGCGCCGCTGCTGTTGATCGGCGCCACGGCGCCGCCCGATCTGCGCGCGGCGGCCTGGCTGCGCATCGCCGATCCGGGCCCGACGGGCGAGAACCTGGCCGCGGCGCTCAAACCGTGCCTCGCCGTCGCCGGCGGCAGCGCCGACGGCACCGGATTCCAGGATCTCGTGAATCACGAGATGCGCACCCCCTTGACGGCCGCCGGCACCGCGCTGCAGACGCTGGCCATGCAGATCGAACGGGCCGGCGGTCCGCACCTGGAACTGGTCGATATCGCGCTGCGCAACATCCGCCGTCTCGAGCGGACCGTCGATTGGGCCTGCGACTATCTCGCCGCGGGCGCCGGCGAGAGCCCGCACGCCTCGGCGCCCTGCGAGACGGCGCTGCTGGACATCCTGGAGGATCTCGACGATCTCGCGTCGGGACAGACCTTGACCTGGTCGACGACCGCGGGCGATTGGGACGCGGTCGTGTGCCTGGACCGCGAAAGCTGGCGGCGCCTGCTGCGCCAGACGCTGCGCGCCATCGAGTACCAGGTCCCGCACCAGCCGATCCATCTGGAACTGAGCCTGCTGGCGCCTGCGGCGGCGGGTTCGCCGTCCGGACTGTTGATGGTCGTCAACCTGCCCTGCGCCCCCGGATCAGACCAGAGGCAGGAGCGGCGCGCGGACGACGAGGTCGAGCAATTGCGCCGCTTGCTGGCGTTCACGGTCAATCCGGCGTTGGCCAATCGTCTCGAACTTCGTTTCGACATCATGCGCCTGTCGGATCGCCTGCGCCTGCGCCTGATGCTGCCGCTGGTCGCCGCCGAGAGCTACCTGGTCCCCACCGGCTAGTCGTGCGGCCGGCCCCGCTGGACGGCGGGCGGCGGCGGTGCTAACCTGCCGCCGGACCGGCCTGCCGCCGGTTCGCCGCCGGGGAGGCCGGGCTTGGCGCCGCGGGAAGACGACATCGCGTTCCTCGCCCACGATCTCAGCCAGGTGCTGTGGGCCATCCAGGGCCGCGCGCGCGCGCTCGCGCTGCAGCTGCCGGAGCCGGCGGCGGCCGAGGTCGCGCT
>CAZJWO010000200.1:0-2785 GCA_964549735.1 uncultured Fibrobacteraceae bacterium | reverse complement strand
CGCCTGCTGCGCGAGCTGGACTACGAGGTGGGCAGCGGCGTCCTGCTCGGCATTCCGGGCCAGACGTGGGAAAGCGTCGCGCGCGACATCGCGGCGTTCGCCGCGCTCGATCTGGACATGATCGGCGTCGGACCCTACATCCCGCATCCAGACACGCCGCTCGGCAAGGCCGGCAGCGAGGGCCTCACCGCGGGAGCGGACCAGGTGCCCCGCGACGAGCTGACGGCCTACAAGGTCGTCGCGCTGGCCCGCCTGACGTGCCCGCGGGCGAACATCCCGAGCACGACCGCGCTCGCCACGCTCAACCTCGCCACCGGTCGCGAGCTCGGCCTGCTGCGCGGCGCGAACATCGTGATGCCGAATCTGACGCCCGTGGCGTACCGCTCCCTGTACGAGATCTATCCCGACAAGGCCTGCATCGCCGAGACGGCGAGCCAGTGCCACGGCTGCCTGCGCCGGCGCATCGAGAGCATCGGCCGCGAGATCGGCAGCGGCCGCGGCGACGCGCGCCGCCGCGCGCCGGATGCCGGCGGCGGGGCGGCCGCGCCGTGACGGGGCTCGTGCAGCCGCCGCTCGCGGCGCTCGCGCCGGCCGCCACCCAGGTCGTCTTCGTGCAGACGACCCTGATCCTGGTGCTCGCCGCTCTGGTCGGGTTCGTCGGCAGCAAGCTGAAGCAGCCGCTGATCGTCTCGTTCATCGCCGTCGGCATCCTCGTCGGACCCTATGGGCTCGATCTGATCAACGATCCCCACTCGCTCGAGCTGCTCGCCGAGATCGGCATCTGCATCCTGCTGTTCATCGTGGGGCTCAAGCTCGACTTGGTCATGATCCGCACCATGGGCCGCGTCGCGCTGGCGACCGGCCTGGGCCAGGTGCTCTTCACGTCGCTCGGCGGTTTCGGACTGGCGCGCCTGCTGGGCCTGGAGACGACGGCCGCGATCTACGTCGCGGTGGCCCTGACCTTCTCCAGCACGATCATCATCGTCAAGCTGCTGTCGGACAAGCGGGAGATCGACGCCCTGCACGGCCGCATCGCCATCGGCTTCTTGATCGTGCAGGACCTCGCCGTCGTGCTGGCCATGATCGCGCTGTCGGCCTACGGCGCGGGCGCCGCCGGCGAGCAGACGCTGCTCTGGAAATTCGGCTACGTCATCCTCTACGGCATCGCCTTCCTGGGCGGCGTGCTGATCATGATGCGCCGCGTCCTGCCGTGGCTGCTGCAGCAGCTGGCGCGGGTGCCCGAGCTGCTGGTCCTGTTCGCGATCGCCTGGGCCGTCGGTCTGGCCGCGTTCGGCGATTGGCTGGGCTTCAGCAAGGAGGTCGGCGCGTTCGTCGCCGGCATGTCGATCGCCTCGACGCCGTTCCGCGACGCGATCGGCTCGCGCCTGCTCAGCCTGCGCGACTTCCTGCTGCTGTTCTTCTTCATCCATCTGGGCTCGTCGCTCAACCTCTCGCTGCTGGGCGGCGAGGTCGTGCCGGCGGTCGTCTTCT
Organism: uncultured Fibrobacteraceae bacterium; assembly: GCA_964549735.1. Classification (GTDB taxonomy): domain Bacteria; phylum Krumholzibacteriota; class Krumholzibacteriia; order LZORAL124-64-63; family LZORAL124-64-63; genus Glo-17. The sequence goes on along the minus strand of CAZJWO010000200.1, from coordinate 1,294 downwards.
CGGTCTTCGTGCTGATCGGCAACCCGCTCATCGTCATGGCGATCATGGGCCGCATGGGGTATCGCAAGCGCACCGGCTTCCTGGCGGGGTTGACCGTCGCGCAGATCTCGGAATTCTCGCTCATCCTGATCGGCCTGGGCGCCAGCCTGGGCCACGTCGACGACGCGACGGTCGGCCTGGTCACGCTGGTCGGCCTGATCACGATCGGCCTGTCGACCTACATGATCCTCTACTCGGGGCCGCTCTACCGCGCGGTCGCGCCCGCGCTCGGCTTCTTCGAGCGGCGCGTGCCGTTCAGCGAGGAGACTCCCGCCGAACTCGATGCGCTGTCGCTGCCCCGCGTCGACGTGCTCATGTTCGGCATGGGCCATTACGGCGGCAGCATCGCGCGCCGGCTGCTGCGGCGCGGCCAGACGGTCGTCGGCGTCGACTTCGATCCCCAGATCCTGCGCTACTGGCGCGAGCAGAACGTGCCCGTGCTCTACGGCGACATGGCGGACCCCGACCTGCTCGAGCACCTGCCGATCCGCCGCACGCGCTGGGTGCTGGTCGCGGCTCCGGATCGCCAGACCACGACCGTGCTCGTCAACCTGCTGCGCGCCGCGCATTACCCCGGCAAGCTGGCGCTGACGGCGCGCACCCAGGCCGACGCCGCCCACTACGAGATGCTCGGCGTCGACCTGGTGCTGCGGCCCTACGCCGACGCGGCCGACCAGGCCGTCGACGCCCTGAACGCGGCCATGCACCTGCTGCCGGCGGACAGCGATTGGCCCATCTCCCTGCGCGAACTGCGCCTGGAGACGGGCACGGTGTGGGCGGGCAAGTCGCTGGGAGAGATTCCCCTGCGTCAGGAGACGGCCGTCACGGTGCTGGCCGTCAGCCGCGCCGGCAAGACGTTCTTCGACCCCGCGGCCGATTTCGTGCTCTATCCTGGCGACCGCCTCGTGCTGCTCGGCGAGCCGGAGAACCTGGCGCGCGCCGAATCGTTCCTGACCCACCGCGAGTTCGGCGATCAGGGCGACCAGGACGCGTTCACGATCGCCGGCGTCGACGTGCCGCGGACCTGCGGCCTCGGCGGCCGCACCCTCGGCGAGCTGCACTTCCGCCGCGATTTCGGCGCGACGGTGATCGGCATCGAACGCGACGGCGCGCAGATCCGCACCTTGACCGCCGGCACGCAGATCCTCGCCAGCGACCGTTTGATCGTCGCCGGCAGCCAGGCGGCGGTCGACAGCCTGCACGCGGCGCTCATCGACGCCTGCGCGATCCCGGACGGCAACTCGCCCCTGCGTAG
>CAZJWO010000199.1:0-2852 GCA_964549735.1 uncultured Fibrobacteraceae bacterium | reverse complement strand
TACACCCTATCCTACACTCTTTCCCTACACGACGCTCTTCCGATCTCCTGACGCGCGCCTTGACCGATCGCGGTTGGGCGGCGGTCGCGGAGCGGGATCTGGCGCCGCTACTCATGCCTGGCGTGTTGGAGACGGTGGCTGCCTTCGCCGACGCGACGCGGCGCCGCGAGGGTGTTTGGCCGGGGCTGTCGGCGGCGCCGGCGACGGGCGACGCCGCGTGGACGCTGGCCGCGTTCTTGACGCCGGACGAGGCCGCCGACTACGGGACGTGGCTGCACGGTCTGCCGGCGCACGTCCTGGCTTCGGCGCCTGGATTCCTCGAGCACCTGCGACGCTCGCCGTGGGGGGTGCGTTGCAACGTGACGGCACCAGCGCGGCGACGCGCCGAAGAGCTCGCGGCGGCGGCGTCCGCGCCGCGCGATGCGTTGCCGCCCGCGCTGTGGGAGGCCTGGCGCCGCCGCCTGGATGCCGCCTTGGGCAGGCGCGGAGCGGCCGCCGGTCCGGCCGTCGCGTGCCTGTCGGCAGCCACGGAGCCGGCCGCCGAGCCCGTCGAATCCCTGGCCTACATCTGCTTCGGATCGGAACCCGCGGTCGTCCACCGCCGCGTCCTGGCGCGCGGGACGGACCGCTTGCTGATCCTCTACCAGGAGTGTTCGCCGCTTGCGGATCATTGGGACGGTTGAACCGGCCCCGCCCACTTGTATCGCGTCGTTCGGCCTGTTAGTTTCCCGCAAGCGGACCTGCTGGCCGCGACGGCAGCGGACCGCGGACAGTCTTCGAGGCGGCGACCGTGATCGCCGCCCGGACACGATCGTCGCGCGCGAGGAGCCGCCATGGAGCGCGAACTTCCCTTCGAACCCTATCGGATCAAGGTCGTCGAACGCATCCACCGCGTGCCCCGCCACGAGCGCGAGCGTTGGTTGCGGCAGGCCGAGTACAACATCTTCAAGGTGCCGTCAGCAGCCATCTACATCGACCTGCTGACCGACAGCGGCACGTCGGCGATGAGCGACCGCCAGTGGGCCGCGATGCTGACCGGCGACGAGGCGTATGCGCAGAGCCGCAGCTGGGACGACTTCGAGAGCACGATCCGCCGTATCACCGGCTACCGCCACGTCATCCCCTGCCACCAGGGCCGCGCGGCCGAGAATCTGCTCTTCGGCGTGCTCGTCGACGAACGGCACATCGTGCCCAACAACATCCACTTCGACACGACCCGCGCCAACGTGGAGTTCCGCGGCGCCGTCGCTCTGGATTGCGTCTGTGAAGAAGCGCTCGATCCGCAGCGCGAGTCGCCCTTCAAAGGCAACATGTCTTTGGCGAAGCTGGCGGCGGCGTTCGCGCGCTACGGCGACCGCATCCCGTTCGTCATGCTGACGATCACGAACAACAGCGGCGGCGGCCAGCCCGTGAGTCTGGCCAACGCGCGCGCGGTGTCGGCGATTTGCCGCGAACACGGCGTGCCTCTCTTCCTGGATTGCGCGCGCTTCGCCGAGAACGCGTGGTTCATCAAGCACCGCGAGACAGGCCAGTCCGATCGCAGCATCGAGGCGATCGCGCGCGAATTCTTCGCGCAAGCCGATGGCTGCACGATGAGCGCCAAGAAAGACGCTCTGGTCAACATCGGCGGCTTCATCGCCCTGAACGACGACGCGGTCGCGCAGAAGCTCGCCGCCCGCTTGATCGTCCAGGAAGGGTTCCCCACGTACGGCGGGCTGGCTGGCCGCGACCTGGCGGCCGTGGCCGAAGGATTGCGCGAGGTCCTCGACGAGGACTATCTGACCTATCGCATCGAACAGGTGGCCCGACTCGGCCGGCGCCTCGACAGCCACGGCGTGCCGTTCCTGAGGCCCGCCGGCGGGCACGCGATCTATCTCGACGCGCGGGCCATGCTGCCGCACATCGCGCCCAGCGGCTTTCCCGGCGTCAGCTTCACGGCGGCGCTCTATCTGGAAGCCGGCATCCGCGCCTGCGAGATCGGCAGCCTGATGTTCGAGCACATCGATCCGGACACCGGTGTCGCGGTCGCGCCGGCCATGGAGTTGGTGCGCCTGGCGGTGCCGCGGCGCGTCTACAGCCACACGCAACTCGACTACGTGGCCGACGCCTGCGCGCGGGTGCGCGACCTGGGCGAACGCCTGCAGGGGTTGGAGATCGTCTGGCAGCCGCCAGTACTGAGGCATTTCCTGTGCCGACTGCGCCCTGCCGGGGGCGGTCAGCTCATCACGTCGTGAGCAGGTCGTGACACCGGTCCAGGCAAGTCTCGAGCCCGCGGACTGGCCGCTCCGGCATCTGGTGCTGCCGCTGTTGGAGACGGCTGCCCGGCGTCTGGATCTCGCCGGCGAGTTGGCCGCCATCACGCTCGTCCTCGACGCGCCGGCGCCGGATGAACGCGCCTGGTTGCACGTGACCGGGTCGGCGCCGCGGCGCTGCCTGACGATCTGGTTGCACCCAGACCAGTTCCTGCAGGAGCGACCTGCCCGACCGCGCGCCGGCCGGGATTGCCGCGACTGGGAGCTGGGGCTGGCGCCGCCCGACGCGTCGCCGCCGGCGGCCGCGGATTTCAGCCTGCCGAAAGCGCAGCGGACCGTCTACCAGCAGCTCCTGCTGGTCCGCGACCTGTTGGCCGGCAGCCTGCAGCCGCAGGCGGTCGATCCGCAGGCGAGCGAGGCGTTCCAGGAGGCGTGGCTCGTGACGGTCGACGGGCGGCTGCAGCGGGCCGGCCTGCCGCATCATAGCGCGGCCGAGAGACGGCTGCGTTTCGTGCGCGTATTTGCGCCGGCGGGCGTCTTGACGCCCCGCCACAGGACGATCTTCAACCAGCTCTGGGATGACGATTCCCCCGTGCAGGC
>CAZJWO010000198.1:0-2907 GCA_964549735.1 uncultured Fibrobacteraceae bacterium | reverse complement strand
GACTGGGTCATCGACCTCGGACCGGGCGGCGGCGATCAGGGCGGGCGCCTCGTCGCCCAGGGCAGGCCGCGGGACGTGGCGGCCAACGCCGCCAGCCTGACGGGGCAGCATCTCGCGCGGCGCCTGGCGGGCGCGGCCTCGACCGCAGCAAGGAGCTGACATGCGCATCCTGGTCACCGGCGGCGCCGGCTACATCGGCAGCGTGACGGCGGCGCTGCTGTGCGAGCAGGGGCAAGAAGTCGAGATCCTGGACGACCTCTCGACGGGACATCGCGCGGCGCTGCCGGCCGGCGCGGTCCACCATGAGGCCAGCCTGCACGACGAGCGTGCGCTCGCGGCCGTCTTCGCGCGGCCGTTCGATGCGGTCGTGCACTTCGCGGCCTTCAGCCTGGTCGACGAATCGGTGCGCGACCCGCTGAAGTACTGGCGCAACAACGTCGGCGGCACGCTGGCGCTCCTGGAGCACGCCGCGCGCGGCGGTGCGCGCCGCTTCGTCTTCTCCTCGAGCGCCGCGGTGTACGGCGAGCCCGCGCGCGTGCCGATCGCCGAGGACGCGCGCCTGGAGCCGGTCAACCCGTACGGGCGCACGAAGCTCGCCATGGAGCACGCGCTGGCGGACGCGGCGGCCGCCGGCGGCCTGGCGGCCGTGGCCCTGCGGTATTTCAACGCCGCCGGCGCCTGGCACGCGCTGGGCGAGGACCACGCGCCGGAGACCCACCTCATCCCACGCCTGCTGCGTTCGCTGCTCGTGCCCGGGGAAACTTTTGCCGTCTTCGGCGACGACTATCCCACGCCGGACGGCACCTGCATCCGCGACTACATCCACGTACGCGACCTGGCCGAGGCCCACGTCCTGGCGCTGCTCTGGGCCGAGAATCCCGGCTTCACGGCGCTGAACCTCGGCACCGGCACCGGCTACTCCGTGCGCCAGATCATCGACGCCGCCCGGCGGGCGACCGGCCACGCGGTGCAGCCGCCGGTGCAGCCGCGGCGCGCGGGCGATCCGGCGCGCCTGGTGGCCGCCAACGACCGCGCGCGGCAGCTGCTGGGCTGGCGGCCCCAGCGCAGCGACCTGGCGACCCTGCTCGCCGACGCCTGGGCGTGGCACAGCGCCCATCCCCGCGGCTACGCGGACTGAGCGCCGGCGGCGCGCCGACAGCCTGGCACAAGCGTTGCAACATACGACCGCAGCGTGGCTCGCGGTCAGCCGCCGCGCGCCCAAGCCGTTGCCCGGCAACGCTGTCGATCTGCCGGGGCCTTCACGGCGCTTCGGAGCGGAGAGCAAAACATGCCGACCCCGCTGGCCCGTCTGTTCGGCCGCGGTCGCGCCCGCAAGAGCGACGACCACGCCTTCGGCCTGCGCCTGGCGGCGGCCCTGGTCGAGACCGATCAGCCGCTGCGGGTCCTGGCGTCGGCCTCGCGCCTGGCGAGGCGCGTCGCGTCCTGCGACGTGGCGCTGATCGGGCTGCAGCGCACGCCGGCGACGGCGGCGGCGGGGTACGACTGGGTGGCCGGCGGCTGCCGTCGCTGCGATCGCCGGCTGCTGCAGGAGGCGCTCGACGGGCGCCACAGCCCGCTGGTCGCGGTCGATGATCGGCCGTCGTGGATCAAGCTGAGCGACGATCCGTTCCAGCCCGGCGCGGCGATGCTGCGGCGTTTCGGACTCGCCTGGTGCCTGGCCTTGCCGCTGTGGCTCGCACACTCGGGCCAGGCGCGGCGGGGGGCGCTGGTGTTGGCGGGCGCCGACCCACTCGTCGACCAGGATCACCCCTTGATCCGCGACGCGCGCCTCGTCTGGCTCGCGACGCGCGAGCACCTGACGGCCGCGGCGCGGCGTCTGGACCCGCGCGCAGACACGCCGTGGCCCGAAGCGCCGGCGGCCTGGGACGAGGCGCCCGCGGCGATCGCGCTGCTGGGCAGCGACCAGGTCGTCGCCCTGAACCGGGCCGCTCGCCGCCTGTTGGCCGAGACCCTCGGCGATGACGGCGGCCGCTGGCAGAACTGGCTCGTGGGCGCGGTCCGCCGGCTCGACGTCGCCGGCCAGACGAGCGAAGTGCTGACCGCCTCGCTCAGCCGCAACCGCAGCCTCGCCGTGACGGTCGGCAACGCCGTCACCGCGGATGGCGCCCGCCTGATCGCCTTGCAGCCGGCGGATCCCCCCGGCGAACATCCCGCGGAGCAGGAGGCCGCCATGCGCATGCTCGGCCACGAGCTGCGCACGCCGCTGGCCGCCATGCAGACCAGCCTCGACCTCGTGCTGCGCGGCGACGCGGGACCCCTGTCGGCCGACCAGCAGCGGTTCCTCGGCACGAGCCGCCGCAACCTCGAACGGCTCAACCGGCTGCTCGGCGACCTGCTGGACGCCCGCCTCAGCGGCGCCAGCCGCCAGGCCCTGCAGGCGGAGACCGTCGACCTGGGCGTGCTGTTGCGCGACGAGCTCGACATGCTGGCCGTCGTCTGCCGGGAGAAGGGTCTGCGGCTGGAAGCGGAGGATCTGCCGGCGAGCTTCCGCGCCTGCGTCGACGCGGACAAGGTCCAGCAGATGCTGCACAACGTGGTCGGCAACGCGATCAAGTACACCGCCAGCGGCGGCACGGTGCGCGTCAGCCTGCAGGACCGGCTCGACGCGAGCGCCGGTCCGAGCCGCAGCGCGGGACCGCTCCTGGCGCGGCGTTTCGATCTGCCGCTCGACGTGTTCACGCTGGCGGTCCAGGACACCGGCCTGGGCATGAGCGCGGACTTCCTCGCGACGATCTTCCAGCCCTTCCATCGCGAAGACCGGGTCGAGACGCGCCGCCTGCCGGGCGCCGGCCTCGGCCTGCACATCACGCGAGGTCTGGTCGAGGCGCACGGCGGTCTGATCCGCGTCGAGAGCCGGCCCGGACTGGGAACTACCGTCTGGCTGGT
>CAZJWO010000197.1:0-2942 GCA_964549735.1 uncultured Fibrobacteraceae bacterium | reverse complement strand
ACCCCGAAGTAGCCCGCCCCCCAATGCTCGAATCCGTAGAGCTGCTCGCTCTTGGCCACGGTCCAGGGATCGCCAGGCAACATGGCCGCACCTCCCCGCTCGGTTCAGCGCCTTCAGGTCAAGGTCGCTCATCTCGGCGGCGGCCGCGCGATGGCGGCCGCTCGCGGTTCAATAAGCTTGCGCGAACAGGACGCGTCCCGCGCTCGGCTTGCCGCAGCGCACGCAGGCGCCGGCACCCGCCTCCCGCGCGAACGGGATGGTGCGGATGGTCACCTTGGTCTCATCCTGGATCTGCGCCTCGCACGTTCCCTCGCCGCACCAGTGCGCGTGCACGAAGCCGCCGCCGCGCGAGACGAAGAGATCCGTGAACTCGGTCCAGGTGTCGAGGCGATGCGTGTTGGCCGCGAGGCGGGCCTTGGCCCGCGCGAAGAGGTCGTGCTGGATGCGGTCCAGCTCGGCCGCCACGCCGGCGGCGAGGCCGGCGAACGGCACCGACTGCTTGGCGCCGTCGTGGCGGGCCTTGAGCATGACGGTCGCGGCGGCCAGGTCGCGCGGACCGAGTTCCAGGCGCAGCGGCACGCCCTTGCGCTCCCACTCGCCGTATTTCCAGCCCGGGCGCAGGTTGTCGCGGTCGTCGACGTGCACGCGGCCGACTCGCGGCCGCAGCTCTCCCGCCAGTTCATGGGCGGCCCCCACGACGGCGGCCTTCTCCTCGTCGTTCTTCCAGATGGGCACGATGACGGCCTTGGTGCCGGCGATGCGCGGCGGCAGCACGAGGCCGTCGTCGTCGCTGTGCGTCATGAGCAGGGCTCCGATGATGCGCGTCGACATGCCCCAGCTCGTGGCCCAGACCAGGTCGACCTTGCCTTCCTGATCCTGGAACTTCACATCGAACGCGCGGGCGAAGTTCTGCCCGAGGTCATGGCTGGTAGCCGCCTGCAGGGCCTTGTTGTCCTGCATCATCGCCTCGATCGAGTAGGTCTCCACGGCGCCGGCGAAGCGCTCGGCCGGGGTCTTGGCCCCGGTGACGACCGGCATCGCGAGCACTTCCTCGGCGAACCAGCGGTAGACCTCGAGCATCTGCAGCGTCTCGGCGCGGCTCTCGGCGGCCGTCGCGTGGGCGGTGTGCCCCTCCTGCCAGAGGAACTCTGTGGTGCGCAGGAACATGCGGGTGCGCAGCTCCCAGCGCATGACGTTGGCCCACTGGTTGATGAGGATCGGCAGGTCGCGGTAGCTCTGGATCCACTTGCGGTACATGTCCCAGATGACCGTCTCGCTCGTGGGCCGGATCACGTATTCCTCTTCCAGCTTCGAGGCGGGATCGGGGACCACGTCGACCTTGCCGTCGCGCTCGACCTGCATGAGGCGGTGGTGCGTGACGATCGCGCACTCCTTGGCGAACCCCTCGACGTGCTCGGCCTCCTTGGCCAGGAAGCTCTTGGGGATCAGGAGCGGGAAGTAGGCGTTGACGTGGCCAAGCTCCTTGAACTTGTCGTCGAGCGTGCGCTGGATGTTCTCCCAGATCGCGTAGCCGTTCGGCCGGATGACCATGCACCCGCGCACCGGCGAGTTGTCGGCCAGTTCGGCCTCGCGGATGACGTCCTGGTACCAGCGGTTGTAGTCGTCGGCGCGCCTGGTGATCTCGGCCATGGTGGTCGTCTTTCCGTTGACGGGCTCTTGCCGGAGGGCCGGGGTTCGACAAGCACAGCGAGGCGGGGCTCGCCCGCAAGGCCCCGCAAGATAACACAGGGCGGCGACAGGGGAAAGTTCCGCGGCTCGCTCAGCGCGAGCCCGGCTTCCGCCCGACCCAGTAGCGCTCGACGGGATGGATGCCATGGCGCCGCCGCAGTTCGGCATCGAGGGCCGCGGCGTGCGCAGTCATGACGGTCCAGCCAGGCCGCGCCAGCAGCGCCGCGAAGTCTGCCCCGAATCGCCACGCATGGGCGTCCGGCGAGCGCGGATCGCGCGCGATGGGGCGGCTGCGGGCGAGGTCCTCCTGGTAGGCGACCTGGATCCAGGCTCGGCCGCCCGGCCGCAACAGGCGCAGCATCTCGTCCACGGCGGGCTCGAGCTCCGGGATGTGGTCGAGCACGTGGCTGCAGACGATCCAGTCGAACGATCCGTCGCGGAAACCCACCCGGCGCATGTCGATCGCGGCCTCCGGCCGGTAGCGGGGATCGACGCGGTCGTAGTCGACCCGGAAACAGCGGCCGAAGCCCTCGTTCGCGAGCAGGTAGCTCATGGCGGGCGCGAGCGACAGGCCGAGCAGCGTGCCCGGCACGGCGGCGCGGGCGGCGATCGCTTCGCGCATGCCCAGAGCCAGATGGCGCTCGCGATCGAACGAGCCGCAGAGCGGACAGATGCAGCCGGGGATCACGTCCTCCGGCGAGATGAACGTGCGGAAGCGCCGGCCCTGCCAGCGGCAGACCGGGCACTCGCGCTGCCGGCCCGGGCGCAACCTCTCGCCGAGGCCGAGCAGGCAGTTGTGGCCCGCGCCGGCGATCATGCGGCTCGCCCGCGCGGGGTGCTTCCAGCAGCAGGCGCGCGAGCGGGGGTTCAGGACGGTGCGGCGGGCGAAGGACCAGGCGGACACCGATGCAGCCTCCCCGGAGCATGCGATCAGGCGCGATTTTGCCGCGTCCGGGCTCAGGGTTCAAGCATCGCCTGCAGCTGCGACCGCAGCGCGCGGGCCGCGGGGCTCTTGTCCTGCTCCGGATTGGCGCTCTCGCAGAGCGCGCTGTAGGCGAAGAGCGCGAAGCCCGCGTTGCCGGCCGCGGCGGTCAGCTGCGGCGGCAGGTCCGCCGGCGCGTGCAGGTGCACACCGAGGCCCGGCGTCAGGCGATCGGCCGGCGCGACGGCGCGCCAGGCGGCGAGGTCGGCCTGGAACGACGCCGGATCGCGCGTGTAGATCATCGGCAGCAACCGGTCGACGAAGCCGTCGG
>CAZJWO010000196.1:0-3173 GCA_964549735.1 uncultured Fibrobacteraceae bacterium | reverse complement strand
CGAGGTCAGCCTGAAGGTGTTCAACGTCCGCGGCGAGCTGGTGCGGACCCTGGTCGATGGTCAGCTCGAGGCCGGCGCCCATGACATCGTCTGGGACGGCACGACCGATCGTGGCAGCCAGGCTGCTTCGGGCGTCTACTTCTACGAGACCCGCACCGGTGGCGAAGTCAAGATCGGCAAGATGGCGCTCATCAAGTGAGCGGAGCCACGCGAACAGCAACCGGCCCCGGGGCGCCCGCCCGGGGCTTCGCGTTACCAAGGCCGCGACCTCTGCTTTACAGCGCTTCGCCCGACTGCTTATGATGCGAGGATCGACGCCAGGCCAGAGTGAAAGGGGAGCCATGAGTATCCGCAGGCTGCTGGCCGCCGGCCTCGTTCTGCTCGCTGCCGGCGCGGTGCTCGTGCTCGTGCTCCTGCGGCGCGCCCCGGACCCGACCAGCGCCTCGCATCGCGTCGCCGCCGAGCACCCGGCGCCGAGCGCGGCCGAGGTCGCCGCGTTCCTCGAGGATTACAACGCCACATACCGCCGGCTGTGGACGGCAGCCGCCACGGCGCGCTGGCAGGCGAGCATCGACGTGAACGAGGCCACGAGCCGAGCCGCGATCGCGGCCGCGCAGGCGCTGGCCGATTTCACCGGCGGCCGCCCGGTCATCGACCGCCTGCGGCAGTTGCGCCGAGCGACCGACCTCGACGAACGCCAATTCCGCCAGCTTGAGATCGCGTGGGAACTGGCGGCCCAGAATCCCGGCACGGCGCCGGCGACGGTCGGCAGGCTGTTGCAGGCCGAAGCGCGCCAGAGCGCGGTGCTGGCCAGCCATCGCTACCAGCTGCGCCAGCCCGGACAATCGGCACAGGACGTCACGCTCGACGCGCTGCAGAAGCTGCTGCTGGAAAGCCGCGACCTGGCGACGCGGCAGGCCGCCTGGGAGGCCGGCGGCCGGGTGGGCGTCACCCTGAAGGACGGCCTCGCCGAACTGCAGGAACTGCGCAACGCCGCCGCGCGCAGCATGGGCTACGGATCGTATTTCGACCTCGCTTGCGCCGATTACGGTCTGACCGGCCGCGAGATGCTCCTGCTCCTGGACGACCTGCGCGAAGGCCTGCGGCCGCTGTACGAACAGCTGCATTGCTGGGTGCGGCACGAGCTGGCCGCACGCTATGCTCAGAGCCCGCCGCCGCGCCTGATCCCCGTGCACTGGCTGCCGGAACGCTGGGGCCGCACGTGGCCGCACATCGTGGCGGGCGTCGATCTGGACGGTCTGCTGCGCAACGTGTCCCCACAGTGGATCGTCGAGCAGGCGGAGAGCTTCTACGTCGATCTCGGTTTCCCCACGCTGCCATTGACGTTCTGGGGACGCAGCGACCTCTATGAGCTGCCCGCCGAGGCCAACCGCCGCAAGATCGGCGGCGCCGCGACCTGGCACCTCGATCTCGACCAGGATGTGCGCTCGCTCATGAATCTGCGGGCGGATTTCGGCTGGTTCCGCACGGCCCATCACGAGATCGGCAAGGCGTACTACTGCCTGAGCTACGCGCGTCCGGAGGTGCCGCCGCTGTTGCGGCGCGGCGCCAACCGCGGTCTGCACGACGCGATCGGCGCGCTCGGCGAACTGGCCTGCACCCGTCTGCCGTACCTGCGGGAGCTCGGCCTCCTGCGTCCGGACCAGACGCCGGACCGCATCCGCTGGCTGCTGAGCCAGGCGCTCACCGGACCGGTCGTCTTCCTGCCGTTCGCCTGCGGCACGGTGACCCACTGGGAATACGACTTCTACGCGGAAGAGCTGCCGCGGCACTTCTACAACGAGCGTTGGTGGCGATACGCCGCGACCTACCAGGGGCTCGCCCCGCCGACGCCGCGCGGCGAGGACCACTGCGATCCCGCGGCCCTGCCGCACATCAGCGAGGAGCCGGCTCGCATCTTCGACCTGGCGATCAGCCAGGTCGTCGGCCATCAGCTGCATCGCTACATCAGCCGCCAGATCCTGCAGCAGGACGTGCACGAGGCGAACTACCGGGGCAGCGCGCAGACGGGCATCTACCTCGCCTCCATCCTGGCGGCCGGGGCGACCCGCGATTGGAGCCGACTGCTCTGGGAAGCCACCGGCGAACCCTTGAGCGCCTCGGCGATGCTGGAATATTACGACCCCTTGCTCGACTGGCTGCGCGAACAGAACAAGGGACGAACGACGGGTTGGCAATGATGCGGCGGGCCGATCGCGCCGGCGGCGTCCCGCCGCGGAGGATCAGCCCAGCGGCCGCCACCAGGCCGCCGCCGCCTGGATATGGCGCCCGGTCTGCCAGTCATGGGTTGATCCGTGCAGGCTGTGCGGTATCAGGAAGATCGCGAGCGTCACGGCGCTGGCCGCGACGGCCCACCAGCGGCGCTGCCGCCGGACCTGCCACGCGGCGATCAGCCAGACCAGCACCGCCACGGCGAGCTTGTTGTCGGTGAGGTCTTCGCCGACCGGCCAGCCGGTCCAGTAGGCGTCGAAGGCGTATTTCTGGACGATCGGCCCGAGAAGGAGACCGCCCCCGCCGAGGCAGAGGAGCGTCAGCGTTACGAGGCACGCCAGCTGCGGTCCGCGCGCGAGTGCCTCCAGCCCCGCGCGCAGGCTCAGCAGCATCCCCAGGAACATCGCCACCACGTGCACCGCCAGCACGGCTCCCGGCACGGCGCCCTTGAAGCGCAGCCGCGCCGAGACCGTGACCGTGCTACCCCGTTCGTCCGTGACCTCCACGACATACTCGATGCGCGCGGCCTTCGCCTGCTGGGCCGGCAGTTCACCGACCAGACGATCGGCGACGCGGCGCAGCGCGACGGTCTGCCACGGATGCTCGCCAGGCCAGCGCCGCCAACGCGCCTCGCCAACGAGGCCAGGACCCACCACGAGGTCGATGGGCACCACGACGCCGACCGTCTGCGAGCGCATGAGACGGCCCTTGATCGGCTGACCTGCGGCGATTTCATCCACGCGCACCGGGTAGGTCGGCCCGGTCAGCCGTTGCCAGGCCGCGCTGCCGAGGGTCAAGACCAGCGCGACCAGCCAGAGCGCAAGGCTTCGCCTCACCGCCATAACCTCCACAGCGCCCAACCGGCGACGGTGCCTGGCGTCAGGAACGGAAATCGGCGAACTCCGCAGCGCCGCAGGCGCGAGGACATCGCCGATTTCCGT
>CAZJWO010000195.1:0-3296 GCA_964549735.1 uncultured Fibrobacteraceae bacterium | reverse complement strand
CACCCCCCTACCCTACACTCTTTCCCTACACGACGCTCTTCCGATCTCCAGAACGCAGGCGGCGTCTGTTCGTCGCTCTCGATCAGTCGAAGAGGGCCTTGACGCCGCTCCAGCTCGCGGCGGTCACCGGGGTGATGTCCGTCGTGTAGTCCACGTAGACCGTCAGGTCGGTCATGACGACCGGTTGCGCATCGCACGTCAGCGCCTGGGAGATCGGTCCGGCGATGATCCAATAGACGCCGGGAATGTCGATCGCCATCTGCATCCGGAGGGTCGCCAGATGGACGACCTCGCCGGTCACGCATTCCTCGAACGTCGTGACGAAGCCGCCGAAGATGTCGCCGTCGTTGCGGCAGGCCGGGTTGTAGTCCTCGTCGAGGATGACCGCCGCGCCGCCGCAGCAGGCGTCCAGCACGGCCCAGTGGAACGAGGTGAACGAGTGCTCGTGCACCGTCTGTTCTTGCCGCGGCAGCACCAGGACGTGCAGTTCGAAGGTGTCGCGCCCAGCGACGGCGATGTTCGGCTCGTAGCGGTCGGGCGCGGCGGACAGGCCGAGCCGCGGGAAGGTGACGTACTGCGCCGCGGCCGGCGCCGCCAGCAGGACGATCAGGACGCAGACGGGCACGAAGGTGCGCCGGACGAAGCTGCGGGCGCCGGACATGGCGGGTCCTCTCGGCTGATCCAGGTGAGTAATTGTCTGATTTATATCTAGGCAGTGTGGTCGGCTGCCGCAAGGGTCATTCCACGAGGAATGTTGCAGGCTCAACCCCGATCATTCACGAAGGGCCGTCGCTAGGACGTGGGAGTCTACCGCCAGGCGGACACAGCCCGCTGCCAGTCGTCCTCCGTCGTGATCTTCCAGTTGCCCGCTTCGCCCATGACCACCGCCGGCGACAGACCGCGCGCCGCTAGCAGCCCGCCGTCGTCGGTGAAGGCGCGGCCGTTGCCGGCCGCCCACGCATGGGCATCGTACAGCTCGCGCCAGCGGGCGACCTGGGGTGTCTGGACAGCGATCAGCGAGGATCGTTCGAGGTACGACGCCACGGCGGGTTCCTCGGCGGCGAGGAACTCCTCCGGCGCCGGCGCGGGCTCGGCCGCGGGCTCAAGCTGGACGATCGTGTCGGCGACCGGCACGCCGGGCACCGCGGCTCCGTGCCGAGCCGCGGCGCGCGCCACCCGCGCCAGCAGATGCCGGCTGGCGAACGGCCGCGCCGCGTCGTGGATGGCGATGAGGTCGTCCGCGGCGGGCCGCTGCCCCGGCGGCAGCCCGGCCAGGCAGACGAGGGCGTGCCAGGCCGAGGCCGTGCGATGGGGACCGGCGTCCGCCAGGTGCCAGGGCACGCTGAGCGCCGCCTCCTGCAACGTCTGGGCGACCAGCGGCCGCCAGGCTTCGGCCACGACCAGCACCGCGCGCGCCACGCCCGGCGCCCGGATCAGCTCCCGCAAGCTGCGCATCAGCAGCATCTCGCCGCCCGCATCGCGGAACTGTTTGGGCGCGCTGCCGTCGCCGCCGCCGGCGCGCAGCGACGCGCCGCCGGCCAGCAGCACGAAGTACAAGCGCGGCTGCAGGATGCCGGTCAACTGGTCTCCTCCCGGCGCGACCGGTCCGCCCGCGGGCCCGTCGTCTCCGCGTGCGGCGCCAGCGCCAACGCGACGGCTTCCTCGACGCTGGACGCGTGCAGCAGTGCCAGGCCGCGCGGCGGGCGCGGCCGCGAATCCGCGGCGGCCGGGTCGCCATCGGTGGCGCGCGCCGCGGGCGACGCCGCGCAGACCGCGCGCCGGAATCCGTGCCGCGCCGCCTCGCGCAGGCGCTCCGGTTCGGCCGCGGCCGGACGTACGGCGCCCGTCAAACCCACCTCGCCGAGTACCAGGGTTCCCGGCGGCAACGGCCGTTCGCGCAGGCTCGAGGCAAGCGCCGCGAGGATCGCGAGGTCGGCGGCGGGATCATCGAGCCGCCCGCCGCCGGCCACCTTGACGAAGATGTCGCAACCGGCGAGGTCGAGCCCCGCGCGCTTCTCCAGGATCGCCGCCAACAACGCGACCCGTTTGCTGTCGACGCCCTGCACGACGCGTTGGGGCGTGCCGTACCGCGACGGCGCGACGAGCGCCTGCACCTCGACCAGGAAGATGCGCGATCCGTTCTGCACGGCGCACACGGCGGCCCCGGGCTCACGACGGTCGGCGCTGCCCAGGAACAGCGCGCCGACGTCCGCGACCGGGAACAGTCCGTCGGCGCGCATCTCCAGGACGGCCAACTCGCCGGTCGTGCCGAAGCGGTTCTTGAAGGCGCGCACCAGGCGCACGGCGCCGCCGCCGGAACCCTCGAAATAGAGGACCGTGTCGACCATGTGCTCCAGGAGCTTGGGGCCGGCGAGGTCGCCGGTCTTGGTCACGTGCCCGACCAGCCAGACCGGGCAGCCCCGGCGGCGCGCCAGCTCGGCCAGCGTGCCGCCGCAGTAGCGGATCTGGTTGGGCGAACCGGGGAAGCTGTCGACCTGCTCGCCGTGCAGCGTCTGCACCGAGTCGGCGATCACGACGGTCGGACGGCCCGCGTCGGCGGCGATCGCCTCCTCCAGGATCTCCACCAGCGGTTCGAGCCGCACCTCGGACAGGATCTCGAAACCTTCCTCGCTCTGCGGCGCGAACCCGAGGCGCTCCGCCCGCATCCGGATCTGGGCCGGCGACTCCTCGCCGGCCACGTACAGCACCCGCACGCCCCGGCGGACCCAGCCGAGGGCCAGGCCGGTCAAGAGGGTCGACTTGCCGACGCCGGGCTCGCCGCCCAGCAGCACGACCGATCCCTCGACCAGGCCGCCGCCGAGCACGCGCGCGATCTCGGCCGGCTCGACGGCCAGGCGCCTGGCGCGCGCCGCATCGATGTCGCGCAGGAACACCGGCCGGCCGGCGGCGGGGTCGACCGGCTGCCGAGACGACGACCCGCCGGCGCCGAAGCCCCTGGCGCCGCGGCCGGCGCCCGCGCCCGGCGCGGCGGGACGGAACTCCTTGAGCGTGCCGAAGGTGCCGCAGGCGGGGCAGCGGCCGTACCAGCGGACCTCGGCGTGGCCGCAATCGGAACACACGAAGCTGGCGGAGCGCTTGGCCATGGTGTCACGGTCCGTTTCCGGGAGGAGCGCACGTGTCGCCGCGAGGCTGCAGGTTACCGGTCCGCTGGCGGGCGGTCAATGGGGGCGGTCCGGGCTAACCCGGGCTAATGGTCGGCGGCGGCCTGCGCCGCCGCGTAAGCTTCGAGATAACCCACCCCCAGAGAGGGAGATCGTCGGGTGGGGGAAGTGTGT
>CAZJWO010000194.1:0-3303 GCA_964549735.1 uncultured Fibrobacteraceae bacterium | reverse complement strand
GTGAAGACGTCACCTCGGAGTTGGATCTGTCCAAGGCTCGCCGAAAGAATCAGGAGCCGCGTCGGATCAACGTCGACTTCCCGGCGTGGATGATCGAATCGCTAGATCGCGAGGCGAAACGACTCGGGGTCACCCGCCAGTCGATCATCAAGGTTTGGATCGCGGAAATGCTCGAGCGGCGGGTTTCGTAGGGGGCTTTGCCAACAAGCCGATCTGGACTCCTCTGGCAAGCGCAATTCTTGAACAGCTCTGATGGCGAAGCGGCGGACTGCGGCCGTACCTCCGGTCCCGTCGAGGAAGTCCTGCAAGGCCACGCGAGCCGGCGCTGGCCGCTGTGGACTCCAGCGTCGATCGGCCATGAGGTTCTTCAATCAGCAGGACCGGTATCGTAGAAAATAGCGAGCTGACTTCGCGTTGGCAGTGGCGAGGCGTTGCCTCAGGTCTTTAAACACGGGTGGAGAGAGTCATGAAGCGATCGGCGGTTGGCGCCCTGGTTGCCGCTCTGTTTCTTGGAGCGGGCATCACGCCTGCAGGTGAGTGTACGTTAGCGGATGAGGATTACCTTCGCGTGATCGAGCAGGGCGCCGGGATCGTTTCGTCGGACGAGGTTCCCACGGCTCCATGCTGGACCGATTCTGCGCCCCGCGTGATCGATTCACTCTATAGATTCACGGATCTCCCGCCAGACCCTGCCCCGCGATCCAACCGCCCGTCCACGCCGCCTGCAGATTGAAGCCGCCCGTGATGCCGTCGATGTCCAGGACCTCGCCGGCGAAGAACAGGCCCGTGACCAGCCGGCTCTCCATGCGCCGCAGGTCGACCTCGCCGAGCGGCACGCCGCCGCAGGTCACGAACTCGTCCTTGTTCAGGGTCTTGCCGGCGACCCGGTAGCTGCCGGCCTTGAGTTGGGCCGTGAGCGCCTGCGCTTCCTCGCGGCGCAGCTCGCTCCAGGTGCGCCCCTCGGGCACGCCGGCCGCGGCGGCCAGCCGTTCCCACAGGCGCCGGGGCAGATCGCCGAGCGGCGCGCCGGCCACCTGGCGGCGCGGGTGTGCGGTGCGCGCGGCGGCGATCAGCGCCGCGACCTCCGGGGCCGCGACCGCCGGCAGCCAGTCCAGCAGCAGCTCGCACGTGTAGTCGCGTTCGGCGAGCGCGCGCGCGCCCCATGCCGAGAGCTTCAGGACCGCCGGACCGCTCGCGCCCCAGTGCGTCACGAGCAGCGGGCCGCGGCTGCGCAGGTCCTTGACGCCGGCGACGCGCACCTCGACGTCCTCGACCGAGAGGCCGGCCAGGTCGCGCAGGCGCGCATCCTCGAGGTGCAGCGAGAACAGCGAGGGCACCGGTTCGGCGATCGTGTGCCCGAAGCCGGCGGCGATCTCGCGGCCGCCGCCGCCGCGCATGCCGCCGCTGGCGATCAGCAGGCGGTCGGCGGACATCGTCTCGCCGTCGGCGATCTCGACCGCGAACCCGTGCGTGTCGCGGCGCGCGGCGCGCACCTGCCGGCGGGTGAGGATCACGACGCCGGCCGCCCTGGCCGCGTCGAGCAGGCAGCCGGTGATCGTCGCCGAGTCGTCGGTCACGGGGAACATGCGGCCGTCCGCCTCGGTCTTCAGGGCGACGCCGCGCGCGGCGAACCAGTCGATCGTGTCCTGGGCGGCGAAGCGGCTGAACATGCCGCGCAGCTCGCGGCCGCCGCGCGGATAGAACTTCACCAGCTCGCGCGGGTCGCGGCAGTCGTGCGTCACGTTGCAGCGTCCGCCGCCGGAGATCGCCACCTTCTGCAGCAGCTCGCGGCCCTTCTCCAGGACCGTCACGCGCAGGTCGGGCGCCAGCTCGGCGGCGCGGATCGCGGCGAACATGCCGGCCGCGCCGCCGCCGACCACGAGCGCGGACCGCGCGGCCGCCATCTCAGTCGCCGCCCGGCAGCAGCCGCCGCAGCGGCTTGCGCTGCAGCGCGAGCGACAGGAGGTAGAGGCCCGCCGCGACCAGGATCGTCACCGCGCCGGTCGGCAGGTCCCAGAGGTAGCTGAGCACCAGGCCGGCCGTGCTGGTCGCGGCGCAGAGGATGGCCGCCGCCGCCATCATGACGCCCAGGCGGGACGTGAACCGCCCCACCGTGGCGGCGGGCAGGGTGAGCAGGGCGATGACCATCACGATGCCCACGACGTAGACCAGGCTGACCACGGTCAACGCCACCAGCACCAGCAGCAGCGTGGACCAGCCGTCGACGTTCAGGCCGCGCAGGCGCGCGAATTCGGGGTCGAAGCTGACCGCCACGAGCTGGTGGTAGAAGAACCACACCACCGCCAGCACGATGACGTCGAGCAGGATGAGCAGGCGCAGGGCGCCGGCGTCGACCAGCATGATGTTGCCGAAGAGGTAGCTCATGAGGTCGACCTTGTAGCCGGGCGAGCGGAACAGGAAGATCACGCCCAGGGCCATGCCGACGGCCCACAGGGCGCTGATCGCGGTGTCCATGCGTTCGCCGCCGGTGGCCTGCACCCGGCCGAGGATCAGCGCGCCCAGCAGTGCGAAGACCAGCGCGCCATGCAGCGGGTGCACCGCGCTCCAGCCGTGCGCCGTCAGCAGCCAGTACGCCAGGCCCATGCCGCCGAGCACCGCGTGGGCGAGCCCGCCGGCCACCGTCGTGATGCGGCGGGTGACCACGAAGCTGCCGATCAGGCCGGCGGCGACGCTGGCGACCAGGCCCGCGACGAGGGCCATGCGCAGGAAGGCGTGTTCGCCCAGCGCGTGCCAGAACTCAAGCATCGCCGGTCTTTCCGCAAGGGGGACAGTCGTCGTGCGCGTGGCGCACGAGCACCATGTTCTGCATGTCGGGGAAGAACGCGGCCAGCTCGGGGCCGATCGCGGCGGTGTCCGGCACGTGCAGGTGGCCGTCGTGCACGCAGACCACCTGCTGCACGTGGTGCGAGACCAGCGTCATGTGGTGGCTGACCACGAGCACCGTCAGGCGGCGCGCCAGGCGCGAGAGCAGGTCGTAGAGATCGGTCTGGCTCGCCGGGTCGAGCCCGGCCGCCGGTTCGTCGAGGATCAGAAGTTCGGGCGCCGTGACCAGCGCGCGGGCGATGAGCACGCGCTGGCGCTGGCCGCCGCTGAGGCGCGCCAGCGGGCGGTCGACCAGGTCGCTGCAGCCGGTCTCCGCCAGCGCGGCGAGGACGGCCTCGCGATCCTGCCGGCGCCAGGGGCCCCACCCGTGGCCGCCGCCGAGGCGGCCGTGGCCGACCGCGTCGCGCACCGTGATCGGGAAGTCGAGATCCTGCCGCGCGTTCTGCGGCAGGTAGCCGG
>CAZJWO010000193.1:0-3328 GCA_964549735.1 uncultured Fibrobacteraceae bacterium | reverse complement strand
GATAATGAGCGGTGACTGGAGTTCAGACGTGTGCTCTTCCGATCTGTCAAGAGCGTGTCGCTCTTGGCGGTCAGGACCACCGTGCGATAGCGCGTCGGGGTGACGGTCTCGAGCAGGGTTCGGATGCGCTGTTCCAGATCGCGGAACAGCGGTCCCGCGGCGGCGTGGTCGTACGGCGGCAGGTCGCGCGCGTGCTGCTCGGTGCTGAACGTGGTCAGCGCGCCCGCCAGCATGGCCAGCGCCCGGTAGACCGTGACCGGATGTTCGTCCGCGCTCTGCTGCAGGTGGGCGATCAGGGGCAGGTACGTATTGACCGTGTTGAGCAGCCAGAAGTTGCCGGCGTCGCTGGCCCCGAACTCCACGACGCCGCCGCTGCGCTGCCGCGTCTGTTCGGTCAGCGCCGTGCTCTTGGCCGCGAGCAGTTCGACGAGGCGCTGCAGGATGCGTGGCAGCGGCCCGCAGGCCGCGACCGACAGGCTGGGCGGCGCGAAGTCCTCGGCCAGGGCGAAGCGCCCGTCGGCGTCGCGCACGATGGTCGCCAGCGGCACGGTCAAGAAGCCGTCGCGGCTCTCGCCGCCGACCAGCAGGCGCAGGTTGCGCCGGGCCGCCATGATCTCGCGCTGCTGGCCGGGCTGGATCTCGTCCTCGACGGTGACCGCTTCGCCGCGGAACGGGCTCTCCGCCGCGGAGGTGTGCTCGGGCAGGCGACAGCGCGCCACTCCCGGTCGCGCTTCGGGGCAAGCCAGGTACGCGACGTGGCGCTGCACCTCCGCCCCGAACAGCTCCTTGAGGTTGCGCGAGGGCGGCAGGCTGTCGACCCCCGGCGCCTGGACCAGCTCGCCATCGGGCAGCACCGCCGCCAGCTCCAGCAATTGCAGGCGGCCGCTGCCGAGCGCCTCGGCATCGATCCGCAAGCGGAAGAAGCCCTGCGCATGCGGCCGCGCGAGCTGCAGACGCGCCGCGGCCTCGCCGAGCCATCGGCGATCCAGCTGCTGCAGGTGCTGCGGGCCGAGGAACATGCCCTCGACCCAGGCGAGACGATGGAACGATGCGGTCATGCGTGGTCCTTTCCCGTCGCCGGGCTCACGGGCGCAAGGCGAACGTCGTGACGCAGGTGCCCGCCAGACCGAGGGTCATGCGCTGCGACCCGGCCGGCAGCTCGACGATGCGCTTCCAGCAGGCCGCGTCGTGCCGGCAGAAGTTGGCCACCACGCCGATGGCGCGCGCGCCGGCCGGCCGCCGCCAGACGAACGTCTCGACCTGCCCCGGCTCGATCGTCAGCTGCCAGACGTCGAGGACCGCGCCGCCGAGGCCGTCCGGCTCGTCCCAGAGCTTCTCGAACTCGGCGCCGATGAAGGCCGCGCTCTCGGCCAGGGCGTAGACGCGGACCACGACCTCATAGGCGCCCTGCCCGGTGCAGGAGTTGAGCTGCGCGTCGGCCGTCAGGTGCAGCTCGATCTTGGCCGGGCACTTGCGGAAGCGGAGGTTGGCGCCGCAGCAGCCGGCCAGCCACACGGCGCCCGCCAGCAGGATGCAGAGCAGGGCGCCCGCCCTGACGAGGAAGGGGATCCGTTGGCGCATGGCATGTCTCCTTGCGGTGTCGCTCATCACGGACGCTCCGGCGGCGCCGGCGGATCAGGCAACGGCTCTTCGTCGTCGTCGCCGCTGAGCAGCAGGACGAGGACGACGGCCGCCGCCGCGCCCGCCCAGACGATCGGCTTCTTGTACCAGGGCTTGCCCGGCGCGGGCGCCAGCGGCACGTCCGGCGGCGGCGGCGGGCAGGCCGCCAGCGCCGCGTCGAAGGCCAGGATCTCGGCCCGCGGGAAGAAGATAGGATCGGGGCGCCAGTTCGGATCCAGCGCGAGGGCCGCGCAGAAGGAGTTCTCGGCCTGGGCGCGCTGGTCCAGGCCGACCTGGCAGCGCGCCTGCAGGATGTAGGCGTCGCGCTGCCGTTCCAGCGGCTGATCGGGGCTGGCCAGCACCGTCGCCACGATGGCCAGCGCCTGAGCGAACTCCGCGAAATCGTAGTGATCCTGGGCTCGCTGCAGATCATCCGTGGTCTGCGCGAACGCCAGCGTGACCGTGCCGAGGCCCGGCCCCGGCAGAGCGACGAAGGCCGCCAGGGCCAGCACGGAGATGGCCGGTCTGGCGCCGCTGGAGCGAATCTTCGCGATCATACGCATCCTCCCGCATCACGATTCGGGTGACAGCTCGAATTCCACCTTCGCCGGCTGGCCGGGCCTGAGGTCCAGGCGATACACCGGCCGGCCGTCCTCGTCGGCCAGTCGGGTCAGCGACATCCTTCCTTCGCGGGTCACGAGCCAGGCGCCGGTCACGCGATGCTGCGGCCGCACAGCCGTGATCCGGTGGCTGCCGACCGCGACGTGGGGCAACTCCAACGGCGTGAACCCGTCGAGCTGGCGGCCGTTGAGCAGGAGCCGGGCCGTCGGCGTCGACGCGACCTGCAGGCCGACCATGTCGAATCGATAGGGGCTGACCTGCAGGGTCTCACCGGCCGCGACCTGCAGGTTCTCGAAGCGATGCGAGCCGAACAGATCGTCGCGGCGCAGTTCCACGGTGTGCGCGCGGCCGCTCGTGACCTGGACGACGGCCACCTTGGCTTCCTTGTGACGCAGTTCGCCGTCGACGTAGACGTCGGCGTGCGGCGCGACGACGAGCCGCAACCAGCCAGGGCCGCGCGGGATCTCCGTCAGCCTGGCCGTGTGCGCGAGATCGCGCCCCGACACGACCTCGACCGTCCGCGTGTAGACCTCGTGGTCGGCCAGCTCGAACCGCAGCTGCCAGGAGCCGCTCTCCGCCTCGCCTTGCCACGGCGTCGGGCCGCGCACCTGCCAGCGGTCCTGCCGCGCGCGACGCGTCGACACCCGCGCTCCCGCCGGTTCGCTGGTCAGGACGAGCCGGCCCGGTGGCGCGACGACGACCGGCGGCGGCTCGGTCACGGACGGCGCGTCCACGGGCGCAGCCGGCTCCGGCTCGGGTTCCGGCCCTGGCCCGGGCTCCGGCTCGACGGCCGGCGGCACCGCCGCCGCGAGCGTCTCGGCCGGCTGCGATACGACGGGCACGGCGGGTTCGGTCACGGCCGGTCGCGCCGGCCGCGGCGTCTCGCGGCTGGCCACCTCGGGCGCACGTTCGCGGCCCGACAGCAGCAGGACGAGCACCACGAGCACGATCAATACGCCGGCGCCGGCCAGCGGCAGCGGCTGCCGCCACCAGGGGCCCGCGCCGACGGCCCGGCCACCGGCCAAGGACCGCACGCGCTGCCATAGAGATCGGAAGAGCACACGTCTGAACTCCAGTCACGAGATTC
>CAZJWO010000192.1:0-3341 GCA_964549735.1 uncultured Fibrobacteraceae bacterium | reverse complement strand
GGGGCTGCTACCTGGCGGCCGCGGTCGCGTCGCAACCGCTGCCGGAACGCAGCGGCCGCGGCTACGAACAGGACGACGCGATCCCGGCCGTGGTGGCGGCGTTCCTCGGCGTGCCGCACCACCCGTTGCAGGCGTACCTGACCGGCGGCAACATCATGACCGACGGCCTGGGCCTCGCCTGGTCGACCGAGCAGATGGTGGCCGAGAACGCGGCGCACATGAACCTCGACACGTTCCTGCAGCGCGTCGGCGTCGCCACGGGGGTATCCGATTACCGCTTCGTCATCAGCCCCGAGGTCTATGGCATCCAGCACATCGACTGCTACGCGAAGCTGCTCGACGAGGAGACGGTGCTGGTCAAGCAGGTGCCGGCCGACCACTGGGAACATGCCTGTTGCGAATTCCTCGCCGACCAGTTCGCCGCCGCGCTGACCTGCTACGGGCGGCTGTACCGCGTGCTGCGCATCTGGTGCCCGCCGTACAGCGGCAACCACGTGGCCGCCTACACGAACTCCCTGATCCTGAACCGCAAGGTGCTGGTGCCGCTCTTCGGCCTGGCGTCCGACGCGGCGGCCCTGCAGAGCTACCGCGACGCGCTGCCCGGCTACGACGTGCACGGTTTCTTCTGGGGATCCTGGTACTCGTACGACGCGTTGCACTGTCGCACGATGGGCATCTTCGATCCCGGCATGCTGCGCCTGCTGCACGCCCGCGTCGAGCCGCTGGTGCCCGCCGGACAGGACCACGAGATCAGGGTCTACCTCGAGGTGCGCAGCGGCGAGCCGCTCGTGCCGGGCGCGCAACTCGTGCGCTGGCGCCTGGCCGGCGACACGTCCTGGCAGGACGTGCCGCTGACCGCCAGCGGCGCCGATTCCCTGGTGGCGGCGATCCCCGCGCAGGCGCCGGGCGCCGTCGTCGAATACCACGTGACGGCCGCCGACCAGTCCGGCCGCAGTGCGGCCTTGCCGCGCGGAGCCCCGGAGGGCTTCTACAGCTTCGCCGTCGACGCGGCCGCGGCGGCGCCGCCGGCGCTGCCGGTCACGCGTCTGCTCGCGCGGCCGAACCCGTTCAACCCGCGGGCCGAACTGGTGATGGAATTGGCGGCGGCGGCCGTCGTGCGCCTGCAGGTCTTCGACGCCCGCGGCCGGCTCGTGGCACACGTGCATGAGGGGCGCCTGCCAGCCGGCCGGCACATCGCCGTCTGGGACGGCACGAGCGACTGCGGTCGGGCCGCGCCCGGCGGCGTCTATCTCGCGCGGCTCGAAAGCGGCGGCGTGGCCGTCGTTCGCAAGCTCGTCCTGGCTCCCTGAGCCGGCGGCAGCCGGCATGTGCGTCCGCCGGCTGGAATTCCTCGCCGCCGCGCGATTCGTGCGTTATCTTGTAACGGATGAATTCCTCAACCGGCCCGGACGACCCCAGCCCGACGCGAGCATGAACGACACCCGACCGCTGCCCGACGATCGGCCACCTGGACAGACCGCGCTCATCACGCGTCTGCTCGGCGCCATCGAGCGCGTCGGCAACGCGCTTCCGCACCCGGCGACGCTTTTCGCCGGCCTGGCCCTGCTCGTCGTCCTGCTCTCGGGCCTCTTCAAGTGGCTGAACATCAGCGCGACGCACCCGAGCACCGGCGAGGTCATCGCGCCGGTCAGCCTGCTCAGCCTCTATGGGTTGCACCGCATCCTGACCGAGATGGTCACCAACTTCACCAGCTTCGCGCCGCTGGGCACGGTGCTGGTCGCGATGCTCGGTCTGGGCATCGCCGAGCGGAGCGGGCTGATCGGCGCGGCCCTGCGCCTGGTCGTGCTGTCGGCGCCGCGCAGCCTGCTGACCTTCCTCGTCGTGCTCTCGGGCATCCTGTCGAACACCGCCAGCGAGGTGGGCTACGTGCTGCTGGTGCCCCTGGGCGCGATCATCTTCCACACCATCGGCCGGCATCCGATCGCCGGCATGGCGGCGGCGTTCGCGGGGGTCTCCGGTGGCTACAGCGCCAATCTGCTGCTGGGCACCATCGACCCCCTGCTGTCGGGTCTGACCGAGGAAGCGGCGCACATCATCGATCCCAGCTACCTCGTCAATCCGACCTGCAACTACTACTTCATGGTCGTGTCGGTCTTCTTCATCTCGGTGGCCGGCACCTGGGTGACCGAGAAGATCGTCGTGCCGCGCCTCGGTGCGTACGCCGGACAGACTCAGGAAGGCAACGGGGGCCTGCAGAAGCTGAGCGCCGACGAGAAGCGGGGCCTCAAGCACGCGGGCGTCGCGGCGCTGGCTTTCACCGCGATCATCCTGGCCGGCACGCTGCCGGCCGGCGGCTTCCTGCGCGATCCGCAGACGGGCGACCTGCTGCGCTCGCCGTTCACCTCCGGCATCGTCGCCTTCATCTTCCTGGGCGCGGCGATCCAGGGGATCGCCTATGGCCGCGGCGCGCGCACCCTCGAGAGCGACGCCGACGTCATCGAGGGCATGGGCAAGTCGATGTCGACGCTGGGCGTCTACATCGTGCTCTGCTTCTTCGCCGCCCAGTTCGTCGCCTATTTCCGCTGGACCAACCTGGGGCTCATCCTCGCGGTGCGCGGCGCCGAGGGCCTGCAGGCTTCCGGGCTCGGCCACATCCCGTTGATCGTCGCCTTCGTCATGATCTCCGCGCTGATCAACCTGGTCATGGGCAGCGCCTCGGCGAAATGGGCGGTCATGGCGCCGATCTTCGTCCCGATGTTCATGCTGCTCGGCTACTCGCCGGAGATGGTGCAAGCCGCCTACCGCGTGGGCGACAGCGTGACGAACATCATCTCGCCGCTGATGTCCTACTTCCCGCTGATCGTCGCCTTCATGAAACGCTACGACGAGAACGCCGGCATCGGCACCGTGGTGGCGACCATGCTGCCGTACTCGGTCGTCTTCTTCGTCGTGTGGACGCTGCTGATCGTCGTCTGGTTCCTGCTGGGGCTGCCCGTGGGGCCGGGCGCGCCGTTGATGCTTCCCTGATCTGCAGCGGCGGGTCTTGCTATGCGGGCGTGTTGAGTTCGCCCATCGGCAGGATGCGCACCTTGTCGCGGCGCAGGGCCACCAGGCGCGGCATCTCGTAGACGCGGTCGCTGGTCGTCTGCGCCGCGCCGATCCGCACGGTCACGCCGGCGAAGAGCTGGCCGAGCACGGCCACCTCGCGCACCGCGCCGCGCAGGTTCTCCTCGGCTTCGCGGTCCTGGGCGGCGCTCTCCTGCTTGAGCGCCTTGTCGACCTGGTCGATCTTGACCTTCAGCTGGTCGACCACCTGTTGCCCGCCGGCGGCGGCCTCAGATCGGAAGAGCGTCGTGTAGGGAAAGAGTGTAGGATAGGGT
>CAZJWO010000191.1:0-3403 GCA_964549735.1 uncultured Fibrobacteraceae bacterium | reverse complement strand
GGCCAGGTGGGCGCCGCGCTCTCCGGCGGCGAGGCGCAGCGCTTGAAGCTCGTCAAGGAGCTGGCGCGCGGGGGCGTGCGCTCGACGCTCTACATCCTGGACGAGCCGACGACCGGGCTGCACTTCTGCGATGTCGACCGTCTGCTGCAGGTGCTGGCCCAGCTGCTCGCGCAGGGCAACACGGTGCTGGTCATCGAGCACAACCCCGAGGTCATCCGGCGCGCGGATTGGATCATCGACCTCGGACCCGAAGGTGGCGCTGCCGGCGGCGAGCTCGTGGTGGCGGGCGATCTGCGCGCGGTGGCGGCCTGCGCGCGCTCGCACACCGGGGCGATGCTGCGGGGTCTGTTGCCGCCTTCCTGACGGCAGATCGTCGCTTGGTTTTCGCGTGCAGCCGGGTTAGATTTCTGCCGCCACAGTCGCTAGCCCCAGGAGGATCGCGTGACCGCTCTCAAGACGACTCCCCTGACCCGCTGGCATGCCGAGCACGGCGCGCGGCTGGTGCCGTTCGCTGGCTACTCGATGCCGGTGCAGTACGCCGGCGTGCTGGCCGAACACGCCGCCGTGCGCGACCGGGTCGGCCTCTTCGACATCACCCACATGGGCGAGATCTACGTGAGCGGTCCGCAGGCCGGCGACTGGCTGTCGCGCCTGGTGACCAACCGGATCACGGACGCCGAACCGGGCAAGGTCGTCTACACCGCGATGTGCAACGAAGCCGGCGGCTGCCTCGACGACATGCTGATCTACCGGCTCGCGGCCGAGCGCTGGCTCGTCGTCATGAACGCCGCCAACCACGCGAAGATCGCGGCCTGGCTGGCGCGCCACCTGCCGCCGGCGGGCGTGCGGCTGGACGACGCCAGCGACCGCACGGGGCTCATCGCGGTGCAAGGGCCGGCCAGCCGCGAACTGGTGGAGCGCCTCGATGCGCTCGCGGGGCGCGCCGACGCGGTCGGCGCCCTGGATTTCTACACGCACTTCTGCCTGGAGGCGCCCGGCGGCCAGTGGATCGTCTCGCGCACCGGCTACACGGGCGAACACGGCTACGAGCTCTACTTGCCGGACCGCGACATGCTGCCCGTCTGGGAGGAGTTGCTGGCCAAGGGGGCCGACCTCGGCGTGGCGCCGATCGGTCTCGCCGCGCGCGACACGTTGCGCTTCGAGGCCGGCTATTGCCTCTACGGCCACGAGCTGAGCGAGGACTGGACCCCGCTCGAGGCGGGCATCGGCTGGGCGGTCAAGCTCAAGAAGCCGGGCGGTTTCCTCGGCGCCGACGCGCTCGCGGCGCAGAAGGCGGCCGGCCTGGCGCGCCGGCTGATCGGCCTGGCGAACGCCGACGGGCCGATCGCCAGGGAAGGTTCGCGCGTGCTGGCCGGCGGCCGCGACGTGGGTTGGGTGACGAGCGGCACGTTCGCGCCGACGTTGCAGCGCAAGCTCGCCATGGCGCTCGTGGCCGCGGACGTCGCCGCCAACGAAGCGGCGAGTCTCGAGGTGGAGGTGCGCGGCAAGCGGCTGCCGGCCCGGCGGGTCGCGTTGCCGTTTCTGGCCGCGCGGGTCAAGGGCGATCCGCGCGCTCCGCGCACGTTGAGCTGACCACAGGCAACCGACCCGGCGCGCGGCGCTGCCGCCGGCGTCGGGCAATCCCGAGGAGCGAGCATGATTCCCGATGATCGCAAGTACACCCAGGAGCACGAGTGGGTCCAGGTCGAGGGCGAGATCGGCACCGTGGGCGTGACCGATCACGCGGCGAGCGAGCTCGGCGACATCGTCTACGTCGAGCTGCCGGATGTCGGCGCCGAGTTCTCGGCCGGCGATTCGGTGGGCACGATCGAGTCGGTCAAGGCCGTCGCCGATCTCTACCTGCCGGTCAGCGGGGAGATCGTCGAGATCAACGCCGCCCTCGACGGCGATCCCGGCCTGATCAACAACAGTCCGCTGGACGACGGCTGGCTGCTCAAGGTCCGGCTGGCGGATCCCGCGGAGCTCGATACGCTGCTGGACGCCGCCGCCTACGAAGACCTGCTCGGCTAGCGCGCGGCGGCGTCCGCCGCCGGCCTGGAGGAAACATGCCCTACGTGCCGCACACGCCGCAAGACGTCCAAGCCATGCTCGCGGTCATCGGGGTCGCGGCGGTCGACGATCTCTTCGCCAGCATCCCCGCCGAGGTGCGCCGGTCGGCGGCGCTGGACCTGCCGCCGGGCCTGAGCGAGGAGGAGGTGCGCCGGTTCATGCAGGATCTGGCGGCCGAGAATCTCACGCAGGCGGACATGGTCTCCTTCCTCGGCGGCGGCGTCTACGACAGCATCATCCCGGCCGCGTGCGACGCCATGGCTTGCCGCAGCGAATTCCTGACCGCCTATACGCCCTATCAGGCCGAGGTCAGCCAGGGCACGCTGCAGGTCATCTACGAGTGGCAGACCTTCATCACCCGCCTGACCGGCTTGCCGGTGGCCAACGCCAGCATGTACGACGGCGCCACCGCGCTCGGCGAAGCCGTCGTGCTCGCGGTCGGCGCCCGCCGCAAGCGCAAGGTCGTGCTGCCGGCGGCGCTCAATCCGCGCTGGCGTCGGGTCGTCGCCAGCATGCTGCGCGGCTTCGACGTGCAGATCGTCGACGTGCCGCTGACCCCCGCCGGCACGACGGATGTGGCCGCGCTCGCGGCGCTGGCCGACGCCGACACCGCCGCGGTCGTGCTGCAGAATCCGAACTACCTGGGCCTGGTCGAGCCGGTCGCCGAACTGGCGCCCGCCGCCAAGGCGCACGGCGCGCTGCTGATCGCCGCGGTCAATCCGGTCAGCCTGAGCCTGCTCAAGGCGCCCGGCGAGTACGCCGCGGACCTCGCCGTGGGCGAGGCGCAGCCTTTCGGCATCCCGTGCGGCGCCGGCGGGCCGTTGCTCGGCTTCTTCGCCGCCAGCGATGCGCTCACGCGGCGCATGCCCGGGCGCGTCGTCGGCCGCACGGTGGATCGGCACGGCCGCGGGGCGTACACCCTCACCCTGCAGACGCGCGAGCAGCACATCCGCCGCGAGAAGGCCACCAGCAACATCTGCTCCAATCAGGGCCTGAACGCGATGCGCGCGACCGTCTATCTGGCCATGCTCGGCGCGACCGGCCTGGTCGCTCTCGGCGAGGCCAACCGCGTGCGCCTGGAAGCCCTGCGGCGCGAGGTGCGGCGCATCGACGGCGTCGCCCTGCCGTTCGACGGCCCCGCCTTCAACGAGCTGGTCGTCCGCCTGCCGCGCCCGGCCCGCGAGTTCCGCGATTTCGCCCGCCAGTACGGCCTCTTGGCCGGCATTCCGCTCGGCGGCGCGCCCGGGTGCACCGACCGCGACCTGCTCGTGGCGGTGACCGAGAAGCGCACGGCCGAGGATATCGCGCTGTTGGCCGAGGCCCTCGCCGACTT
>CAZJWO010000190.1:0-3480 GCA_964549735.1 uncultured Fibrobacteraceae bacterium | reverse complement strand
CGCCGTGCACGTTCTCGGCCGTCCCCGTCTTGCCGGCGACCGGCACGCCGGCGAGCCGCGCGGCGCGGCCCGTGCCGGCATCGACGACCTGGCGCAACGCGCCGCGGATCCATCGCATGTGCTGCGCCGAGAAAGGCAAATCGACGGCCGCGACGGCGGGCCGCTGGCCCCGCACGAACGTCGGTCCAGGCACGTGGCCGTCGGCCGCCAGGCGCGCCGCGAGCAGCGCCATCTGCACGGGCGTCACCAGGATCTCGCCTTGACCGATGGCGTTGTTCAGCAGCACGCCGCGGGTCCACTGGCCGCGCCCGAAACGCCGATCGTACCAGGCGGCGTCCGGCATGATGCCCGACGCTTCCTCGGGGAACAAGCCGGTGACCGTCGCGCCGAGCCCGAAGGCGCGCCCGGCGGCGGCCAACTCGTCGACGGTCAGTCGCAGCCCGAGCTGGTAGTAGAAGACGCCGCAGGACTGCGCCAGAGCCTGGGCGTGGTCCAGGCGGCCGTGCCCGCTCGGCAGCCAGCAACGCGCGTAGCGATTGCCGAACTGGAAGCCCCCGGTGCACGGATCAAGCACGCTGCCGGTGTCGATGACGCCTTTGGCGAGTCCGGCGAGGCTGGTGACCGCCTTGTAGAGCGAACCCGGCGCGTAGGTGGCCTGGACGATGCGGTTGAACAACGGCTTGGCCGGATCGGCGATGAGTTCCCGCCAGCGCTCGAGGCTGATCGCGGCCGTCATGAGGTTGGTATCGAACGACGGCGAGCTGACCGCCGCCAGGACCTCGCCCGACGGCACGGCCAGCGCCACGGCGCATCCTCTCCGGCCCGCGAGCAGCGAATCCATAGCCTGCTGCAGAGGCAGCGACAGCGTCAACGCCACGTCCCTGCCCGGCAGCACCGGACGCAGCCAGACGGATTCGCGGCCGACGATCCGCCCGGTGGCATTGACCTCCTCCAGCTTGATCCCGGCCCGGCCGCGCAGGCGGCTCTCGAACGCTGCTTCGACACCCTGCTTGCCGATGTAGTCGCCCGGCCGCAGGTCGAGTTCCGGGTCGGCCCGATCGAGTTCCTCCTGGTCGACCTCGCTCGTGTAGCCGATGACGTGCGCGAAGAGCGGACCCCAGATATAGCGCCGGCGCAGTCGCGATTCGATCGCGACGGCCGGCAGCTGCGTCCGGCGCTCCTCGACCGCCATCAAGCGGCCCATCGACGCCCCCCGCACGAGCGAGACCCGGCCGCGACCGCGCCGCTGCTGAGCCTGCAGCTCGGCGATCGTCTCGTCCGCCGGCAGATCGAACCAGGTCAGCAGCCGCGAGAGCGTCGAATCGGGCTGACCGCCGGCGAAGGCAGCGACCGGCACCGTGATATCCGAATGAAAGCGGTTGTCGGCCAGCGCGATGCCCGCGCGGTCGGTGATCCGCCCGCGCGGCGCCTGTTGCCGGAGCTGGACCTGGCGGTTCTTCAGCGCGCGCTGCTTGTAGGTGTCGTGACGCACCACCATCAGACCGAACAGATTGACCAGGATGATGCCGAAGATCAGCAGCGCCACCGCGCGGAAGATCCGGCCGCGCCGCGGCAGGGCGGAACGGAAGTCCATCCTAGTCCTCCCGGCGCAGGATTCCGGCCAGGTCGGCCAGCCGGATCAACGGCATGCCGACGAGCGCCGTATAGAAGGAGGTCGGCAGGGCATCGGTGAACCAGGAGCCGAGGAAGACCTCGCTCTCCTGCCGGCTCTGGATCAGCATGAAGAGCGTGTCGTGACCCAGCGCCGACAGCAACAGGAGCGCCCCCTCGACCGGCACCAGCCCGTAGACGAGGCGGCCGCGCGTCTGGCCGACCGCGAATCCGAGCAGGGTCTTGCACAAGGCGTGCAGCCCGAGCATGGTGGGCACGGCCAGGTCCTGAACCAGGCCGAGGCTGAACCCGCCCACCGCGCCCGCACGCACGCCGCGGGCCATGGCCAGCAGGACGATCGCGATGACCGTGAAGTCCGGCGCCACGCCCTTGACGGCCAGCGCGGGCGCCACGAGGTTCTCCCCCAGGATCGCCAGCAGGACCCAGGCCACGGTCGTGTGCAGGAAGCCCTTCACGGCCGGCTCCGCGCGGGCGCCGCCGCCAGACTGCGAGCGCCGACCACGAACACCGTTTCGTTGAACCGGAAATCGGCGACCGGCGCGACGAGGATCTCCTTGAAGATCTGCTCGCTCGGCGCGCTCACCTGTTGCACCACGCCGACGCGCAGGCCGCGCGGCACGGGATCGCGGACCGGGCCGCCCGCCTCCTCGCGCACCTCCGCGATGCCGGCGGTGATCACCGCGTCGCCGGGCTGCACGTCCTCGTCGCGACCGACCAGTTCGACCACGAAGCGGCCCGCTCGCGGCCGCAGCACACCGACCAGACCGGTCCGCTCGAACTCCACGCCCAGCGCCATATCGGGCGCGCTCAAGAGCTCGACCCAGGCGGATCGCTCCGTGATGACCGTGTGCAGTCGGCCGAGAAAGCCTTGCGGCGTGATGACGGGCAACTCGGGCCGCCAGTCCAGAGGGTCGAGGCTGCGGATCTGGATCATCGTCGCGAGCCGCGCGCGCTTGCGCGCCGTCACCTGGCAAGGCGCCAGCGGCGCGTCGAATCCGAACGCGAGGGCCGGGCCGGCCTGACGCGCGAGGTCCGTTTCCTGGCGGCGTTGCGCCGCCATCTGCAGCTGCAAGACCTGGATCTGGGCCTCGAGTCGTGCGTTCTCCGCGCGCACGCGCAGTACGTCCTCGCCGAAGTTGCGCACCTCCAGCCAAGGATTGACCAGAACGCTCGACAGGCCGTGGGCGAGCCCGATCTGGAGCGAATCGGGCAGCAGGAGCAGCACGAAGGCCAGCACCAGGCACAGCATGCCGGTGACCGCCTCGCCGCGCGTGTTGGCTGGTTTCGCGCGCGTCATGCCTGCTTCGGGGCTCCTTCCGCCCGGGCCGCCTCAGCGCATGATGACGGGCCGGTACTTCTCGAAATCGTCGAGGATCTTGCCGGTGCCCAGGACGACGCAGAACAGAGGATCGTCCATGACGTTGATCGGCAGGTCGGTGTGTTCGCGCAGCAATTCCGGCAGACCGCGCAACAGGGCGCCGCCGCCGGTCAGGACGATGCCGCGATCCTTGATATCGGCGGCCAGTTCGGGCGGCGTCTGCTCGAGCGCGTGCCGCAGTGCGTCGACGATCTGCTGGACGGGTTCGAGCAACGCTTCGCGGATCTCCGCCGAGGAGATCTTCATCGTGCGCGGCACGCCGGAGACCTGGTAGAGCCCCTTGACTTCCATCTCTTGCTCGTCGCCCGCCTTGTGCGCCGAGCCGATCGTCTTCTTGATGAGTTCGGCCGTCTGGTCGCCGATCAGGAGGTTGTGGTTCTTCTTGATGTAGCTGACGATGGCCTCGTCCATCTCGTCGCCGCCGACGCGGATGGAGGTATCGCAGACGATGCCGTTGAGCGCGATGACCG
>CAZJWO010000189.1:0-3549 GCA_964549735.1 uncultured Fibrobacteraceae bacterium | reverse complement strand
CAGATCGCTCATATGCTCTCCCGGCGCCGCGGGCGGGCCCTCGGCGGTGAAGGGGTCGAGGCCGGGGCCCAATAATGCGCCCTGAGCGCAGGGGAAGCAAGACCGCCCCGGCGGCCGTCGCCGGCGCGAGCGGCGCCCTTGCCTTTATGACGCGACGTCGCTAGTATCCAGAGTCGCGCCGCCGCCGAATCCACGCCGTGCTGCCGAGGAGGAGTCCATGCTTCGATCCATCCTGCTGAGCCTCGCCGCGATGCTGCTGGTGGCGACGTCCGCGCCGGCGCGCGCGGCCGACCCGGCGGCCGCGCCGTTCGTGCGCCTGCACACGGACGCGGGGGAGATCCTGTTGGCCCTGTTCCCGCAGCTCGCGCCGCACCACGTCGGCAACTTCCTGCACCTGGCCGGTGCCGGCTTCTTCGACGGCACCTACTTCCACCGCATCGTGCCCGGCTTCGTGATCCAGGGCGGCGATCCCAACACCAAGGACCGCGACCCCCGCACCGACGGCAAGGGCGGACCGACGCTGGCCGACGTGCTGACCGCCGACGAGCAGGCCCAACTGCAGGCGGCCAGCGCCGTGCTGGAGGCGAAGGGTTACGCCGGGCTGTCGCTCGGCTCGCGGGCCAACCTGAAGGCCGAGTTCTCGCCGACCGCCCGCCATCTGCGCGGCACCCTGAGCATGGCCCGCGCCCGCGAGAACGATTCGGCCGGCAGCCAGTTCTTCATCTGCGTCGACCGCGCCCAGGCCCTGGACCGCCAGTATACGATCTTCGGGCACGTCGTGACCGGCATGGAGGTGGTCGACCGCATCGTGTCGGCGCCGGTCGATCGCGCGCGCGGCCCCGAGATGCCCGCCGAACCGGTCATGATCCAACGCGCCGAGGCGATCGACGGGATCGGCGCGCTGACGCCCGACGAACAGGCCGCCTACGCGGCGGTGCGCAAGCAGCTGACCGAGGCCGGCAGCACCTGGTGAACCCGGCGGCAGGGCGAGCGCAGAGACCATGAACGATCAACAGGCACGCCGCGGAAGTCCCCGCGCCGACGGGGACATCGTGATCAAGGGCGTCCGGGTCCACAACCTGCAGAACCTGGACCTGCGCCTGCCGCGCCGGCGCCTGGTGGTCGTGACCGGACCCAGCGGCTCGGGCAAGTCCTCGCTGGCCTTCGACACCCTGTACGCCGAGGGGCAGCGCCGCTACATCGAAAGCCTCTCCAGCTACGCGCACCAGTACCTCGACCAGCTGCCCAAGCCCGACGTCGACCGCATCGAAGGCCTCTCGCCGGCCCTGGCGATCGACCAGAAGGGATTGGGGACGAGCCCGCGCTCGACCGTCGGCACGACGACCGAGATCAACAGCTTCCTGCGCCTGCTGTACGCCAGGGTCGGCCTGCCGGTCTGCCCGGATTGCCGGTTGCCCGCGGCCAGCCGCCCGCTCGCGGACATCGAGGACGAGCTGCTCGGGCTGCCCCGCGGCACGCGCTGCCTCCTGCTGGCGCCGATCGTGCGCGGGCGCAAGGGGCAGCACCGCCAGCGGCTCGACGCGCTCGCGCGCGAGGGCTACGTGCGCGCGCTCGTCGACGGCCGGCTGCGCGACCTCGACGAGCCGCTCGACCTGGCCCCGGGCAAGCGCCACGACATCGCCGTGCTGGTCGACGGCGTGACGATCCGCGACGGTGTGCGGGAGCGCCTGCAGGCGGCGCTGAACCAGGCCGTCGAACTCGGCGACGGCGCGGTGCTGGCGCTCGTCGGCGACGAGCAGCGCTGGTACAGCCGCGCCGCGAGCTGCCCGGGCTGCGGCCTGAGCTTCCTGGAGCCGGATCCGCGCCTGTTCAGCTTCAACAGCCCGGCCGGCGCCTGCGCCGCGTGCAACGGCCTGGGCACGGCGCGCACCATCCCGGCCGACCTGCTCGTGCCCGATCCCGCGCGCAGCCTGGCCGCCGGCGCGGTCGAGTTCCTCAAGGGCAAGGAGACCAGCTGGCTCTACACGCAGATCGAGGCGCTCGCCGGCGCGCTCGCTTTCTCGCTGGACCAGCCCTGGCGGGAACTGCCGGACCAGGTGCAGCGCGTGCTGCTGCACGGCCTGGACGCGGACACCGATCGCGCCCTGCGCAAGCACCCGCATTATCAGGCGTTCCTGAAAGGCTGGGCGGGGCTCGTGCCCGAACTCGTGCGCCGGCACCAGGAGACCCGCAGCGAGCGCATCCGGGCGAATCTCGAACGGATCATGGCGGAGGAGCCGTGCCCTGCCTGCCGCGGCTGGCGGCTGCGCGCCGAGGCTTTGCAGTTCCAGGTCGGCGGCCGCCACCTCGGCGAGGTGAGCGACCTGACGCTGGCCGAGCTGGCCGAATGGGCCGACGGGCTGCGCTTCACCGGCGCGCGCGACCAGGCCGTGGCCACGCCGATCCTCGCCCAGATCAAGCATCGGCTCGGATTCCTCCTGCAAGTCGGCGTCAGCTACCTGACGCTCGGCCGGGCGACCCGCACGCTGTCCGGCGGCGAAGGCCAGCGCGTGCGCCTGGCCACGCAGGTGGGCAGCCAGCTGACCGGCGTCCTCTACATCCTCGACGAACCGAGCGTCGGGCTGCACCACCGCGACATCCACCGCCTGATCGGCACGTTGCGGGCTCTGCGCGATCGCGGCAACAGCGTCGTCGTCGTCGAGCACGATCGCGACATCATGCTGGCGGCAGATCATCTCATCGATCTCGGACCCGGCGCCGGCCGTTACGGCGGGCGGCTCGTCGCCCAGGGCACGGTCCGCCAGGTCATGGACACGCGCGGATCGGCGACCGGCGACGTGCTGGCCGGCCGCCGCGGGGGAGGCGGACCGGCGCCGCTGGTGGGCCGGCCGCCCGAACTCTGGCTGCGCCTGGGCGACCTGCGAGGCCGCAACCTCAAGGGCTTCGAGCTGGCGGTGCCCCTGCAGCGGCTGACCGTCATGACCGGCGTTTCGGGATCGGGCAAGAGCAGCGCGGTGCACGACACGCTGTACCGGGTCCTGGCGACGCGCCTGCACCGCGCCCGCAAACGCCCCGAGCCGCACGGCGCGCTCAGCGGTCTCGAGCATCTGCAGGGCGTGGTCCTGGTGGATCAGTCGCCGATCGGGCGCACGCCGCGCTCGACGCCCGCAACCTACACCGGCCTGTACGGGCACATCCGCAAGCTCTTCGCCCAGACGAACCTGGCGCGCCTGCGCGGCTACGGTCCGGGACGCTTCAGCTTCAACACCGCCGGCGGGCGCTGCACGGCGTGCGAGGGGGCCGGCGTCCGGCGCCTGACCATGGACTTCCTGCCCGATGTCGAGGTGCCGTGCGAGCAGTGCGCCGGCCGGCGCTTCGACCGCGAGACCCTCGAGGTGACGTTCAAGGGCCGCAGCATCGCCCAGGTGCTGGACCTGAGCGTCGACCAGGCGCTCGACCTGCTCGGCGCGGTGCCGGCCTGCCGCAAGATCCTGGACGTCATGCAGGGCGTGGGGCTAGGCTACCTGCGGCTCGGCCAGGTGGGCGCCGCGCTCTCCGGCGGCGAGGCGCAGCGCTTGAAGCTCGTCA
>CAZJWO010000188.1:0-3572 GCA_964549735.1 uncultured Fibrobacteraceae bacterium | reverse complement strand
TCGCTGCCGGCGCCTCGCTCGAGAAGGTGAGCGCGGCGCCGAACGACAGGCCGAGCAGGCCACCCAGCAGCACGAGGTCGGCGGCGCCGGCCTGCAGCAGCGGGTCGCCGAACTCGCGGACCGCCGAACGGCCGCCACGCCACCAGAGCATGGCCAGCAGCATCGCGGGCATCGCCAACAGCTGGCCTGTCAATCGCCAGTCGGTCCGCAGGTGGGCACGCAGCAGGTGCAGCACGATGCGGCCGTCGCGGCCGCGCAGCCAGGGCGCCATCCAGGCCGTCGCCAGGCGTGAGCCATCGCGCCGCCGTCCGCCGACAGCGATCGGAGCGCCTCCTTGCGCGCCGGATCGCGCCGCGGCGCGCAGTCCGGCGGCTGCCAGAACGATGCTCGCCACCAAGCCGAGCCCGGCCGCCACGAGCGTCGGCGTCGCCGGCGGCCAGAGCGCCGCCCACGCCGCGAACCAGGCCATCGGCAGACCCAGCAGGGGCCAGCTCGCCGGCGCCGCACGCGGCAGGCCCCAGCTGTCGGGCCACGCCGCGGCGCCGATCCGGCTCATCAGCGCGATGAGGACCACGACCCCCGCCAGTTCGACGCTGCGCCGAGCCCGCGCCGGCCCCAGCAGGCGCGCCAGACTCTGCAGACCGACGACGAGCGCGGCGCTCAACGCCACGGCGTGCAGCCCGATGCCGACCGCGGCGCCGAGACCGGTCCAGGGTGCAGCCGCTCCTCGAATCGCCAGGACGGCCACCGGCAAGCCGCCGACCGCGACCGTCACGGCGGCGACCGCGCGCAGCAACAAGCCGCCGCGCGCCAGCAGCAATTCGCGCTCGCTCAGCGGCCACCAGCCGAGCAGCCGCCGATCCTCGTCGGCCAGCACGAGTGGCACCGCGTCGCGGGCCACGACCAGCACGACCGCGCCGAACTGCGCGCCGCAGACCACGATGCCGGCCAGCCACGATTGCGGCCCGGCAAGCGGACCGATGGCGACGGCGACGGCGACCGAGACCAGGAACAGCACGCCCAGCGTCAACCTGCGCCCCATGTCCGGTCCCGGCCAGCCGCCCCCTTCCTGAGCATGCTGCCACCGCCGCTGGCCCTGCGCCTCGCGATGCAACGCTCCGGCCAACGCCAACACGCGCCGCGGCCGGCCGCCGGCCAGACGCACGAGCGGGCCCAGCCAGGCGGCCCTCACGTGACGTCTCCGAGCAACTCGGCCCAGGTCGCTGGAGCGTCGCCGCGCGCGTCGGTCATCGCCAGGAAGACGTCCGCCAACGCCGCGCCGCCGTGCGCGGCGCGCAGCGCCGCCACGTCGCCGTCCCAGATCAGGCCGCCCGCGTGGATCAGCAGCAGGCGCTCGCAGATCTCCTCGACCTGCTGCAGGACGTGGCTCGAATAGAGCACGGTCTTGCCGCCGGCGGCCAGCTGCCCCAGCAGACCGGCCAGGCGGCGCTGGCTGCGCACGTCGAGCCCGTCCATCGGCTCGTCGAGCAGCAGGACCGGCGGATCGTGCAACAGGGCTGCCGCGAGCAAGACCTTGCGCCGCATGCCCTTGGAAAAGCCGGCGAGGCGGTCGTCGAGCGCGGCCCCCAGTTCGAAATGCGCCAGCAGGCGCGCGGCGCGCTGCAGGCCGCGCGCCGGATCCAGGTCATGCACCAGGGCGGCCAACTCGAGGTACTCGCGGGCCGTCAAACCCTCGTACACGGCGCCGTGCTCCGGCACGTAGCCGATGCTGCGGCGCACGGACATGGTCGCGGTGCGCACATCGTGGCCCGCGACGCGGGCGGTGCCCGCACTCGGCGCGAGCAGGGTCGCCAGCAGGTTCAAGGTCGTCGTCTTGCCGGCTCCGTTGGCCCCCAGCAAGCCGACGACGCGGCCGGCGGGCACCGCGAAGCTCAGACGGTCGACGGCGGTCTTCTCGCCGAACCGGCGGGTCAAGGCGAGCGCTTCGAGCATCAACACGGAGTGTCTCCCTTCGCCCTGACGGTGTATGATGTCCCGCAGCGGAACGCCAGATTTTTCTTATCATCGAGGAACCGGAGCCGCGAACCCACGCAAAGGAGCCGCCGTGCACGACGACCGCAAGCCCGCGCCGAGGAATCCCGACGGCCGCCTGCTTCTGAAGGGAGGCCGGGTGCTCGACTACTTCCCGGCCGATCTGGCCGCCGAGCCGCGACCGCTGGTCGAGGACGTCGACCTGCGCATCGCCGACAGCCGCGTCCAGGAACGTGGCGCCGGCCTGGCGCCGCAGGCGGGGGAAGAAGTGCTCGAACTCGGCGGCGCGACCGTCCTGCCCGGCAACATCAACGGGCACATGCATCTCTACATGTCGCTGACCGCCGGCGCGCCGCAGCCGCCGCGCCAGCCGAGCGACTTCAAGGAGACGCTCAGCGAGGTCTGGTGGAACCTGGATCGCTCGCTGGACAAGGAAGCGGTCTTCCTGAGCACCGCCGCGGGCGCCTGGGACGCCGTACGCTGCGGCACGACCCTGATCTTCGACAACCACTCCAGCCTCAGCTACGTGCGCGGCTCCCTCGACGAGGTCGAGCGCGCGATGGCGCTCGTCGGCCTGCGGGCGAGCCTCTGCTACGAGGTCACCGACCGGGCCGGACGCGGCCTGCGCGACACGGCCCTCGAAGAGACCGAACGCTACCTCGCCCGGCGCCGCGAGCTGATCGACGGCGGCGTGCCGCAGTTCCGCGGCATCGTCGGCGCCCATGCCAGCTTCACGCTGGAGGACCGCACCCTGGAGCGCCTGGCGGCGCTGTGCGACCGCTACGCCACCGCCACGCACCTGCACGTCGGCGAAAGTCCCGAGGACCGCGCGATCAGCCGCAAGCGCGGCTGGACCGACCCGGTCCAGCGCCTGCTGGACAAGGGGCTGATCCGGCCCGGATCGCTCCTGGCCCACGGCGTCGACCTCGGCGAGGAGGAACTGGCCCTGCTGGACCGCGCGGGCGCCTGGCTCATCCACTGCGGCCGCTCCAACATGAACAGCGGGATCGGCCGCGCCCGCCTGCGCCACTGGGGGCAGCACGTCGCGCTCGGCACCAATGCCCTCGACGTCAACATGTGGGGCGAACTGCGCACGACCTTCTTCCGCGGCCGCGAGACCCCGCCGCCCGACCTCGATCTGGCGGGCGCGGCCAAGTTCTGGTTCGGCGGCTACCGCCTCGCGCGACACCACTTCGGCGAGCCGTTCGGCAGCCTGCATCCGGGCGCACCGGCGGATTTCATCATCCTGGACAACTTCCAGAAGACGCCGCTGACGACCAGCACCTGGCTCAGCCACCTGCTCTACGACTTCCATCCCTGGGACATCGGCTCGGTCTGGGTGGGCGGACGTCGCGTCTACAACAACGGCGACGGCCCGCCGGTCGAACCGAAGCTCCTGCAGGAGACCGCCATGCGCCTGTGGCGGACGATGGGCTGGATCTGACCGGTCCGGCGCGCGCGGCTTCGCCGGCGGCGCGACACGCGCCGCCGGCTCCGCTGCGCGAGCGATGATCCGGGTCAGCGCAGCCGAGACAAGCGCCCGACCGCGGACGCCCCCATCGCATCCACACGGCACAGAT
>CAZJWO010000187.1:0-3627 GCA_964549735.1 uncultured Fibrobacteraceae bacterium | reverse complement strand
ACACCCTATCCTACACTCTTTCCCTACACGACGCTCTTCCGATCTCGCGGCGCAGATCGCAACGCAGAGCGCGGCACTCCTGGCGGTCATCGGGCACCTCGGCAGTCGTGGTGATCCTGCATGCTGCATCCCCGGCACCGGGCGCCGGCATCGCGGCGCGCCGTCGCGGCAAGGTAGCACGAACGGCCCGGCGCGTCACCCCACGGATTCATCGGATGGCCTCGTAGCAGATGACCTCGAGCTGGGCGGCGTCCGCGTCGATTCCCGCGACGCCTTGCTGGCTGAGCCACGCATCGAGACCGCCGGCCACGATGACCACCCGCCCGTCCGCCAGGATGTGCAGGCCGTCGCGGTTCGCGTCGCCGGGCGCGCGCAGGGCCAGCTGGTGCGTGTAGCGACCCGCGGCGTCGAACACGTCGAGCAGCGCGAAGACGCCCGGCTCCGGCTTGTTGAAGGGCGACATCACCCAGACCTCGCCGTCGGGCAGCGCCCAGAGGCCGTTGACGGCCGGCTCGGTGTCCTCGACGGTCACGCCCTGCAGCGGGATGCCGTAGTTCGCGCCGATCCCCTGCAGCACCTTCGTGGCGACCTCCCGTTCGATGGCCGTGCGCCGGGGTATGGCGACCGGACGCGTGAATTCGCGCAGCACCTGCCCGTCCGGCGACTGGACCCGCACCAGGTAGCGGTTGCGATCGGGAGCGGTCACGATGCGGCCGGCCGGGTCGATGTCGACGCGGCCGCCCCACCAGACGAAGTCCATGCTGGCCTCGTCGAGGCGGAAGTCGGCGAAGCTCACCGTGTATGGCTTCTCGAGGTAGACCTGGCTCTCCTTGCCGTCGACATCGCAGAGCGACAGGAAGAACGTCTGGTGCATCTGCGGCCCGCCGCCCTGCGACATGCGGATGCCTGCCAGGAGCATGCCCGCCGGCGCGGTCCGCCCCAGCACCATGACGCTGAACATCGCCGGCGCGCCCAGCGGCTGGTACTGGGCCTGCCCGGCCGGCGTGCCGTCAGCCTGCACGTACACCAGACGCCCGGGGGCACCTTGCGCCAGGCAGAGGCGCCCGTCCGGCAGGTAGAAACAATCGGAGGGATTGCGGACCTCGCCCGGGCCTTCGCCGCTACGGCCGAGCGTGCGCAGCCACTTGCCGCGCGCGTCGTAGACCTGCACGCAGGAGAGCTGGCTATCCAGCACGAGGACCTCGCCGGCCAGTCCAGCCAGCACCCGCCCGACGTTGCCGAAGATGATCTCGTCGTCCTCGCCGCCGGCGCGCCAGACCTCTTGCAAGGCGAGCGAGCGCACGCCTTGCGGCGGCTGGGCGGGGTTGTCCACGACCGCCGGCACGGCTAGGGCCGCGGCGGCGATCGCCGCGAAGACTGAACAGAGGATGAGGGCGAGTCCGCGCGTCATGATCGGCTTCCTTTCGGTCTTCAGATCTCCATGCGGTAGCAGATGATCTGCATCGCCTCGGCGTCGTCGTCGTCGCTGCCGGCGCCCATGGCCGACATGACCGCGCTCCAGAATCCGGTGACCATGACCGCGTAGCCGTGCTCGGTCACCAGCAGGAAGTCCTGGCCCGGCTTGCCGGGCACGCGCGCCTGGACCTGCTGGACGAAGGCGCCGTCGCGATCGAATACGTCCCAGACCGTGAACACGCCGGCCGGCGGGGTGAACATGCCGCGGCTGGTGGTCACCCAGGTCGTGCCGTCGGGCAGGCAGTTGATGCCCCAGATATCCTGCTCGTTCTTGGCCACCTCGGTGCGGGTGCCCGGCGGCATCTGCCGCGACTGGGCCTCGATCATGCGTTCGAAGCGCGCCAGCATGTCCGGGGTTCGCGGCAAGGACTGGTAGGCGCGGCCGAAGACGCGCTCGAGAGCGCCGCCAGCGCCGTAGACGTTGATGCGGTACTCCTCGCGGGGCACGCCGACCAGCACGCGGCCCTCGCGGTCGACGGCCGTGCGCCACCAGACGTAGTCGTTCTCGGTCTCGCTGAGCGTGATGGCGCCGGCGAAGCTCCAGTGCACGGTGTGCGTGTGGTACTCGCAACGCTGCGCGCCGTCGCGGGCGTAGCTGCGCACGAAGTGCCGGCGATTCATGGACTGGTCCGTCTGATTGAACGTGATCTCGACGCCTGTGACGACCAGGTTGTCGCCGCCCAGATGCGCCCCGATGACCGACGCGAAGCCGCCGGACGCCGGGTCGCCGCCGATCTTGATATCGCCGGCGGGCGTGCCATCGAGCTTGAGACCGACCAGCTTGCCGGGGAACATCTGGGTGACGCCGATCGCGTCGCTGCCCGGCAGGAACGTGATGCGCGCGGCATTCTCGAACTCGCCGGGGCCCTGGCCCTTGCGGCCGAGCGTGCGCAGCAGGCGGCCCGACAGGTCGAAGACGTGGACCTCGGAGAGCTGGGAGTCGAGGGCGTAGACGTTGCCCTCGCGGTCGGTCAGCACGCTGGCGACCATGCCTACGAGCAACTCCTCGTCATCCTCGCCGCCGCGCCGCCACATCTCGGTGAGCGTCAGGTCGCGTACGCCGTCGCGCGGCGTCTCGCCGCCGATCACCTGGGGGACCTCGGCGGCCTGCGCGGGTCGTGCGGACTGGAGACCGGGCAGCAGCGCCGCGCCGAGCAGCAGCAGGCCGGCCAGCACGGCGGGCAGGCGGTCGCCGCGCCGGCCGCCGCGCGTGCAGATCTCAGAGCGAGGGCGAGTGGTCATCGTCGTTACTCCTGCGGTGGGGGTTCGATTGCCGGCCGCCGTCGCGACGGCGAGCGCGCCTGGTACCCAGCGCGGCGGCGCGCTATTCGCCTGCCCCGCAAGGTCGTTCCTACGCGATCAGCGCGGCGCGGGTTGCACGGCCCAGCGCAGGGAACGCTGCCAGGCCTGCTGGAAATCGAGTCCGCCCTCGAGCGGTCGCGCGGGCGCGAGCCGCAGGCCGGCGTCGCGCAGGCCGCGCCGCAGCGCGGCGGACTGATCGCCGGCGCCCTGCTCGCCCGGAAACCACAGCCATCCGGCCGGCAGCCCGGGGTCCAGGCCGGCGACCCGCGCCGCCAACGCCGCGGTGTCGTCGCCCGGGTACGGCTCGAAGTTCAGGCCCGTGAGAAGCAGAATACCGGCCACATCTCCGCGCTGCGCGACGGCGATCTCCAGGACCGCGGCGGCCAGCAGATCGACGCCCGCCAGATGGA
The DNA here is from genome assembly GCA_964549735.1 of uncultured Fibrobacteraceae bacterium. Classification (GTDB taxonomy): domain Bacteria; phylum Krumholzibacteriota; class Krumholzibacteriia; order LZORAL124-64-63; family LZORAL124-64-63; genus Glo-17. The sequence continues at coordinate 439 of CAZJWO010000187.1, read as the reverse complement.
GGGGGCCGCAGCCGAGGAAGTCGCGCAACCAGACCACGACCTCGCCGAGCAGCGCCGCGTCCGCGGCGGCGTCCTCGCGCGCCCCCAGATGGGGGATCGCCAGCACGACGGCGGGTGCCGCGGTGTCCCCGCCGCCGGCGATCTCGGCCAGCAAGCGCGGCGCCCGCGCGACGGCCTGCTGCTCGCCGCCGTCGACCCGCGCGAGCAGCAGCAGCGCGCGCACGGGGTCGCCGCGGCGCCAGCCATCCGGCAGGCTGAGGCTGCAACGCAGGTCCGGCGCGCCGCGCCGGCCCGGCATGACGGCGAGGTAGTCGCCGCCGGCGGGCACCGTGGTGCCGGCGGCCGCGAAGGTCTCGAGCAGCCGTTCGATCTCGTCGACCATCAGGCCGAGACCAGATCGGAAGAGCACACGTCTGAACTCCAGTCACCGCTCATTATC
>CAZJWO010000186.1:0-3918 GCA_964549735.1 uncultured Fibrobacteraceae bacterium | reverse complement strand
TGCTGGCCCAACGGTCCCTGCGGTCGTACGACCTCGGCCGCGGCGGCCGTGGCGCCGCCGCCCGTGCGGCCCAGGCGCAACTCGCCGCAGTCGTGCAGGTCCTGGCCGTCGTTGCGGTAGGTGAACAACGCGCGCGGCGGCGTCGCGCCGTCGCCGCTCTGCACCAGCAGCGTGCGCCATGGTCCGTCGTGCCGGCGGCGTAGCTCGTGCGCCTGCCGCGGCGTCGCGCGCCCGGCGAGGTTGCGCGCGCTGAGTTCCAACCGCGCGCCCGACGGCAGGTCGCGCGGCAGCAGCCGGACGGCGCCGGCGGCGGGGTCCAGATGAACGGGCAGCGGGTTGCCGTCGCAGGTGAGCACGACCGTGGCCGGATCGAGCGCCGGCGCTTGCGGCGACCCGGCGTCGAAGGTCCAGACCAGCGGCTCGGCGCCGGTCGCCAGGTCGATGGTGTCGGGCAGCGCGGTCGTCCAGCGCGGCGTGCCGGCGGCGAAGTAGTCGCGCAGGCCGAGGAAGTAGGCGCTCGCCTCGAGCTCGAGGCTGCGCGCGAGGCTGAGGCGGCCCTCGATGACCGGATTCGAGAGCATGGCCGGCTCGCCGAGCACGGCCGGCGCCGAGACGTGGCGCAGCACGTAGAATCCGCCCGGCAGGATGCGGGCCGGGGTGATGCCGAGCGCCAGCACCAGGCGGCGGTGGATCGCACGGGCGAGGTCCAGGTCGGCTCCCTCGCGACCGAGCGGATAGTACGTCTGGGTCTCGTTGATCGCCGGGTCGCGGCTCGGCGTGCTGTTGTGGTGGATCGACAGGAAGACGTCCGGCGCCAGGCTGTCGCTGATCGCGACGCGCGCGGCGAGGTCGGCCACCAGCGAGCTGTCGGCCGGCGTCAGCAGGTCGACGTCGGCGGTGCGCGTCAGGTGCACGTCGGCGCCTGCCCAGCGCAGCATGCCCGCCAGGTAGAGGGCCACGCCCAGGTTGATCTCCGCCTCGGTCAGGCCGCCATGGCCGATCGCGCCGCGGAAACGGCCGCCGTGCCCCGGATCGAGCAGGATGCGCCGGCCGCGCAAGGGGGTGGGGTCGACGCCCGCCAGGCTCGGCGGCGGTGCGAGGTAGCCGGGCACGTCGGCGGGCGAGGCGGGCACGCCGACCCGCTTGCCGCAGCCGGGCGCTCCGCCCGCGAACAGGCAGGCGAGCCCGAGCAGGGGCCAGGCGGCGACGGCGCGGCGACGGAACGCAGGCGGCTTCGGCATGTGGTCCTACCTTTCGATCGTGGTGCAGCTTAGATAAGCTCGCGCCTGGTGTCCAGGCGCGTCCGCGGCGGTCTGGACATCGCCCGCGGGGTCTGATACCTTAGGTGCCCATGAACCGTGGCGGACGTCTGCCGCTCGAGGGCAGCGCCGCCGTCGTCGCCTGCCGTTTCGTTTCGAGGACCGCCCCGATGTCCCGTTCCGTGCTCCGCGAGCTGCCGCCGGTGGGCGCGTTGCTCGATCATCCGCAGATTGCGCCGCTGGCGCGCGGGCGCCGCCGGGTGTGGGTAACCAGGGTCGTGCAGCAGGTCATCGAAGAGATGCGCTGCGACCTCGCCGACCATGCGCCGGGCGCCGCGGCCGCCGGCGAGGCGAACGCCGCCGCCGCGCCGGTCGAGCGCGAACGGCTGGCCGAGATCGCGCGGGAGCGGGTCGCCGCGCGGGTCGCCGCGTTGCTGGCGCCGGCCGGCAGGCGGGTGCTGAACGCGACCGGCGTCGTCGTCCACACGAACCTCGGCCGCTCGTGCTGGCCCGCGCGGGCCGTGCGCTGGGTGGCCGACGCGGCGGCCTGGAACAGCGACCTCGAGTTCGTGCTCGAGACCAACCAGCGCGGCCACCGCGGGCGCAAGGTCGAGGCGAAGCTGGCATTGCTGGCCGGCTGCGAGGATGCCCTCGTCGTCAACAACAACGCGGCCGCGCTATGGCTGGCGGTGCGCCAGGCGACGGCCGGCGGGCGGCTGGTGCTCTCGCGCGGGGAGATCGTGGCGATCGGCGGCAGCTTCCGCCTGCACGAGATCCTGGCCGAGACGCATTGCGAGCTGATCGAGGTCGGCACCACGAACCGCACGACCGTCGCCGACTACGAGGCGGCGCTGACCCCAGACGCCACGGTGCTCAAGGTGCACCGCAGCAACTTCGCGGTCACGGGGTTCACGGCCGAGGCCGCCGTGCCCGAGCTGGCGGAACTCTGCCGGCGGCATGGCTGCCGTCTCATCTACGACGCCGGCAGCGGCGCGCTGTTCCCGTTCGACGAGCTGGGGCTGCCCGGCGAGAGCATGCTGAGCGAGGACGTCGCTGCGGGCGCCGATATCGTGACCTGCAGCGGCGACAAGCTGCTGGGCGGCTGCCAGGCCGGTCTCCTCCTGGGCGGGCGCGAGATCATCGCCGCGTTGCGCCAGCACCCGATGCGGCGTGTGCTGCGCGTCGACAAGACGACGCTCGCGGCGCTCGACGCCGTGCTGACGCATTACCTCGAGGCCGAGAGCTTGCCGGCGCTGCCGACGCTGGAGAATCTGGCGCGGCCGCTGGCCGAACTCGAAGCGGCTGCCGGCGAGCTGATGGCCGCGCTTTCGCCCGACGCGCCGCCGGGCTGGACCGCGCGCATCGCCGCTGCGACGGCGAGCGTCGGCGGCGGCAGCTTCTCGGACGCCGCGGTGCCGACGCGGCTGCTGCTGTGGACGGCGCCGCGCGCTCAGCTCGAGACGATGCACCGATTGCTGCGCCTGGGCGATCCCGCCCTGATCGCGCGCATGTCTCAGGAAGGGCTCGGCATCGATCTACGGAGCCTGACGCCGCAGGAATGCCCGCTCGTCGTGGCGGCGATGCGCAACGCCTGGCGGCGATTGGTGACGGACCACGCGGAAGGTGGCGGGGATGAACGAGAACGTTGACGGACAGCTGCGTTGTGGTGGATTGCCAGTCCTGTCGACCGGCGCGAACCTGGCCGAATTGGACCTGCACGGCGGACCAGACTTCTGGAACGAGGTGCAGCGTTTCGCCCGCGGCTCGCAGCTCGAGCCCCAGGTCGACGTCGCCATCGGTGGCCGCGCGGCGCCGCGCGTCTGGGCCTTCCTCGAGTCGCCGGGCAACGGCGCGGCCGCGGCGGCGGCGGCGCTGGGCACGGCCTGGCTGCTCGCCGACCGCGGGCAGACGGTCGTGCTCGTCGACGCGGACGAGCAGGAGCCGCGCATCACCCGTTGGCTCGGCCGCGTCGAGCAGGAGGGCTGGATCGACATGGTGCGCTTCGGCGCCTCGCTGCAGGCGGCGAGCGTGCCGTTGCCATCTGCCGGCCGCCGCGGTTCGGTGCTGGGCGTCGGCACGTTCGCGCCCACCGGCATCACGCCCGAGGAGGTGGGCGAACTGGTCGGCCGCCTGCGCCGGCAGGCCGACGATCTGGTGCTCGTGCTGCCGGCCAAGCTGCGGTCCGGTTCGTGGCTCGAAGCGGCGAACATCACGCTGCTGTGCTGGGACCTGCTGGCGCGCAGCGCGGGGGACACCGAGAAGATCCTCGTCGAGTTGGAGCGCATGGGCGCCAAGGCGACCGCGCTGCTCGGCTTCGGGGTCGAGGAATACCTGGTCATCCAGGAGCGCCTGTGCGAAGGCGCCGCGACCGCCGCGCCGCCGCGCGAGGAGATCGTCGCTCGAGATCTGCCCGAGGCGCCGCCGGAGTTGCCGTCCGCGGCGCCGGTGCCGTCCGGGCCTGAGCCGCAGACGCCCAGCGAACCGCCGCACGCGGAGGTCGTGTTCGCGCCCGCGCAGACCGAGGCGGACGTCGAGGCCGAGACCACGGACGGCGCCGCGCCGGACCGGTCACCGCTCGCAAGCGATCTCGCCGAGGCCGCCGTGGCGGCCGGCGATCCGCTCGTTCGGCCGCACCCGCGCACGTCGCGCGTTTTCGTGG
>CAZJWO010000185.1:2080-3989 GCA_964549735.1 uncultured Fibrobacteraceae bacterium | reverse complement strand
CACCCCCACACCCTACCCTACACTCTTTCCCTACACGACGCTCTTCCGATCTCCCGTGCGTTCGGGACGCGGCAGGAGCGGTTGTCGTCATTCATTGCGCAAGACCTCCACGAGCGGCCGCCGGGCGGCCTGGATGAGCGGGAAGAGGGCGCCGAAGACGCCGATCGCGAGAGAGAGTAGTAGGCCAACCACAATAGAATGGTCGTCGACCACGAAGCGGAAGGCGCCCATCGGCACGCGCATCGGCAGGTCGTTGAGCAAGAGGGCGGGCAGGATGCCCGCCGTGCCGCCGCTCAGGCAGAGGACGACCGACTCCAGCAGCAACACCGCCAGCACGGCCCGCCGCCGGTAGCCGCGCACGATCAGGATCGCCATCTCCCGCGTGCGCCCGAGGATCGCCGTGAACATGGTGTTCATGCCGGCCATCGCGGCCGCGGCCATCAGCAGGACCGTGACGGCGAGGCTGACCAGGGAGACGGGCCGCAGGCGATCGGCCAGGATCGCGTAGAAGGCGGGTTCGGTCCAGACCGCGAGGCGGACGTCCGTGCGCATGGCGAGGTCGAACGCCAATTCCTTCGCGGCGGCGGCGCTCGGCGCGCGGAGCACGACCGTCGCGTAGTCCCGGCGCCGGGTGGCGGCGACGATGTCGTCGAGGTCGGCCCAGATCTCCGACTCGAGCGGCGAGCCAGGCGCCGCGAAATGGCCCGCGATGCGCCAGGTCTCGCCCTCGAAGGTCAGCGTGCGGCCGATCGCGAGCGCGTCGGCGGGCACGCCGAGCTTGGTCGCCGCGAGGCGGCCGGCGATGACCTCGCGCCCCCGGCGCGGGGGCGCGCCCGCGGTGAGCACGACCTGGTCGTGCACGGCGAAGGCCACCGGGCGCACGCCGCGCACGACGCCGCGCAGCGCGTCCGGCGCCCCGCGGTATTGCGGCAGGCCGATCAGCGCGCTGAGGAAGGCCTCGGGCGAGGCGAGTGTCTGCCCGCCGGCGTCCGTCGCGAGGCGCTGGTCGCCGCGGATGCGCTCGAAATCGGCAGGTTCGATCGCCGAGAATTCGAGCGTCTCGGCGCCGACGCTCAGTACGACGACGTTGCGCGGCGAGGCGGTGCCGCGCGCGGTCTCGATCATGCCGCGCGACAAGCCCAGCATCATGACCGACACGAAGACGGCCACCGCCACGCCGAGCATGGTCAGCACGCCGCGCAGGCGCCGCTGCAGCAGGGAGCGCAGGCTGTAGCGCACCGGCATGCCGAGCATCAGCGCACCTCACGCAGCGTGGAGGCGATCGGCAGGCGGGCGCCGTGCCAGGCGGGCCAGAGGGCGCCGAGCAGGCCGAGCGCGAGGCCGGCGGCGAGCGCGAGCGCGATGATCCCGGGGGCCAGGTGCGGGGTGATCGTGAAGCCCTCGATGCTGATGGCGAACGTGCCGCGCGCCAACAGCAGCATCGCCGCGCCGACGCCGGCGACGGCCGCCACGCCGGCCTGCAGCAGCGACTCCGCGCAGACGAGCGCGGTCGCCAGGCGCGGGGTGAATCCCCGCGTGCGCAAGAGGGCCAGCTCCCGCGCGCGCTCTCGCACGCTCATCGAGATGCTGTTGGCCACGGCCGCCAGCACCAGGACCAGCGCGAGGTAGGCGACCACCTGCGCGAACCGCACCAGGTGCGCGAAATCGGCGACGTTGCCGGCGACGAAATCCCGCTCCGGGCCCGAGCGCGTCTGGGCCGCGGCGTGGGTGAACGACGCGTCGATCTGGCGGCTGACCGCATCGACGCTGCCCGGGCCGTCGACGAGCACGGCGAACATCGTGGCCGTGCCGACCTCGTCGATGCTGTACTCGAGGAACTGGCGGTCGACCAGGATGACCGCTTCGAGGCTCGAGCCGGGCGCCGCGAAGTTGCCGCGCACGGTGACCG
>CAZJWO010000185.1:0-2070 GCA_964549735.1 uncultured Fibrobacteraceae bacterium | reverse complement strand
CACGGTGAACGAGACGCCGCGCAGCTGCGGCAGGGTTACGGTCTGGCCGACGCGCCAGCCGAAGCGCGCCGCGGCGGCGCGGCCGACGAGGGCGGCGCCCCGTTCGGCGGCGAAGGCTTCGTACTCGCCCTCCGTGATGCGCAGGTTCCGGAAGCGGCGCAGCTTGGCGGGCTCGACGCCGTGCACGGCGACGAGGTCGGTCGTGGTCTGGCAGCTGGACAGCAGGAAACGGATCGGCATGACCTCGCGCACGCCGTCGATGCGCGCGATCTGGTCCGCGTAGTGCACCGGCAGGCGCGAGTATGGCGGACACGCCTTGTAGCGCTCGAAGACGATGACCACCGCATCCTCGCTCGACGCGGCCACCATGCGCCGCACGCCGCTGTCGAGCGCCAGCAGCGTCGCGAAGACCGCCACGGCGACCGCCACGGTCAGCGTGGTCAAGAGCGCCCGCAACGGCCGGCGCAGCAGATACCGCAGGATGAGCTTGATCAGCATGGCGTCGCACCGTCCCGATCGCCGGCCCCGGTCGGCGCGGGCGTCGCCGGCGAGGCTGCCGCCGCGGCGGCGACGAATCGCCCTTTCTGCAGGTGCAGCACGCGCGTCGCGCACGCGGCGGCCAGCGGGTCGTGCGTGACCATGACGATCGTCTTGCCGAACCGCGCGTTGAGCTGGCGCAGCAGGTCGAGCACCGCGGCGGCCGACTCGCGGTCCAGCGCGCCGGTGGGCTCGTCGGCGAGGATGATCTTGGGATCGGTCGCCAGCGCCTGCGCGATCGCCGCGCGCTGCTCCTGCCCGCCGCTGAGCTGATGCGGATAGTGTCCGGCGCGGTCGCTCAGGCCGACGAGCTCGAGCGCCGTGGCGACCTGCTGCCGGCGTTTCTGGCGCGACAGGCTCAACAGCAGCAGCGGCAGCTCGACATTCTCGGCCGCGGTGAGCACCGGCATGAGGTTGAACTGCTGGAAGACGTAACCGATCGTCCGCCGCCGCCAGACCGCCAGCGCGTCCTCCGGCCAGCCGGTGATGTCCCGGCCGTCGATGACGACGCGACCGGCCGTCGGCCGGTCGATGCCGGCGATGAGGTTCAAGAGCGTCGACTTGCCGCTGCCCGACGGGCCCATCAGCACGAGGAACTCGCCGGCCTGGACCTCGAGGTCGGCGTGGTCGAGCGGCGTGACCGCGACGTCGCCCTTGCGGTACGTCTTGCGTACCTCGGCGACGGCGATGAGCGGGTTCGCTGCGGTTGCGCTCATGATGCGTCATCCTCCGTTCGTCGCGTCTCGCGCGGCGGTTCGTCGGCCAGGAACGTGACCTGGACGCTCATCTGCGGCCGGAGCCAAAAGGCAGAGTCGCCGGCGGCGGCGCTGGCGCCGTCCGCGGCGTCGGGCGTGAAGGCGACCTTGACCTCGACCGTGTTGCGCTGCAGGTTCGCGCTCGGCATGATCTGCACGACGCGGCCGGCGACCGCGCGGCCCTCCCAGGCGTCGGCCCGCAGGCTGGCCGCCTGGCCGACGGCGATGCGGCCGGCGTCGCGCTGGTTGATCTCGACCCAGACCTGCAGGCGCTGCGGGTCGAAGACGGTCAGCAGCGCGCCGGCGCGGCCGCCGTCCTGCGCCGGCGCGACCCAATCACCGACTTTCACGAAGCGTTCGAGCACGACGCCGGCCGCAGGGGCGCGCACGACGCACTGGTCGAGCTGCCACTGCAGCCGCTCCTGCCGGGTGCGCGCGCGCGCCAGCTCGGCCTCGGCGACGGCGATGTCCTCGGGGCGCTGTCCGGCGCGGCGCAGCTCGAGCAGGGCCCTGGCGGCGGCGAGGTCGGCCTCGGCGGCGTCGTGTTCGGCACGCGCCGCCAGGAGCTGCCGTTCCGGCGCGGCGCCGAGCGCCACCAGCTTCTCGCTGCGCTCGACCTCGGCGCGCGCGTAGTCGACCCGCGCCGCGACCTGACGTTCGCGCGCCGCGGATTCGGCGATCTCCTCGCCGCGGAACCCCGCGCGCAGGCGTACGAGCTGGGCGAGGGCCAGAGATCGGAAGAGCGTCGTGTAGGGAAAGAGTGTAGGATAGGGGGGTG
>CAZJWO010000184.1:0-3991 GCA_964549735.1 uncultured Fibrobacteraceae bacterium | reverse complement strand
GAGCCGGCCGACGGACAGGATGACCGGCGGCGATCCCGCCTGGAACCAGGGATGAGTGAAGGGCTCGTCGAACCGCGCCTCGAGGTCGGCGATGGCGACCGGATTGTAGACGACGTGGATGCGTTCGACCGGCAGGCCGATCACCGCCGCGAGGTCGGCCGCGACGCCGTGCGAGACCGCGACGATCGCCTCGGCGCCGGGGTAGACGCGGCGCATCAGCCACCATGGGACGCTGCGGCGGCGAGAGCCGCGCCCGCCGCGCGGCGCGCGCAGGGAGTTGTGCTCGGAGATCACGAGGCGGGTCGGCACGCCGGCGAGCCGACGCGCCCAGAGCGCCACGATGTTGGCATGTCCCAGCGCGGTCAGCATGGCGCGGGGCCGGCGGCGGCGCAGGTATCGTACAAGAGCGGGCAGGCTGCGCAGGACGCGCGAAGCCGCGAGGTCGACGACGTGCACGTCCGATCGCACATCCGCCAGGTAGGGGCCCGCGGCCTTGGCCAGGACGAGATCGACGGGGATGCCGCGCTCCGCGATGCGATTGGCCAGCGCCAGCATCACGCGTTCGGCGCCGCCGCCGCTCAGGGTGGGCACGAACAGCGCCAGGCGATCGGTCACCGGCGGCGAAGCGTCTGTCTGGGCGCGCGGCAGCGTGGCACCTCTGCGTCGGGGCGGCGGGTCGTGGCGGACCTCGGCGGAAGATAGCACAGGCGCCGGACCGAATAAAGCGGCGCGGCCGCGCACGAGGTCGCGTTCATGAGGTGCGGCCCGGCGCGGGCGGCATCGCCCGCAGGCGCCGCATTCCCGCGTAGACGACGGCGGCGTTGGCGACCGTCACCCAGGCCGCGCCGGCGAGCGTCGTCCAGCCGGCGCCCATCGCTCCCAGCGCGGGTATGAGCAGCTTGCCGGCCACGATCAAGACCACGGCGGCGGCGGCGTGGATCCAGAGCTGGATGTTGAACGCGCGCAGCGCCATGAGCGGAGCCCCGAGCAGGCTGCCGACGTACAGCACGCCGCCGGCGGCCATGATCAGCACGAAGAGATCCTGGTGGCGCGCGTACTGCTCGTTGTAGAGGATGCGCAGCACGGGCTGCCCGGCGTAGACGGCCACCAGGACGCCGGCGGCGCCCATCGCCATGCCGACGGCCACGAGCTTCCACACCGTGGCTCCGAAGGCGCGCAAATCGTCGGCGGCCCGCGCGCGCGCCAGACGCGCGATGCTGGCCTGCGACAAGGCGGCGACGATCGTCGTGCCGACGAGGATCAGGTACGACAAGGCGGCGAAGATCCCCAGTTCGGCCTCACCGTGGTCGTGCTCCAGAAGCGTGCGCGGCAGCGTATGCCGGAGCTGGATCAGCAGCATGACCAGCCCGAGGGGCAGCGCCGTCCAGACGATGCGGCGGACGTTGCGGGCGCGCCAGCGCGGTCGCAGGTCGTCCGGGCGGCCCATCAAGCGGCGGCAGCGGGGCAGGTCGTAGAACAGCAGCGGCAGAGCCCAGCCGACCGGCAGGGCGACCAACGCCCACGCGAGGCTGCCGGTCGTCGCGAAGATGCCGGCGAAGAGCAGGAGCGACGCGACGCCCTTGCCAATGAGCGAGGCGGCGACGATGTCGAGCCGCTCGCATTTCTGCGCCTGGCCGTGCAGGAGGTCGCTGATGCTCTCGATCGCGCGCGCCAGGCCGAAGATCATGATCGGCACCACCTGGGCGCCGCGATAGCCGAGGACGGCGACCAGCAGCAGCGCGACCAGGGCCAACGGGAGCGATGCGAGCCGCACGGCGTAATAGTCGCCGAAGGAGTGCTCGTCGTCGGTGTCGGTGATGAACACCTGGCGCAACTGGAGTTGGCTGAAGACCAGCAGGGGGTTGGCGATGGCCGACGCCAGGGCGAAGCGACCCACGTCCGCGGCCGTGCCGAGTTTCGTCAGGATGACGAGCACGCCCCACAGGCTGGCGGCGTAGGCGGCGTTGCCGGCGAACGACCACAGGAAATTGCGCCGCAGGCTCGGCACGCTCCGATTCATGTCGACGCCGGTGGGGCCGCGGACGGCGCGCCGGCGGACGTCGCCGGCGGCGGCACCGTGGGCGCCGCCTGGGCTCGCTCGCGCGTCTGACCGGCGAAATCAGGCACCAGGCGCAGCAGATGCTCCCAGCAGGCGTCCGTGTCGTTCCGCTCGGCGGCCTGCAGCAGCGTCGCGATGGCGTCTGGGAGATCGGCGGCGGCCGCGGCGGCGCGATTGCGCCGCGCGACGCGGATGCCGGGGTTGCTGGTCGGCTCCGGCCGCTCCTCGTCGGTCCACAGTTCCTCGTACAGCTTCTCGCCGGGGCGCAGCCCGGTGTAGACGACCGGCACGTCGACCTCGGGCGTCAGGCCCGCGAGATGGATCATCTGGCGGGCGAGGTTGTCGATCTTCACCGCTTCGCCCATGTCCAGGATGAAGATCTCGTCGCCGTCGCCCATGCTGGCCGCGAAGAGGACCAGGTGCACCGCTTCGGCGATCGTCATGAAGAAGCGTTCGATGCGCGGATCGGTGACCGTCACCGGTCCGCCCTGGCGGATCTGCTTGAGGAACAGCTCGACGACGCTGCCGGCCGAACCCAGCACGTTGCCGAAGCGGATGGTCAGAAAGCGCGTGCCGTCGGGCGCGGCGGCGCCGAGCTGGCCGATGGCCTTCTCGGCGACCTGCTTCGTCGCGCCCATGACGCTGGTCGGCCGCACGGCCTTGTCCGTGCTGATCATCACGAAGCGCTCTACGCCGTGCCTCTGCGCCAGCCGCGCCATGTTGAGCGTGCCGCCGACGTTGTTGCGGATCGCCTCGACGGGATGGAACTGCAGGATCGGCACGTGCTTGTACGCCGCGGCATGGAACACGACATGGGGTCGCCAGCGCGCCAGCAGCGCGTCCATGCGGACCGTGTCCTTGATGTCGCCCAGGAAGATCGAGAACGCGGCCTCGGGATGCGTGCGCCGCAGCTCCTGCTCGAGCCGGAAGAGCCCGTTCTCGTCCTTGTCCAGGCAGATCAGGGAGCCCGCCCGCTGATCCAGCACCTGCCGGCACAACTCCGCGCCGATGCTGCCGGCGGCGCCGGTCACCAGCACGGTGCGGCCGGCGAGCAGGCGGTGGATCTCCGGCACGTCCGATCTGACGACCCGGCGGTTGAGCAGGTCGTCCAGCGAGAAATCCAGGATGCGGGTGACCGCCTCGCTGCTCTGCAGCACCTGCCAGATGTCCGGGATCGTCTTGAGCGGCAATCCGGTCTCGCGGCACAGCTTGAGCACGCGGTACAACTGGGCCGTCGACGCCGACGGGATGGCCAGGATGATCGCCTCGGCCTTGGTCTTGGCCGCGATCTCGCCGATGCTGTCGACGGGCGTGTGCACGGCGACGCCGTGGATCGTGATGCCCTGCTTGAGGCGGTCGTCGTCCATGATGGCCACGGGCTTGTAGATGTTGAGCCGCGGCGTGTTCATGGCTTCGAGCACCAGGTTGCAGGCACGGCCGGCCCCGACGATGACCACGCGCAGGCGCGGGCCGGGGCTGACCTGGCGCGAGATGTGGTCGAGGATGCGGTACGCGTAGCGGCCGAGGGTGGCCAGCATGAGGCAGATCACGGTGTCGATGATCAGCACCGAGCGCGGAAACGCCCCCTGGTACGCCCAGAGGAGGATCGCCCCGTTGAAGGCGGAGCCGACGAGGATGGAGTAGACCAGCGGCGGCACGTCGCGCAGGCCCGCGAAGCGCCACGAGACGCGGTGCAGACCGAACGCGTAGAAGACGATCAGCCGCACCGGGACGGCGACCAGCAGCATGGACTGCAGCCAGCCGAACCAATCCGGCAGCTTGACGAGCCACGAGATCTCGAAGCGGATCCAGAAGGAGACGACCACCGACAGGGCGGCGATCAGGCCGAAGAAGAGGATGAAGAAGATCAGGCGATGGCGCCGGACCATCAGGCTCAGAGGGCCGGTCGAGGGAGGTTTGAGAGCTTCCAGC
>CAZJWO010000183.1:0-4044 GCA_964549735.1 uncultured Fibrobacteraceae bacterium | reverse complement strand
AATGAGCGGTGACTGGAGTTCAGACGTGTGCTCTTCCGATCTGTGGGGAAGTCGTCGCGCGAGAGCCAGCCCACGCAGCGCAGCAGCGTGAGCGCGAACCCGGCCGTGCCGTCGCCGGCCGGCAGGGGCGCCACTTCCGGCAGTCCCGCCGCGATCACCGCCAGGCCGACGCCGCCCGCGTCGCGCACCAGGGAGAAGTCCTGCTGCGGGTAGGTGCCCGGGTGCGGCTGCGCCCAGTGCCCGCTGGGCGGCGGTACGAGCGGTCGTTCGGCCAGCAGGAACTGCCCGTCGCTCACCAGGCGGTCGGTGCGCACGCCGGCGGGGAAGACCGCGCGCAGCCGGTGGTCGCAGGCGTGGTTCTCGAAACGGACGGTGACGTCGGCGAGGTCGCCGCCGGCGGTCAGCCGCACGTTGACGGCGACCGGGCAGGTCACGGTCTCGGCGCTGCGCGCGCGGCGATCGGCCGCCAGCGCTCGCGGCAGCACGAGGTCGAAGCGTGCTTCGAGAGCGGCCGCCAGGCCGGTGTCCTCGGCCACGGTCACGGTGCCGGCAGCGCCGGCGGCGCTGATCGTGCGGCTCTCGGCGCAGGGCGACCAGTCGTATTCGTCGCCGGCGTCCTCGACGTCTTCCAGCGCGCCCAGCCCGCGGAACTCGCGGCCGGTGCGCTTGTCGACCAAGTCGAGGCGGCCGTCGGGGTGCAGCGTGACACGCAGCCGCTCGTTCTCGACGACCGGGCCGTCGGCGCGCACCACGGCAGCCGGTTCGCCGCGCGCGCCGTCCTCGACCAGCCGGTACGTCGTGTGGCCGCAAGCCGGCAGGTCGCGGGCCAGGAACTGCACGTCGAGGAAGCAGTCGACCAGCTCGGTGTCGCGATCGGCCTCGGTCTTGACGATGCGGTCGGCGAAGGTCTCGAGATACGTGGCGAGCCGCGCGCGCTGGTCCGCGGCCCGCAACTCGCCGCGGTAGTCGACGCCCCAGAAACGCTGCAGGAAGCGCCGCGACTTGATCACGCAGGGCACTGGCCGGCCGGCCTCGTCGACGACGCGCAGCCGCTCATGGCGGTAGCCGAACGGTTGCAGCACCACGACGCGGTCGACGACCTCGGCGCGGGGCCACGGCAGCGGGTTGGCGACCGTGATCACCGTCTCGCGGTCCTCGGCGGTGGTCGGCCCGAACGCGGGCCCGAGCGCTTCGAGCGTGCGCGAGATGAGATGCTCGCCGGCTTCGCGGATCTCGCCGTACCGCGTGGCCATGTCGCGATGCACGCGATCGATCGAGCAGCCGCCGATGCTGTCGTGGGGGTGGTTCTTGAGCAGATCCCGCCAGAGCAGATCGACGAGGTCGCCGCGGTGCTCCAGACCGTGCATGAAGTGCGCGTAGGCGAGCAGCGGCTCGATCTGGTGGGCCAGCAGATCCTGGCAGGCGCCGTTCATCTGTTTGAGCGGCAGCCGCGACGACCACACGCCGCTGAGGATCAGCGCCTGCTTGCCGCCCAGCAGCTCGCCCTGCCAGGCCGGCAGCTCGACCTCGCCCTCCTGTAGGCCCGCGCGCAACGCGGTCAGATAGTCGGTGAAGCCGCCGTGCGTGAACGTCGTCGCGGGGAAGCCCGCGCGCAACGCGGCGAGCATGGCGCCGAGGTCGCGCTGGGGCGGGTGGTGATCGCAGCCGTTGCAGAGCAGCCAGACGTCGCTGCGGCTGGCGAGGGCCATCTTGGCGAAGAGCGCGCCGATGCGTTCGACCGCGGCGGCCGGCTCGAGCGCGCGCCGCGTGTGCGCGTGCCACAGCTCGCGGTGGCCCAGCGCGGCGGCGTTCACGTAGCCGTCGATCTGATTGATCGCCAGCACCCGGCTGCCGTCGGGCGCCTGCCACCACCATTCGAGGCCCAGGCGCGTGTCCTCGTCGCCGTGGCCGCGCCAGTACAGGAAGCTGTCGATGCCCGCCTGGGCGAGGATCTGCGGCATCTGGGCGAGGTGGCCGAAGGTGTCCGGCAGGTAGCCGACCTTCTGCGCGCCGCCGAAGCGCGCGGCGAGCGCGTGGCCGATCTGCAGGTTGCGCACCGTGGCCTCGCCCGAGACCAGGAACTCGTCGGGCAGCACGTACCAGGGGCCGAGGGCGAGCTTGCCGGCCGCGACCAGCCGCGCGACCCGCTCGGCCTGCGCGGGGCGCGCCGCGAGGTAGTCCTCCAGGGCGAGCAGCTGGCCGTCCAGGCAGAAGTGGCGCCAGGCGGGGTCGTGCTCGAGCGAGTCGAGCACCGCGTCGAGCGTCTCGAGCAGCTGCACCCGGAAACGCGGAAACGAGAGGTACCACTCGCGGTCCCAATGGGTGTGCGAGACCACGACGGCGAGACGGGGGGTGTCGGGCATGGATCTCCTCGGCGGCGGCCCGGCAGGCGCCGGCGTCGCTCAAACCTGGTCGCAGGCCTCGATCAGCTCGCGTACGGTCGCCGTGGCCAATCCCACGCAGGTGTCCGCCGCGCCGTAGACCACGCGCACCGTTCCGTCGGGCGAGAGCATGCCGTCCTCGCGCGCCGGATCGCAGATCAGGCCGCTGGGAAAGACCACGTTCGGCACCTGGCCGACCTGCTCGTACAACTCGCGCGGTTCGAGCACGTTGTCGCCGGTGCGTCCGCGAACGGTCTTCGGGTCGGCGAGGTCCAGCAGCGCCGCGCCGGCCTGGTAGATATGGCCGCCGAGATGCGTGGCGACGCCGTGATAGATCAGGAGCCACCCGTGCTCGGTCTTGACCGGCGGCGGCCCGGCGCCGATAAGCTCGTCCCAGTAGTGGCGCCGGCCGCTGAGCACGGGCCCTTCGGTGGACCAGTGCCGCAGGTCTTCCGAGCTGCGCAGCTCGATCACGTCGCCGGTCCGCGCACCGCCCTGCGGTTGCACCGTGTTCGGCCGTTCGAGCAGCAGGTACCGGCCGCCGACCTTCTCCGGGAAGAGCACCCCGTTGCGCACGTCCCGGTTGCCCGTGACGGCCAGCAGGTCCAGGCGCGCGAAGTCGTCGGTCGTGAAGATGCCGACGCGGCAGCCGCGGTCCAGATCGATCGCGCAGGTCACGTACCAGCGCCCCTCCAGACGCGTGATGCGCGGATCATAGACGTGGTGGACCGCGCCGCCGAGCTTCTCGAGGCCCGCGATCTCGACCAGGCGGGGTTCGACGCGGCAGGCGTCGCCGCCGCAGCCGAACGCGCGCAGGAAATAGGTGCGGCGGCCGCGGGATTGCACCCGCAGCAGCAGCAGCGGCTGGCCGTTGTCCAGGCGGCAGGCGCCGGGATTGAAGACGCTGGTCGGGTCGATCAGCGCGGGCGGCACGGCGGGGATGTCCTCGCGGGTCAGCAGAGGTCCTTCGGGACGGCGTCGCAGGGTCATGGCGGCACCTCCGGTTCGGGTAGCCGATCGTAGCACGACGCCGCGCCGCGATCGCGGGAAATCCTGCCGCGAATCCGTTTTCAGGGCCGCCGCCGCCGGCGCTACCGCCGGCGAACGATCCCGTCGTCCTCGACGTCGCGCGCGAGCGTGCTCAGCCGGCTGAACATGCGCCGCAGGTCGCGCACGCCGCCGAGGGTGAACCAGACGAAGACGACCCCGCCCGCCAGGAACTGCACCGCGACGAACCAGCGCCAGAACGCGGCCCAGCTCGCATCGCTCACGTCATGGGTCAGGTTGTAGACCGTGCCGGCCGCGAACAGCGTGAACCAGAAGAACGTCCAGCAGTAGGTGGCCACGTAGAAGACCTTGTCGCGCCGCGTGAACTCCGGCGTGAACAGGAAGAGCTTCTGCAGGCCCGTGACCACGCCGTCGCCCACCACGACGTCCTGCGCCACCTGCCAGCGCCCGCGGTGCAGCAGCCGGTCGAGGTCGAAGCGGCGCCGGCCGCGCCCCAGCAGCGACACCGCCGCATAGACGAGCAGGGAAGCGCCCATGCCGATCGCCCAGAACTGCTGGCCGTTGATCGGGAAGCCGGGCCGCACCTGGTGCGCGATGATGCCGCCCACGGAGAGATCGGAAGAGCGTCGTGTAGGGAAAGAGTGTAGGATAGGGT
>CAZJWO010000182.1:0-4122 GCA_964549735.1 uncultured Fibrobacteraceae bacterium | reverse complement strand
CTGCAACGCGCGCTGGCCGATCCCGGCGGCGCCGCGCGGCAGGCCGACGGCACCTACACGGTCTGTGTCTACTTCACCGACAAGGGGCTCGCGGCCGCCGCCGAGGCCGCGGCCCTGGCGGCGGTCGAGCGGCAAGCGCCGGCGCGGACGCTCCAGCGTCGCGCCAAGGTGCGGCCGGCCGGACGCGAGGTCGTCGATACGCGCGACCTGCCCGTCGCGCCCGCGTATCTGCAGGCGATCCGCGACCAGGGCGCCGGCCTGCGGCGCCAGTCGCGCTGGCTGAACGCCGCCAGCTGCGACGCCGACGCGCGGCAGATCGCGGCCGTCTCGGCGCTGCCGTTCGTGGCGAAGGTCGAACTGCTGGCGAAGTTCCGCCGCGTCGAGCCCGCCCCGACGCCGGCCGAACGGACGCGGACCGATGCGGCCCGCCGCGAGGCGCTTTCGCAGGCGGCCGGCCGGGCCGACCTCGACTACGGCGGCAGCCTGCTCGAACTCGCGCAGATCAACGTGCCGCCCGTGCACGACCTGGGCATCAACGGCCAGGGCGTGGTGCTCGGCATGCTCGACACGGGCTGGAAGCTGACCCACGAGGCCTTCGCGCAGCTCGAGGTGCTGGCGGCCTACGACTTCGTCAATGACGATCCGATCGTCGCCGACGAGCCGGGCGACTATCCGGGCCAGCACTACCACGGCACGATCACCCTCTCGACGATCGCCGGCTACCGGCCGGGCGCGCTCATCGGCCCCGCCTTCGGAGCCAGCGTCATCCTGGCGAAGACCGAAGACATCTCCCAGGAAGTCCCGATCGAAGAGGACTGGTGGGTCGCCGGGCTGGAGTGGGTCGAGTGGCTGGGCGCGGACGTCGTCTCGAGCAGCCTCGGCTACTACGATTGGTACACGTTCGCCGATCTCGACGGCAACACGGCGGTCACCACCATCGCGGCCGACCTGGCGGTCGACCGCGGCGTGGTCGTCGTCAACTCGGCCGGCAACGCGCGCTGGGGCTTCGGGCACATCATCGCGCCGGCCGACGGCCACGGGGTCATCGCGATCGGCGCCGTCGCCAGCGATGGCGCGATCGCCAGCTTCAGCTCGCCGGGCCCGACGTACGACGGGCGCATCAAGCCGGACGTCGTGGCCCTCGGCGTCAGCAACCACGTCGTCTCGATCACCGACGACCAGGGGTATGGCACGGCCAGCGGCACCAGCCTGTCCTGTCCGCTGGCGGCGGGCGTCGCGGCCCTGGTCCTGGCGCGCGCGCCGGGCCTGACTCCGCTGCAGGTGCGCGAGGCCATGCGCCAGACCGCCGACCGGGCGCTGGCGCCGGACAACGACTACGGCTGGGGCCTGCTCGACGCTCTGGCCGCCGTGACGTACTGGGGCGCAGTCATCTCGCACACGCCGCTGGGCGACACGGCGGACACGGCCGGCCCCTACGCCGTGACCGCGACCATCGGCGGCCGCCTGCCGCTCGACCCCGCCCAGATGCACGTCCACTGGCGCGCCGACGCCGGACCGTGGCAGAGCGAGCCGCTCCTGCCGGCCGGCGGCACGCAGTGGCAGGCGCTGCTGCCCGGACAGCCGTCCGGCACGACGCTCGCGTACTATCTCGAGGTCACCGACACGGCCGGCGTCACGGTGCGCGAACCGCTCGCCGGCGCCGCGGCGCCGCACTCGTTCCTCGTGGACAGCGCGCTGCCGGTCTTGCCGCAGCCCGTCACGCGCCTGGTCGGCAACCTGCCCAACCCGTTCAATCCGCAGACGACGCTCGTCTTCGAGCTGGCGCGCGGCGGGCCGGTGCGCCTCGGCATCTTCGATCTGCGCGGCCGCCAGGTGCGCGGCTTGCTCATGGCGGACCTCGCCGCCGGCCGCCATCAGGCCGTCTGGGACGGCCGTGACGACCGCGGGCGCGCGGTCGCCGCGGGCATCTATCACGCCCGCCTCTCGACGGAGACGGACACGCACCATCACAAGCTGAGCCTGGTGCGTTGAGCGGCCGGCGCGCCCTAGCGGCCGGTCGTGCGACGCGGGAGGTTGACATGCGCCCTCGTTCGTCCAAGCTGTGGCCGAGAGTCGGATCGCGCCGGTTCTTCCGCGCGAGCGCGGCCTGCCGGTCGATCCTGAGCCTCGTGATCGTCGCGGGTCTGGGCGGCGCCGCCGTCGCGGCGTCGCCGGAGCCGCTCGCTGCGGGAGGCGAGCCCATGAACCTGCTGTTCATCCACCATTCCTGCGGCGGCGCATTGCTCGCGGCGCCGGGGCCGCAGGTCGGCGGCGCACACGATTCGGGCGAGCGCTGCATCTACGATAGCCATCCCAACGGCGGCGGGCTGCGCGATCACCTGGCGGCGGCCGGCTATCGGGTGCACCAGGCGAGCTACGGATCGCTGATCGGCGAGGACACCGACCTCTGCCACTGGCGCGCCAAGTTCGCCACGCAGATGGAGCGCATCCTGCGCACGGAGCGGCAAGACGCGCTGCTGCCCGAGGGGCAGACCAACCGCATCGTCTGCTTCAAGAGCTGCTATCCCAACAATGGCTTCACCGCGCGCGGCCACGAGCCCGGCGATCCCGACGATTGCGAGCGCACGGTGGTCAACGCCAAGGCCGCCTACCGTGCGCTCTTGCCGCTGCTGCGAGCCCAGCCGGACGTGCTCTTCGTGGCGTTCACGGCGCCGCCGCTGGCCGAGTTCAAGCCGGTCGGCTGGCGGCAGCGCATCAAGAACTGGCTCAAGCCGGTCGACCAGGGCGGCAGTCTCGCGCGCGAGTTCAACGCCTGGCTGGCCGACCGCGAGCAGGGCTGGCTCGCGCAATACGACCTGCCCAACGTC
The DNA here is from genome assembly GCA_964549735.1 of uncultured Fibrobacteraceae bacterium. GTDB lineage: Bacteria > Krumholzibacteriota > Krumholzibacteriia > LZORAL124-64-63 > LZORAL124-64-63 > Glo-17. Next base: position 1,294 of record CAZJWO010000182.1, on the reverse strand, counting down.
GTGGTCTTCGACTTCTACCACCTCTTGACCGGCGAAGGCGCCACCGATTACGCCGCCTTCCCGACGTACGATGGTCGCGACAGCCATCCCAGCCGCGAGGGCAACGAGAAGGTGGCCGCGGCGTTCTTGCCGTTCCTGTCGCAGGCGGTCGCCGGCATGGGCTGGCAGGCGCCGTGACCCCAGCGCCGGTCGCCGTCGTCGCGGTCGGGGAGTTGTTCGGCGGCGCCGAGCGGCACATCCTGGGTCTGGCGGCGTTCCTGCGCGAGCAGGCGCGCGACCCGCGCGTGATCCTGTTCCACGATCGCGAACTGGCGGCGCGCTGCCGCGAGGACGGCCTGCCGCTGCACATCCTGCGCACGCGCGGACCGTGGGACCCGTCCGGCCCGCGGCGGCTCGGCGCGCTGCTGAGCCAGCACGGGGTCCGCCTGGCGCACGTGCACGGCTACAAGGCGGCGGTCAACGTCGCGCTGGCGCCGGGCCGGCTGGCGATGTGCGCCACGCTGCACGGTCAAGGCGAACCGACGTGGCGCCACCCGCGCGCGTATCTGAAGGACCGCCTCTATCGCTTCCTCGAGGTCCAGGCCTGCCGGCGGCGCCGCGCCGTCGTCTGCTTCGTGACCGAAGATCTTCGCCGCCGCCACGGCCGCCGCTACGGCCGGCTCGCCCAGCGCGTCGTGCCCAACGGCATCGCGCCGCTGCGGCGCGAGGACTTCCCGGCGCGGCCCGCGGATCTCGCGCCCGGGCGGCTGCATGCGGTCATGATCGGGAGGCTCACGCCGGTCAAGGGCATCCCGGTCGCCCTGGACGCGCTGGCCCGGGTGCCGGCGGCGATTCCCTGGCATCTGAACCTGGTCGGCGACGGCGGCCAGCGCGACGCGCTCGTCGACCTCGTCGCGCGGCGCGGTCTGGGCGACCGGGTGAGCTTCCTCGGCTTCCGTCGCGACGCCTACGCGCTGCTGGCGCACAGCGACCTGCTGCTCATGTCCTCGTGGCACGAAGGGTTGCCCTATACGCTGCTGGAGGCGATGTCCCTGGGGCTGCCGATCCTGGCCTCGGACGTGGGCGGTCTGGCCGAAGTGTTGCGCCACGAACAGACCGGGCTGCTGGCGCCGCCTGGCGATGCGGCGGCCTTCGCCGCGGCGCTCGTGCGGCTGGGACAGGAAACGTCGCTGCGCCGGCGCCTGGGCGACAACGCGGCGGCCGAGCAGCGGCAGCGCTATACGCTGCAGGCCATGGGGGAGGGTTATCTCGAAGCTTACGCGGCGGCGCAGGCCGCCGCCGACCATTAGCCCGG
>CAZJWO010000181.1:0-4338 GCA_964549735.1 uncultured Fibrobacteraceae bacterium | reverse complement strand
AACGTGCCGGGCCAGACCGGCGCCGGCAGCGTCGCCGGCAGGCCCGGTTCGACGCGCACGCTGTCGACGATGGCCCACGGTTCCAGGGCCCAGAGCGTGTCCGGCGGCGGTTGCCAGGTCGACAGCAGGCTGTCGCCATCGACATCGACGAAGAAGATCGCGCGCACCAGGCCGGGGCCGGCCTTGCGCAGCGTGAAGCGGCCGGTATCGGGCACGGCCTGACCGGCAGGCGCGCCGCGCGGCTGCGGCGCCGCGACGAAGCCGGTGTCCGCCTCGGCGATCTTCGGCACGAACGCCAGGACTGGTCCCGGGATGCCCGGACGGCCGGCAAGCTCGCCCTCCAGGCTGCCCGGTGCGCTGGGCTGGAAGATCGTGCGCACGCCGAGGTCCAGACGTGGCGTATCCGGCAGCAAGCGCAGCGTGTCCGGCCAGAGGCGGACCGCCTCGTTGTCGCCGAGCCGCCGGTCGCCGTTGCGGTCGTCGAACGTCCGCAGCAGCCAAGGCTCGCCCGTGGCCGGCAGCCAGGGCAGGCGGAAGGCGCCGAGCGAGTCGGTCACCGTTCGACGCAACAACGGCCGTTGCGAGATGCGCACCGTCTCCGGCTCGGCCGGCAGCAGTTCCGCGACACCGCCGACGAGCGGTTTCTCGTCCAGGACGAGGCGACCGGCGATCTCGCCGTCGGGCAGAGAATCGCCCGTGGCGAACGCCCACTGCCGTCCGCGGGGCTGCACCACGCCGTGGCTGTCCTTCATGCCGGGCAGCACTTCGACGATGACGACCGAATCGGCCGGCAGCGGTTCGTCGAGGCGCACGATCGCCAGCCGGGCCGCCTGCCAGCGCGTGGATCGCACCGTGCGCCGCGGATAGACCTGCAGCCAGCGGAACGCATCGGCGCGGTCCATCTTCTCGCTGAATTCGAAGCGCAGTTCATCGATTGGACCGTGGCCGGTCGAGGCGCTCTCGGGCTTCGCTGCCGTCAGCCACGGCGGGGTCTCGTCCATGGGGCCGCCGGACGGCGGTAGCGGATGGGCGCAGGAGAGGATCGCCGCCACGCCAGCGAGCAGGACCAGGCCCAGCAGCCAGGTCCCGCTCGCCAGTTGTCTCGCGGTGCGCCTCCGTGCCTGCAGGATCGCCCTCCTAGGCCAAGAAGGTGGCCAGGATCGCCCGCTGCGCGTGCAGCCGGTTCTCGGCCTCATCGTAGACGACCGAATGCGGCCCGTCCATCACCTCGTCGGTGATCTCCTCGCCGCGGTGGGCGGGCAGACAGTGCAGCACGATGTGCTTCGGGTCGGCGGCCCGCAGCAGATCCGTCGTGAGGCGGAACGGCGCGAAGTCCTTGCGGCGCTTCGCCGCTTCCTCTTCCTGGCCCATGCTATAAAAAGCATCGCTGTAAATGACGTGAGCACCCTCGACCGCGGTCTTGGGATCGTTCGTGATCGTGATCTTCGCGCCCCGCTTCTCGGCGGCGGCTCGGACCTGCGCGTTCGGCTCGTAGCCCGCCGGGCAGGCCAGCGTGAACGCGAACGGGAAGACGCTCGCCGCGTTCATCCAGCTGTTGGCCAGGTTGTTGCCGTCGCCCACCATGACGACCTTCTTGCCGTCGATCGTGCCCAGATGTTCCTCGACGGTCATGATGTCGGCCATGACCTGGCAAGGGTGCAGCAGGTCGGTCAGCCCGTTTATCACCGGCACGGTGGCGTGCGCGGCCAGCTCGTCGACCTCGCCCTGGTCGAACCAGCGGATCATGATGCCGTCGACGTAGCGGCTCATCACCTTGGCCACGTCCTTGACCGACTCGCGCGTGCCCATGCCGATCTCCTTATCGGTGATGAACAGCGAATTGCCGCCGAGCTGCCGGATCGCAAGCTCGAAGCTCACGCGCGTGCGCAGGCTGGGCTTGGCGAAGACGCAGGCCAGTTGCCGCCCGGGATGGCTGGGCGGCAGCTGGTGCTTGCGCGCGAGCGGCTTCTGCTTGCGGGCGAGGTCCAGGATGGCGCGCAGCTCCGGCAGGGTGAAGTCGTTGATGCGCAAGAAATCCTTTTTCGTGGGCTTCATGGTCGGGGGCTCCTTGGCAGCTGTCCAGTTCGCCGCGGGAGCGGCGTATTGTTGCTCACGCGAAAGATAGTACGCGGTGGGCGATGTTTCACTGAAAAGCTATCAGGGTCGGACCTGGGGATCGACTTTGACATACATGCCGATCATGGCGAATATATGGCAAAGCCAAATTGAAAAGGAATCATGAGCTAACGCTCATCTTGGTCCGAAAGGCATTCCCATGCAGAAGGACAAGCTGTTGGAACTCGCCCTGCAGAAGCTCGGGATGACCGAACAAGAATTGCTCGCGGAGAACTTCAAGAAGCGGATCATCGAGCTGGCAGCCGCCAAACATACGATCAAAGAGATGCTCGAGATCTCGGAGAAGGAAGGCTGGCTCGACGCCTTCTACAGCGTGCGTTTCGTGGACATGATGCCCAGCCGCGCCGAGAAGCCCGCCCCCAAGACCACGTACCGGCGTGGCGAGCGGTTGACCAGGGCCCAGGCGCGAGAACTGGAGCACGGCATCGTCGATTTCCTGCACGCCAACCCCCGTTCGCCGATCGCCGCCATCGCCAAACACGTAGGCTTCGACGTGCAGAAGGTCCGCACCAAGCTCATGCTGATGAAGAGCGCCGGCTCGATCGCAGCAGAAGGAACGGGCCGGGATATGGTTTACCTTACGGCGGATGAGTAGCATCGGCCTACTTGCAGGCCGGTTTTCATTCGCTTGTTGTGCCTGCTTGTATATAGGTAGTTTTTGACCCAGTGTTCAATTTGTTGCAGCCGGCTGCAAAGTGGGGTTATTGAGTCTATTTATCCTGATATAAGCAGAATCATAAAACCGCTCAACAAAAACCCTATCAACCAAATTATCAGGCTTCAAGTAATCAGGAACCAACACCTCACCACTAAGACCAACAGGCCACTGATCACCATTAAAGTTAGTCCTATGAGGAAACAATAAATAAGCATTCGTAGCAGCACGACCAAGACTATTAAGAGTACCAGTCCCCGGCTCCAAAGCAACAGCCAAGCTACCATTATAATCAGTCAACATCTCATTATGAGCCTCAGCAGCCACCGTACCGAGCGGAGTACTAGGAGGAGTGCTGGCAAAATGCGATTCCAAAAAACCATCCACAGTATAACGACTATTACCCGGACCTTGAGAAGGATCAACATAGATGAACTGCTTATCAAAAAGTTCACCAGTCCACTGATCATGAACTTCAACACCCACATGAGCATACACAGTCCCATCAGCCTGAGAACCACTCAAAAGACCAGAACGATAATGAGCAACGAAAAGCATTTTGTCAAGGTCAGCCTGCGAAACAAAATCATACCACGTACCTTGACTAACATTACAAGCTCGTCGCCAAACCTCAATAGTCCAACTACCATCCTTGTGAGGACGATCTTGACCACGAGTAATATGACTACCATACAACAATGCTCGCCAAATACTATTATCAGCCCACTGGTTATCAACAGCCTTATAACGCAACGATTCAGGCGCTAAAGCAAGGTTAGGATTATCAGCACTAAACGTGATAACCTCATTATCACTAGGACCAAAGTTTCTGGCAGCACCAACACGATACTTAGTCAAAGGCATGCCTTGAGGAAACAAGACACCACTAGCACTCACCTCAGGATGCTCAAACCACAACTCAACACTCTCATCAAGACCACTCACACGATAATCAAGACTCCAACTACTGTCCACAGGCGCAGAGAACACTTCACCACCAGCATTACGCAAAAAAACAGTTCCACCATACAAAGGATTATCAAGCAAACCCCAAGCATCACCACCCAAAGACAATTCATGACCCTGCAAAGGATTCATGTTCACGAAGAACTCGTTGTGACCGGGACCTATCGCCACCTCCGCCACGTGTGTCTGATAGTCCGGATGAATAACCACCAGGAAACACATCGCCGGCTCGTCGCTCTTGGCGGCGGGGTCGTGCTCGGTTCTTTCGATGCTCACCGAGCGCAGGCCAGCGCCGGCGGCGGTGAGCTTGACCGACGCGACGGAGCCGTCGGCGCTCCGCGCGCGCAGGAGGTAGACGCCGCTGGGCAGGGGCCGGTCGAGCGTCAGCGCCGTCGCGCGCCCATCAGCGCGGCCGCCGCGGCGGCCACGCAGGTCGTACAAAGCGAGTTCGAGGTCGCCTGGGCTCGGGACCGCGAGCAGCACCGTCGGGCGAGCGCCGAGGTTGTGTCGCAGCCGCAGGCTCAGCGTGCTGTCAAGCGACACCCAGTGTTACGCAATAAGGCGACATCCAGAATTACGCA
>CAZJWO010000180.1:0-4376 GCA_964549735.1 uncultured Fibrobacteraceae bacterium | reverse complement strand
GGACGCGGCGTCGGCCGCCGTCGCGGTCGCACCGTCCGCGTCGACCGGCGCCGCCGCCGCCATCTCCGGCTCGCGGGCCGAGTCGGCGGCCGCTTCGCCTTCGCGCTCCGCCGCGGCGGTGGCCGCGGTCGCCGCGTCGGCCGGCGCCGCCTGCGGCTCGTCCGGCAGCGCCGCGGGCTCCTGACTCTCGAGCGTGTCCTTCTTGACGAGCTTCGGCCGCTTGACCAGCCGCGTCTGGCGATGCTCTTCACGCTGGCGGGCGCGCTCGGCATCGACCCGTTCGCGCTCCTGGCGCTCCGCCTCCGCGCGCGCGGCCTTGGCCTGCTCCTCGGCGGCCCGACGCGCGGCCGCCTCCTTGGCGACTCTCGTCTGCTGGCCGGTCTTGGTGATGACGACGACCTTCGACTTCGCGGACGCCTTCTTCTTCTTCTTGGTCGCGGCCTTCTTCTTCGGCTTCTCTTCCGGCTCGGGCTCGGCGGGCGGCTGCGGACGTGGCAAGGGGCGCAGACTGGCGATGCTCTCCAGCTTGGCGGGCTCGAGGTTGTGCGCCCGCGCATAGTTCTGTCGCGCCAACTCGCGCTTGCGCTGGAAGACGCCGTGGATCTTGTCCACGGCATCGTCCTCCACGACGCTCATGTGGCTTTTCGCCTCGACCTTCATCTTCTGGAGGAGGACCATGATCTGCTTGCTGTCGACACCATAGTGCCGCGCCAGTTCATAAACCCTCAGCTTCCTCACCACGGCCATCACCTCCGACCGTCGCCGCGTCCCCGCAACGCCGCGGCCTGGGTCCCGGAATCTGTCACCACGCCGAGTTCGCGCAATCCTCGCACGAATCCCATGTCCGCCACCGCGGCCACGACCACGTCGCGCCGTCCGAGGCGCTGCGCCAGCGCCTCGCGTCCGACGAGCCCGGCGACCAGGCCGCGCACCGGCTGCCACCGCCGGACCTGCCGCTGCTGGTTCGCGCCGGCGTCGTGCGCGAGCACGACGCTCGGACGCGCGCCTTGGCGCACCATCTTTTCGGCCGCGGTCGCGCCAAGCGCCAGCTTGCCGGCGCGCCGGGCCAGCCCCAGCAGCGCCAACACCTGCTCGGCCGCATCCGCGGCGACCGGCTCGCCCGGCTGGCGGCGCGCCGCCACCTAGTCCTCCTTCGTCCGCTTGCCGCGCTTCCTGCCCGCCGCTGCGTCGTCGGGCGCGGGCGGCTCCGGTTCCGTAGCCGCATCCTCCGCCGGCGCGTCGGCGCCCGCCACCTTCGCCTCGAAGTTGCTGAAGGGATCCTCCGTCACCACGATGTTGGCGGCGTCGACGGTCGCCTCTTCGGCCGCGACCTCGTCCAGATCGAACTTGCTCTCGTCCAGCAGACCGTCGCCGAGCTCCTTGCTCAGCTCGGCCTTGACCGTCTCCTCGATGACGCGTTCCAGCTCGGCGAGCGTCGCCTCGGCCGTGCCGCGCAATTCGGCCGCGCGCTCGGGGCCAATTCCCGCCAGACCGGCTAGCGCCGCCTCGTCGATGCGCAGCAGGGCGCGGATGGTGTCGATGCCGACCGCGCGCAGCGTCGCCGCGATCTCGGGAGTCATGCCCGACATCTCGTCCAGCGTCATGGCGACCTCCTCGGCCACGCGCTGGCGGATGCCGTATTCGCGCGACGAGATGAGATCGATCTTCCACCCGGTGAGCTTGGCCGCCAGACGGACGTTCTTGCCTTCCTTGCCGATCGCCTTGCTCAGCTGGTCTTCGGTGACCACCACCGTCGCCTCGCCGCGGGCCTCGTTGAGGATCACCTGGCTGACCTCGGCGGGGCTCAACGCGCGGCTGATCAACTGGATGGGATCGGGGCTCCAGAGCACGATATCGACGCGCTCGCCCTTCAACTCGTGGGTGACGGCCTGGACGCGACTGCCCTTCATGCCGACGCAGGAGCCGATGGGATCGACCCGATCGTCGCGGCTGACGACGGCGATCTTCGAGCGCGTGCCGGGTTCGCGCGCGACGGCCTTGATCTCGACGATGCCCTCCTGGATCTCGGGGACCTCCTGGGCGAAGAGGGCCTTGAGGAACTCCGGATGGCTGCGCGAGAGGATGATCTGCGGGCCCTTGGCATTGTCCAGCACTTCGATGATGAAGGCGCGCACCGCGCTGCCCTGGCGCAGCGGCTCGGTGCGGATCTGCTCGCGATGCGGCAGCAGCGCCTCGACGCGGCCCAGATTGATCAGGGCGTTGCCCCGTTCGAGCTGCTGCACCTTGCCTTCGATGATCGTGTTGACCTTGTCCTTGAACTCCTCGAAGATCTGCAGCCGCTCGGCCTCGCGCACCTTCTGGACGAGGATCTGCTTCGCGACGAGGATCGCGTTGCGTCCGAACTGATCGAGCGGCAGCTCCCAGCGGACCTGGTCGCCGACTTCCACCTCGTCGCCGAATTCGATCTGGGCCTCCTCGAGGCTGATCTCCAGGTCCGGATCCTCGACGTCGTCGACGACGGTCTTGACCTGCTCGACGAGCATCTCCCCCGTCTGGGGATCGACCGTGGCCACGATGTTCGCCTCGGCGCCGAGCTTCTTCTTGGCCGCCGACTGCAGACCCGCCTCCAGCGATTCGATGATGATCGCCTGGTCGAGATGCTTCTCGCGCGTGATGGCCTGCAGCGCCTGGATCACGTTGTGGTCCATGGTCAATTCCCGTCCCTTCCGTCACGCTCGGGCCGCTGCGCCCGCTTCTCCTGCTTCCGGCGGCGGCGATCCTGGCTGATCACCGCTTGCACGTCGAAATCCCGGTCCAGGTTGGCCTCGAGCACCGCCGCGAGCGGCACGACGACCGGCTCCGGCTCCCGCTTCTCTCCGTCCGCCGCCTCATCGCCGCGCGCCGCTGGCGCGATCGTCAACGACCCGCCAGCGACCGCCACGAGGCGCCCACGCAGCTGGCTGGGCCGTTGCGCCAGCGCCTGCGGTTGGCGCCATTTGATCTCGACGTCGCAGCCCACGACCGCCACGAAATGGGCCTCGCGCCGCAACGGGCGGCGGATGCCGGGTGACGAGACCTCCAGCACCCACGGCCCGGCGAAGAAGTCCGCGGCCTCGAGCAGCATGCTCGCCGACCGCGAGGCGGCGGCGCAACCGTCCAGGTCGATGCGCTGCGCGCCCGGCAGATCCACGTACAGGCGGACCTGCTGGCGTCCTCCGCCCTGGAAGATCCGCACGTCGACCAGTTCGAACCCTTCCGCGGCGAGCTCCGGCTCCAGCCGCTCCAGGATGCGCGACGCCAGGGCGTACCTGTCCCCATGCTCCTGGCCCACGGCGGCAACTCCTCATAGCACGAAAAGAAGTGGACTTGCGCCCACTTCCGGAACCACCCGGATTAGGGGTCGAGAATACGCGAGGAATATAGCTGAGCGCGACGCCGGGAGCAAGACGTAATCGCCGCGGCGCTCAGTAGCCGGGCAGCGGGTCGAGGACCAGCGAATGGACCAACCGGCCGACCTGGGCCAGCGCAGCGGGGTCGCAGACCGCCGGCACGTCGCCCGTCGTGTGCCAGGCGGGGAAGTCGAAGTCGATGAGGTTGACCGCCGGCAGCCCGTCCAGCAGGAACGGCACGTGGTCGTCGTAGACCGCCACGGCGGGCACCGGCACGAACGCCGGCAAGCCGAGCCGGGCCGCCCGGTCGAAGACCGCGCGCGTCAGCCGCGGCGCATGGCGCAGCGAGTACTCCTCCATGCCGATCCGCAGGTTGCGCTGGCAGACCATGTCGAGCAGGACGAGCGCCCGCGGACGCCCCGTCGCGAGCGGATTCGCGAAATCGCGCCACGTGGCCGCCAGGTGGCGACTGCCGAGGCAGAAGCCCGACGGGTCGCCGGCGTCGCCGGAGTCCTCGCCGTCGAAGAAGAGCAGATCGACCCCGCGCGCCGGCGGCGCGGCGGCGAGCAGTTCCATCAGGTGCAGAAGCACCGCGGTGCCGCTCGCGCCGTCGTTGGCGCCCAGCAACGGCTCGCCCCGCCGAGCGGGGTCGGGATCCAGATCGCTCTGCGGTCGCGTGTCGTAGTGCGCGCCCAGCCAGAGGCGATCGCCGCCCGCCGGACCGATCGAGACGACCAGGTTGCAGAGTTCGACCGGGCCGCCGGACCACGGATCGACCGCCTTGAAGCACAGCCGCGTGCACGGCAGGCCGAGGCTGTCGGCATGGGCCTCGATGATTCCGCGCAGCGCTTCCAGCGCCGCCGAACCGGGCGGGCGCGGTCCGAGGTCGCACTGGATCTCGATCCAGGCCATGGCGCGGTCGCCGTCGAAGACCGGCGGGGCGGGGGCGGGGGGGGGGGGGGGGGGCGGGCCCCCCGCCCCCCCCCCCCCCCCCCCCGCCCGGGGCGGGGGGGGGGGGCGGCGCCC
>CAZJWO010000179.1:0-4389 GCA_964549735.1 uncultured Fibrobacteraceae bacterium | reverse complement strand
ACGCGGCGCTCATCGACGCCTGCGCGATCCCGGACGGCAACTCGCCCCTGCGTAGGGGCCCGTGACGTATTACCTTAGCGGGAAGTCCGTGAACGACCGATGTCGCGGACCGTGCCGAGCGCCGGTCGGCGCCCCCGGTAGTCCGCAGCCTGCCAGGAGATGTCCCGATGATGTCATTGCGAATCTGCCCGCTCGCCGCTCTCGCGCTTTCGGCCGCCTTTGCCGGCACGCTTCCCGCAACCGCCAGTGAGATGAGAAGCCCGATGGACGCCGACGCCAATCCGTTCCTCGTCGAGGCGACGCTGCCCTACGGCCTGCCGCCGTTCGATCGCCTCGCGGACGATCACTACCTGCCTGCCTTCACGGCGGGCATGCAGCAGCAGCTCCAGGAGATCGCGGACATCGCCGCCCAGAAGTCGCCGCCGACGTTCGCCAATACGATCGTGGCCATGGAGCGGTCGGGCCGCCTGCTGGATCGCGTCACGCGCGTCTTCAACAACCTGAACTCGGCCCACACCAACGACAAGCTCCAGGACATCCAGAAGATCGTGGCGCCGCAGCTCGCCGCCCACAAGGACGCGATCTACCTCGACCCGGCGCTCTACGCGCGCGTCCGCCAGCTCTACGAGAAGCGGCACGACCTCGGCCTGGACGCCGAGTCGCTGCGTCTCGTGGAGCGTTACCGCACCGATTTCGTGCGCGCCGGCGCCGATCTCGATCCGGCCAGCCAGGCCCGCTTGAAGGAGATCAACGCCGAGCTGGCCGCCCTCTCGACGGCGTTCGGCCAGAACGTGCTGGCCGAGACCCTCTCTTCGGCGGTGGTCGTCGGCAGCGCCGACGAGCTGGCCGGGCTCACGCCGGCGCAGATCCAGAGCGCCGCCGAAGCCGCGGCGGCGCGCGACCTGCCGGGCAGATACCTCCTCGCGCTGCAGAACACGACGATCCAACCGCTGCTCGCCTCGCTGCAGGACCGCGGGCTGCGCGAACGCATCCACAAGGCCTCGATCCAGCGCGGCGCCCGCGACAACAAGAACGACAATCGACCGATCGTGGCCCGGCTGGCCGCCCTGCGCGCCGAGCAGGCGAAGCTGCTGGGTCATCCCGACCAGGCGACCTACGTCCTGGAGGATCAGACGGCGCGCACGGTCGCCGCGGTCAACGGCATGCTCGCCAAGCTCGCCGCCGCGGCCGTGGCGAACGCCCGCGGCGAGGCGCGCGAGATCCAGGACCTCATCGACGCCGCGGGCGGCGGCTTCGCGGTCCAGCCCTGGGATTGGGCCTTCTACGCCGAGCAGGTCCGGCTGGCGCGCTACGCGCTCGACGACGCGCTGCTCAAGCCGTACTTCGAGCTCGAGAGCGTCCTGCACAACGGCGTGTTCTACGCGGCCAACCGCCTCTTCGGACTGCGGTTCGAGCCGAGGCCCGACCTGCCCGTCTACCACCCCGACGTGCGCGTCTGGGAGGTCTTCGACGCCGACGGCTCGCCGCTGGGGCTCTTCCTCGGCGATTTCTGGGCCCGCGAATCCAAGCGCGGCGGCGCCTGGATGAACCAGTACGTCCTGCAGTCGCGGTTGCTCGATGCGCGACCCGTGGTCGGCAATCACCAGAACATCCCGAAGCCGCCGGCGGGCGAGCCCACGCTGCTGACGTTCGACGAGGTCGAGACCATGTTCCACGAGTTCGGCCACGCGCTGCACGGGCTGCTTTCCGCTGTGCAGTACCCCCGCTTCGGCGGCACGACCGTGGCGCGCGATTTCGTCGAGTTCCCCTCGCAGGTCAACGAGATGTGGGCGTTCTGGCCCGAGGTCCTGGCCAACTACGCCCGGCACTACCGGACGGGCGAGCCGATCCCGCAGGAGCTGCTGGACAGGGTCCTGGCCGCCCAGCAATTCGACCAGGGCTACGCCACGACCGAGTACGTGGCGGCCGCCATCCTGGACCAGGCCTGGCACCAGCTCGCGCACGGCGCGGCGCCAGACGATGTCCTGGCGTTCGAGGCGCGGGTCCTGGCCGACGCCGGCCTCGATTTCGCCCCCGTGCCGCCGCGCTATCGCAGCACGTACTTCTCGCACGTGTTCGCGGGCGGATACGCGGCCGGCTACTACGCGTACATCTGGGCCGAGGTCATGGACGCCGACGCCGTCGGATGGTTCAAGGAGAACGGCGGCCTCACACGCGAGAACGGCGACCGCCTGCGCAAGCACGTGCTCTCGCGCGGCGGTAGCGCCGAGGCCATGGACCTCTACCGCGCGTTCGCCGGGCGCGAGCCGTCGCTCGAGCCGCTCCTGGCTCGACGCGGCTTGATCGCGCCGGGAAGCTAGGCCCGCGTCGAGACAGGAGGCGTCGCATGGCAACTCTCGGTCGGTCTCTCACCCTGGCCTTGGCCATGCTTGGCGGAGGTGTCGCCGTGTCCGCTGCCGCCGATCGCGTCACCGGTCTGCCGTTCGCCACGCGCTCGGAGGTCATCGCACCGCAGGCGATGGCGGCGACCAGCCAGCCGCTGGCCACGCAGATCGCCCTGCAGATCCTGCGCGAGGGCGGCAACGCGGTCGACGCCGCCATCGCCGCCAACGCCGCGCTCGCGCTCATGGAGCCGACCGGCTGCGGCCTGGGCGGCGACATCTTCGCGATCGTGCGCGTCGGCGCGACGGGCGAACTGATCGGCCTCGACGGCAGCGGCCGCTCGCCACGCGGCCTCTCGCTGGACCGCCTGCGCGCCGAACTGGCGCGGCTGGGGCTCGCGCGCATCCCGCCGCGCGGCCCCTTGCCGATCAGCGTGCCCGGTTGCGTCGACGGCTGGTTCATGCTGCACGAGCGTTTCGGACGCCTGCCGATGGAGCGCATCCTCGCGCCGGCGATCCGTTACGCGCGCGAGGGTTTCCCGGTCAGCGAGCTCATCGCGCACTATTGGCAGCTTTCGGTGCCCTCGCTGCGCGACCAGCCGGGCTTCCTCGCCACGTTCACCCGCGACGGCCGCGCGCCCGCCAAGGGCGAGATGTGGCGCAACGAGGGGCTCGCCAACACCCTCGAAATCCTCGGCCGCCAGGGTCGCGACGCGTTCTACCGCGGCGAAATGGCCGCGATCATCGCCGGCGCGGTAGAGGACGCCGGCGGCTTCCTGACCGTCGAGGACCTCGCCTTGCACACGGGCGACTGGGTCGAGCCTGTCGCCGCGACCTACCGCGGCTGGCATGTCTTCGAACTGCCGCCCGCCGGCCAGGGCGTCGCCGCCCTGCAGATCCTGAACATCCTGGAGGGTTTCGACCTGCGCGCGGCCGGATTCGGCAGCGCCGACCACGTGCACTGGTTCGTCGAGGCCAAGAAGCTGGCCTTCGCCGACCGCGCCCGCTACTACGCCGATCCGGCCTTCGCGGCCGCGCCCGTGCAGGGCCTCATCAGCAAGGCGTACGCGACCGCCCGCCGCGCCGAGATCGATCCAGCGCGCGCGGCCCGCGCCGTCGACGCCGGCAACCCCGCGCTGTACCAGGGCGACACGATCTACCTCGCGGTGGCCGACGCCGAGCGCAACATGGTCTCCTTGATCCAGAGCAACTACCGCGGCATCGGCAGCGGCATCTGCCCGCCGGGCCTGGGCTTCGGCCTACAGGACCGCGGCGAACTCTTCGATCTCGTCGAGGGCCGCCCGAACACCTACGCGCCGGGCAAGCGCCCGTTCCATACCATCATCCCCGCGTTCGCCGCCGCGCCGGACGGACGCCTGCTGAGCTTCGGCGTCATGGGCGGCGCCACCCAGCCGCAGGCCCACGCGCAGATCATCGTGAACCTCGTCGACTTCGACATGAATCTGCAGGAAGCGGGCGACGCGCCGCGCATCCTGCACACGGGCTCCAGCGAGCCGACGGGCGAGGTCATGACCGACGGCGGCGCGGTCCATCTGGAGACCGGCTTCAGCCACGCGGTCCAGCGGGAACTGGCTGCGCGCGGGCATCGCGTGGCGCTGGACATCGGCTCGTTCGGCGGCTACCAGGCGGTCCTCTACGAACCGCGGCAGGGCGTCTATTACGGGGCGAGCGAGTCGCGCAAGGATGGGCAGGCCGCGGGATACTGAATCAGCCTGAGCCGGGGCTAACGGCGGTTGCAGGGCGATCGCGCATCTGCTATTGGTTGTCCGCTCGCCCACCCAACCACCAGGAGCCGCATGAAAGCCAACGTCGCCGCCACCGGCCGCACCTCAGGCAACCTATTCTCCCGTTCCCTCGACCTCATCGAACTCCTCGGCAACAAGCTGCCGCATCCGGCCACGCTCTTCGCGCTCCTGGCCGTCCTCGTCGCGCTGCTGTCCTGGCTCAGCGCGAAGCTCGGCCTGCAGGCGGTGCACCCGGTGCAGGACACCGTCATCACCGTGCGCAGCCTGCTGAGCGGCGACGG
>CAZJWO010000178.1:0-4472 GCA_964549735.1 uncultured Fibrobacteraceae bacterium | reverse complement strand
CCTGCCGCGCCCCGACCGCACGGGCCGCCATGCTGGACCGCCGCGTCGCGGACCTGTCGGCCGCCGGAGGTTGCGGCGGCCGCGCCGAGTCCGACACGCCCGTCGCGCTGCGCGCGGCGGCGAACGACCCCGCCCTCGTGACCGTCGCCGTCGACCGCCTCGTGCGCGACCAGCGCGCGTACGCCGGACGTCTCGGCGTCCAGGGCGTGATCGTGCAGAGCTATCCCGAGCGCGGCGCGTTCGTGCTCGTCGACCTCGCGGAGTTCAAGAGCTGCGGCCTGAACGCCTGCACGGATGCGGCCATGCCGGTGCGCTTCGACGCCGGCGCCTACGAAGGCGCGCTGCCGCCGCCCGGCACGTCCGTGACCCTGATCGGCGACTTCGCGCCGGACGACCGCGGCTTCGCCTTCTCGCTCCTCGAGGTGCAGCACGAGGGCGGCGTGATCCTGGCCAGGAAGTCCGGCGATCCCGGCGTCTAGGCGGCGCCGCGATCGCCGCGCCTACGGTTTCGGCAGCAGCCCCTGCAGCCGGTCCTTGTGCACCAGGAAGGTCAGCATCTTCAGGCGGATGTAATCGCCATCCCACATGTAGTAGCCCTTGTGCTGCCCGAGGCGCGAACTGCGGTTGGAGTCCTTGATCAGAACCCATTCACGGCCCTTGTGCTTGACGAACCCGACGGCGTGCACGCCGTGGTCGTCGCCGGTCGTCCGGTTCTGGATGCGCAGCTCGCGCGCCGCCTGGCCGATGTATTTCGCCGGGATGTCCCACTCGGGGATCACGCCGGCGTCGTTAAGGCCGTCCATGCCGGGTTCGCTGTTGTCGCCGCCGAGCACGACCGTGTAGCCCGACCGGACGGCCTCGCGCAGGGTCTTGTACCATACGTCGAGAGGCAGGTTGAGGTAGTCGTCGCGGCGGCGCCAGTTGTCCGGCACGTCGAGCAGCACGTAGCCGCCGAACGGCTCGTCGAGCCGCGAGACGCAGCTCACGTACGCGTCGAGGTCGAGGCGGCAGACGTCGTCGAAGAAGCGGCGCGGCGTGTAGGTGCGGCCCTGCCAGACGAACTCGACGGGCGGCGGGCCCAGGTGCTTGTCCAGGATCCCGCGCACGGTGGCGAGGTTGCGCTCCTCGTCCCAGGTCTTGCTGGCCTTGACCCATTCGAGATAGCCCTTCAACTCCTGGATCAGCGGCGTGTGGTCGTGGCGGCCGTCCTCCGTGAGCACGCCCGCGTAGGCGCTCTGCGGCACGACGCCGTAGAGCCGGCACACCTCGAGCGTGCCGTGATCCTGGCTGCCCTCCTCCACCACGCTGTGCCCGAATTCGCGGATGTAGCGCCGCGCCTTCTCGACGTATTCCCAGTAGACGATCCACATCTCCGAGAGCTTCAGCTCGCGGCCGTGCAGGCGCTGGACCTCCGATTCGAGGAACGAGAGCGAGCAGAACGCCCAGCAGCTGCCGGTGTAGTACTGCGCGACCGGCGGCTGGTGCCAGGCGCTCTTGAAGGCCGCCGGGCCGGCCGGCACCTGGATCTTCGACCAGTCGAGGCGCAGCTCGCGCGCGGCCTCGCGCCTGGCCTTGCGGACCTCGGCGGCGCGGGCGTCGGCCGCGGCGATGAGCGAATCGAGCTCGGCCTGGGTGGCCTTGCGCGCCGCCTCGATCTCTTCGAGCACCGGGTACTTGGTGCGTTCGCGGTAGATGAGGTCCTGGGCGGAGGCGACGAGCGGAGCGACGAGAACGGCCAGCAGGCCGGCGGCAAGCATGGTGGTCACGGGGCGCGGCACGGGTGGTCCTTTCGCTGGGGCGGAGCGGGCGATGCGGTCAGCGAGAATGTAGCGCACGGACCCCGGATCGGGGAATGGCACACAGCAGTGCTATTCAAGGATGAGGGCCTGCGCTTTGCATGATGGCCGAAATTTTTGTCTGAGAATTCAGAATGTTGCAGCCGGCCGCAATTCATACAGCATTGCTGGTATATGCGAATCCTATCGACCAACCCATGGCTCACCGCCAGGGCCGGAAACCCTCCCCGATCACCTGGCTGGTGTCGAACACCATGCAGAAGGCCGCCGGGTCGATGTCGCGGATGCGCTTCTGCAGGGCCACCGACTCGCGGCGGCTGAGCGCCGTGAAGATCACCTTGCGCTCCTCGTGGCGCGCCCACAGCCCGTGGCCCGCCAGCACCGTGCCGCCGCGGTCCAGGCCGCCGAGGATCTCGTCGCCGATCTGCTGCCAGCGGTCGCTGATGATCATCAGCGCCTTGCTCGCCTCCAGGCCGTTGAGGAAGGCGTCGAGCGAGCGCGAGATCGCGAAGATGCCGATCACCGCGTAGGGCGCCGCCTTCAGGTCGCGCAGGACGATCATGCTCGCCACGACGATGCACGCGTCGAACCAGAGCATGCAGCGCCCGGTGGGCACGCGGGTGATCCGCGACAGCAGCTGACCGAGCAGCGCCGTGCCGCCGGCGTTGGCCTTGCCGCGGATGATCATCGCCAACCCCACGCCGATCACCACGCCGCCGAACACCGTGCTGACCAGGATGTCCTCGATCACCGGCACCGTGCCGCGCCAGGCGGCCAGGCCGTCGATCGCCAGGCTGCTGATCACCATCGACAGCACGGTCTTCGTGCCGTAGCCCGGACCCATGATCCGCGTGGCCAGCGCGAGGATCGGCACGTTGATGACTAGCGCGGTCAGCCCCACGGGCAGACCCCACAGCTTGTTGATCAGCTGCGCGAAGCCGATGATGCCGCCGGGCACCACCAGATGCGGGATGATGAACAGGTTGTAGCCGGCGGCCATCACCAGCGACCCGACCAGCACCCAGGCATGGTTGAGCAGCCACTCGCGCGAGAAGACGGGCGCGCTGGCGAAGAGCGCGCGATGGAACTGGGACACGGCGTACCTCCTGGCGGGCGGTCCGCAGGCAATGGTGGTCGGCGGCAGGGGAAGAGGCAACCCGACGCTGAGGTGCGGCGGAGATGGGACCGGCTCTGCTGGCCTGGGATGAGATCCGATCAGGTCGGGATCTCTCCGGTGCGACGGAAGGCGTCGCGCATGTCGTGGCCGCTCGGATCCTGGAAGACGCGCAGTCCGAACTCGCCGATGATCGCCAGCAGGTGGTCGAAGATGTCCGACTGGATGCCCTCGTATTGCACCCAGCGGGTGTCGTTGGTGAAGGTGTAGATCTCGAGCGGCAGGCCGTGCTCCTTGGGATCGAGCTGGCGCACGATCGTCAACTCGGATTGCAGGATTCCCGGATGCTCGCGCAGGTAGGCCAGGCAGTAGGCGCGGAAGGTGCCGATGTTGGTCAGACGCCGTCCGTTGCACAGGACGTCCATGTCGAGATCCTGCTGCTGATTGGCCTGCTCGATCTCCTGCAGCTTCGCCTCGAGATAGGGTCGCAGCCGTCGGATGCGCAGGAAGCGGTCGAGCATCGGCTTGTCGACGAACCGGATGGTCTGCATGTCGATCAGCAGCGAGCGCTTGATCCGGCGCCCCTTGTTCTCGAACATGCCGCGCCAGTTCTTGAAGGACTTGGAGATGAGGTCGTACGACGGCACCGTCGTGATCGTGCGGTCCCAGTTGCGGACCTTGACCGTCGTCAGGGAAACATCGATGACGTCGCCGTCCGCCCCGTTGGACGGCATCTCGATCCAGTCGCCCACGCGGACCATCTGGTTGGCGGAGATCATGACCCCCGCCACGAGCCCGAGGAGGGCGTCACGGAACACGAGCAGCAAGACCGCGGTCAGCGCGCCCAGGCCGCTCAGGAAGAACAGGGGACTGCGGCCGAACATGGCCGACAGCATCAGGATCGCGCCGATGATGTAGATGATCAGCTTGACCGCCTGGGCGAATCCCTTGACCGGAATGCCCTCGTTGCCGGCCTGCTTCTCGATGTACTGCTGGACGGTGTTGATGACGGCGCTGGCGACCAGCAGCAGGACGACGACGACGTAGACCAGCACCGCCGCGTGGACCAGGTCGGTCAGCATGTCCTGACCGGAGAACAGACCGCGTCCCAGGCTGTCGATGACGATGGCCGGCGCGAGGTGCGAGAGTCGCTGGAAGACGCGGTTTTCGTGCAGCGCATTGTCCCAGCGCCACGGCGTCTTCCGCACGATCGCCTCGATGACCCGCAACAGGATGCGTTTGGCGATCCAGTTGGCCAGGATGGCAAGCAGGCCGATCAACAGGACCGCCAGCAGTACGGCCGCGATCTGCGCCAGATCGTGGCCCACTCCCACGCGTTCCAGCCCTGCGCCCAGAAGCCCCAACCACTGCGCCATGTAGTTCCCGCCGGACGGCAGGATCTGTGTGGAGACAATTTCTCGCGCCATGAGGTGGAAACTAGGCCCTGAGGCCGCCATTGGCAATCCTCGGGCGCGCGAGGATCCTCATAGGCCGCGATTTCTGATCCGCAACTCCGGTGGCTGTAACATCGACGTTGTTTCAATCCACGCCCCCGCGCGGGG
>CAZJWO010000177.1:0-4480 GCA_964549735.1 uncultured Fibrobacteraceae bacterium | reverse complement strand
GATAATGAGCGGTGACTGGAGTTCAGACGTGTGCTCTTCCGATCTCTATGACGACAGGGGCGGATTCGACGCCTTCATCGCGGCGGTCAAGGCCGGGCACGATCGGCCGGACCATTGGTCCTACCGGCTGCTCAAGCGCAGCGTCGACGTGGCCGGCGCGTTGGCCGGCCTGCTGCTGCTGCTGCCGCTGTTCCCGTTCATCGCGGCCATGATCAAGCTCGAGAGCCCCGGCCCGATCCTGTTCACCCAGTTGCGTGTCGGCAAGCGTGGCCGCCTCTTCCGGTGCCACAAGTTCCGCTCGATGAGCGTGGACGCGGAGCGCCGCAAGCTCGAGCTCGCGCACCTGAATGAAGCGACGGGAGCGGCGTTCAAGATCAAGAAGGACCCCCGCATCACGCGGGTCGGCACCTTCTTGCGGCGCAGCAGTCTCGACGAGTTCCCGCAGCTCTGGAACATCCTGCGCGGCGACATGTCCGTGGTCGGCCCGCGCCCGCAGATACCCGAAGAGGTCGCGCTCTATACGCCCCAGCAGGCCTTGCGCCTGCTCGTCAAGCCGGGACTGACGTGCCTGTGGCAGGTGTCGGGTCGCAGCCAGCTGGATTTCGACGCCTGGATGCAGCTCGATCAGGAGTATGTGCGCAGACGCGGCCTCGGCTATGAGATCAAGATCCTGCTGCGCACGCTCCCGGCGGTGATCGAACGCAAGGGCGCCTACTGAGCTGCGGGCGGCGGCTTCGGCGCCGCCGCCGCGCGTGGTCGTCTGCCGGCGCGCTCCGTGCGCACGGGCGCCGGCCTTGAACGAAGGGCCGTCATGTGCGTCAGGGGACTGGGTACGGACATCGTCGCGGTCCAACGGATCGCACGCCTCGTCGCGCGGCACGGCGATCGTTTCCTGTCGCGCGTGTTCCGTCCCGCCGAGCTGACGGTGCTGCAACGCACGGGGTCGGCCGCCATGGCCGGATTGGCCGCGCGCTGGGCGGCGAAGGAGGCGTTCATCAAGGCGCTCGGGCCGCGCGCGCGCGGCGTGCCGTACCGGGATGTCGAATTGGTGCGGGAGGCGAGCGGCGAGCCGCGCCTCCACCTGCATGGGCGCGCCGCGTCGGCGCTGGCGGCGGCCGGAGGGTCGCGTGCGCTGGTCTCGGTGAGCCACGAACGAGACCATGCGACCGCCACCGTGATCCTGGTCTGAGGGTGCCGATCGCCCCGGCGGAATTCGCCGGCGGACCATCCGCCACATTTTCGGAGGCACCGCCAGCGCGCTATGCTACACTGCCGCCGGCAGATGGGTCGCGACGACGGTCCCCTGAGGTGCGACGCGCGTGAACAAGCTCGATTTCCTGCTCATCGACGTCTTTACCGACCATCCCTTCGGCGGCAGCCGTTTGACGGTGTTTCCGGACGGGGACGACGTCCCGTCCTGGCTCATGCAGAAGCTCGCCCAGGAGATGGGGCCCGGCGAGGCGGCCTTCGTGCTCGCGGGCGGCCCTGCCGAGCGGGACGGCGCCGGCTTGCGCGTCTTCACGCCGCAGGTCGAGATCCCCTTCGCCGGACATTCCATGCTCGGCGCCGCGTTCGCCCTCGACGCCCTCGGGCGTCGCGGTCCGGGTGCCGCGAACGCGTCGTTCACCTGGCGGCTCGAGGCCGGCAGCTACCGGGTCTCGACGAGGCCGAGCCCGCAGGGCCTGATCTACAGTCTCAGCCACGACGCGCCCGCGTATCTCGGCGAGTACTACCACCGCGGCAAGGTGGCCCGCGCGCTCGGCATCGAAGAAGGCGAGATCGCGATCACGGGCCTGCCGTGCGAGATCATCTCGACGGGCCTGCCGATCCACATCGTGCCGGTCGGTTCGTTGGCCGCGATGCGCCGCGCACGCCTGCGGCATCGCGAAGCGGACGCGATCGCGCGCGACCTCGGTTTCGGCGACCTTTTCCTCTTCACCTTCGAGACCGAGAACGTCGAGGCGATGGTCCATTGCCGCATGTTCGCGCCCCATTTCGGCATTCCCGAGGACCCCGCCAGCGGCGCGGCCTTCGGCTCGTTGGCCGCGTATCTGGTCAAGCATCGCCTGGCGCGCTGCACCGAGCGCCTGGCGTTCATCGGCGAGCAGGGGCTGGAGATGGGGCGGCCGAGCCGGCTCTTCGTCGAGGCGGCCGTCGAGGCCGGCCGCGCAGTGGACATCCACGTCGGCGGCCACTGCGTGCTTGTCGGTCGCGGACATATCCAGTTGCCTTAAGCCCGCTGGCGGCGTGGCGCCGCCGCGACAACCTCACGGAGGACGACACGATGACGCGACCCGCCGGACTGGCGCCCGAGATGACGGACATGGTGGTGCAGACCCTCAGGCAGGTCGTGCAGCGGGAGCTGCCGGCCGCGCGCGTGCTGGAGCTCGACGCGCAGGATCTCTTCCCCCTCGACCTGATCCACAAGCTGCTTTCGCCGGACGTGGGCTTGCACCTGATCTTCCTGCCGGAGTCGGCCGGAGGCCTGGGGGGCGGCGCCCGCGACATCTGCCGGGTCAGCGAGGAGATGGCGGCCGCCGATCTCGGCCTGGCGACGGCGTTCCTGGCCATCTGCCTGGGCACCGACCCGATCCTGGTGGGAGGGACCCCGGCCCAGAAGGACACCTGGCTGCCGCGCATCGCCGAGGGCCGGATCGTGGCCTACGGCGTCACCGAGCCGGAGGCGGGCAGCAACGTGGCGGCTCTGAAGACCGTGGCCGACCCGATCGTCGGTCCGGATGGCAAGACGGCCGCCTACCGTCTCAACGGCGTCAAGCAGTGGATCACCAACGGCGGCGTCGCGGACATCTACACGATCCTGGCCAAGACGCCCGGGGGGCCTTCGTTCTTCGTCGTCGAGAAGGGCACGCCGGGACTGTCCGCCGGCAAGCACGAGGAGAAGCACGGCATCCGCGCCTCGAACACGGCCGCCGTGATCCTCGAGGACGTCGTGGTGCCGGCCGCCAACCTCATCGGGGACGTGGAGGGCGAGGGCCTGAAACAGGCCAACGCCGTCTTCGGCTATACCCGGCTGATGGTCGGCGCGTTCGGCCTCGGCTGTGGCCAGAGCGCGATCGACCGCGCACTGCGCTATGGTCGCGAGCGCATCCAGTTCGGCACGCCGCTGGTGGACAAGCAGGGCTTCCTGCTCAAACTCATCGTCCCGCACTGGATCGACCTCTGCGCGGGCCGCGCCTATGTCGACGACATCGCCCTGCGCATCGACCGCGGCGAGACGGGGCTGCAGGTCGAGGGTTCGGTGGCCAAGCTCTGGTGCACCGAGGCCGGCAATCGCGCCGCCGACGCGGCGATCCAGGCGCTGGGCGGCTACGGCTACAGCCGCGAATACCTGGTCGAGAAGATCCGGCGGGATGTGCGGATCACGTCGATCTATGAAGGCACGAGCGAGATCCAGCAGAACATCATCGGCCTCTTCCGCTGGAAAGAGACCGTCCGCAGCAAGGGCGGATTCTACGAGGCCTTGGCGGCGGCGTGCGACGAGAGCGACGCGGCCTGTCCGCCCTGCGGCGCCGCCCTGGCGGCGGTGGCCCTGCGCGGCTTGAACGACATCATCCTCGCGGCGCACGAGTCCAAGATCGTCCGGCAGCAGATCGCGCAGTTCACCCTGGCGGACGTCATCTGCCGCGGCGAGGTCGCGGCGTCGCTGGCGCAGCGCGCCGCGCGCGCGGCGGCGGAACCGGGCGCCGCGCTGCAGCGGCCGGAGCTCCTGGCCGCGGCCAGTCGGGCCTTCGCGCGCCAGGCCGTCAGCGCGGTGCGCGAACTGGCGCTCCTGGTCGGCGGCGGGTTCGCCGCCGCCGGCGACGCGGCGGCGGCGAACCGGGCGGAAGATCTGGCCGCGCGGGTCATGGCCCGTGTGCCGGCGGGCGCCCTGGCCGGGCTGTGGACCGACCTCGCGCAGGTGGGCGATCTGCTGAAGCGCGGCGACTGAGCATGCCGCCGCGCGCCTGCAGCCTGCCTGCCGGTCTGACGGAGGCTGACGACAGCCTGCTGCTACGTCTCGCCCGCGGCATCCGGGAGCGCGGAATGGCCGCGCCGGCGGTCCTGTTCCTGGCGTGCCTGCAGCCGGCGGCGTTCCTCGGCGGACAGTTCCTGCGCTGCCTGACGCCGTTTCTGCGCCTGGTGGCCGAAGGCCGCGACTGGGAGCGTCTGGCGCAACTGCTCGAGGTGCGGGGATCGGTCGAGCGGCTGCTCGCCCACCTGGAGGCCTTGCCGCAGGAGGCGCCGGCGCCCGGCGCCCGCCGCGGGCCGGAGGGTTCGGCCTATGTGGTGGTCGATTGCGGTTCGACGACGACCAAGGCCGTGCTCTTCGCCAGACGCGACGGCCGGTACCGGCTGCTCGACAGGGCCGAAGCGCCGACCACCGTGGAGGAGCCGGTGGCCGACGTCATGGTGGGCGTCCGCACCGCGCTGCGCCTGAGATCGGAAGAGCGTCGTGTAGGGAAAGAGTGTAGGATAGGGT
>CAZJWO010000176.1:0-4480 GCA_964549735.1 uncultured Fibrobacteraceae bacterium | reverse complement strand
CAACGTCCGCGGCGAGCTGGTGCGGACCCTGGTCGATGGTCAGCTCGAGGCCGGCTCCCATGACATCGTCTGGGACGGCACGACCGATCGTGGCAGCCAGGCGGCTTCGGGCGTCTACTTCTACGAGACCCGCACCGGTGGCGAGATCAAGGTCAACAAGATGGCGCTGATCAAGTGACGCCTAACGCAGGCCGAAGAAACGCAGCCAGCGAGGGCGCGGCACGAGCGGCACCTCGTTCTCGACGAGCTGGACCTCGCCGTCGGGCCGCAGCAGCGCGTAGCCGCGCCAGCTCTCGGGCAGCCCGTAGAAGCGGATCCCCGCGTGCTCGTGGACGTGCCAGCGGTGATGGTGGCCGAAGAACCACAAGCGAGGCTGCAGGCTCTCGGCCAGTTGCTGCAGGCCCGCGACGCCCGGCGGACCGTAGTGCTCGAGCCCGGTGGTGTTGCCGATCCCGATCCCGGTCGGGCAGTCGTGGGTCAACACCACATCCACCGATCCCGCCGGATGCGAGAGGCAGGCCGCGATGTCGACGTCGCGGATCTCGCAGCCCGGCGGGGTCGACCAGGCGTCCATGTATTTCGCGCCGCCCAGGCACAGGGCCTGCCAGCCGCAGAGGCTGCGCAGCCCGGCGCGCGGCAGGTACGTCACCACATCGGCGTAGTCGCGTACCAGCGAGGCCAGCGCGGCGAAATCCTCGTGGTTGCCTTCCAGGAAGCTGACCGGCAGCCGGAAGCGGCGCCGATCGCGGCGGAAATACGCGTGCAGGTTGGGACCGAACATGCCGAAATCGCCGAGCACGACGACCTCGCCGACCGGGCCGCGCCCATCCTGCAGGGCATGTCCGATCTGGGTGTCGACGACGTGGTAGTGGGCGTGCACGTCGCTCAGCAGCAGCAGCGCCTGTCCGCCGCGAGCCTCGGCCGCTTCGCCGCTCGCGGCGCGGGGGACGCCGAACCCCGGTGACCGCTCGCCGGCAGGGTCGTCCTTCTCCGACACGGCATCAGGCTCCCGTGAATTCGTGGTTCAGGTTGGCCTGCAGCGCCTTGATGTGCGCGAAGACCTGCTTGAGCTGCTTGCGGGTCTCGGCCGAGAGCGCCGCCGGCTCGATCCGGTTGTCGGGTTCCAGCTGGTCGAGGATGCGGCGCGACTGGTGCCGCAATCGCAGCTCCATGAGCAGGTCGAACGCTTGCTGCGTGTCGGCGGCGGTCTGCGGCTTGAGCGCGCCCGCGGCGACCAGAGCCGCGAGCCGCTCGCGGGTCGAGGCGGCGTCGACGCCGTGTTGCAGAGCGCGCAGACGCGCGTAATCGACGACCTGGGCCAGCACGCCCTTGACGTCGAAGGTCGCGCGCGCGGCGTCCTTCTCCTCCAGCACGAACCCGCCGAACGGTTTCAGCGGCGGCTCGTACTGCAGGATGCTGCGCGCCAGCAGATGGATGAACCGCGGTTCGCGCGCGATCTCCGCCCGCAGGTGGGACCGCAGCTGATCGAGCAGCCCGCCCTCGCGGCGCAGGCCGCGGAAATCGAAGAAGATCTTGGCCTGCAGCAATTCTTCAACGTCCGGGGTGCGCACCCAGTTCGCGAAGAGGTCGCGCCAACCGCTCAGCGGCTGGCAACAGCGGGGTTCGCCGGCCATGATCCCGCCCAGGCAGGTCGGAAAACCGGCGTCGGCCAGGCAGGCGGACACGCGTCGCCCGAGTTGCAGGAAATACGCCTGCGCCTCCGACTGCTCCTGCGGTGGGACGTCGGGATAGATCAGGGCGTGATCCTGGTCGGCCAGCAGGCTCACCTCGGCGCGCCCGAGGCTGCCCATGACCATGAACTCGAAGACGACCGGCGGCGGCCCGATCTCGCGGATCGCCAGCTCGATGGCCCGCTTGATGACGGTGTCCGCGTTGGCCGAGAGCAGGCGGCTGACCTGCAGCGGCGCCGCGCCGTGGCTGATCATCAAACTCGCCATGACCGCGGTGCGGCGGCTGGCCGCCGCCAGGTCGTCGCAGTTCTCGGCCGCATCGGCATCCAGCTCGCGCGGCTTCGCCAGGCGCGTGACGACGGCCATGAATCCGAGCCGCCCTTGCAGAACGATCCGCGAGAGCGTGAGCATGACGCGCACCCAGCTGCCGTCGCGGCGCCGAAGTTCGGTCTCGTAACGGGTGGGGGCTTCGAGGCCGTCCATGACGGCCTGCCAGTGGCGGCGTCCGGTTTCCTGCTCGCGCGGGGTCGGCCGCACCAGTTCTTCGATGTTCAGCCCGGCGAAAGCGTCGCGGTCGTAGCCGGCCAGGTGCAGCATGCTCGCGTTGGCGAACAACCCTTCGCCGCGGATGGCCATGAAGATCGATTCGCCGGCGGCCTCGACGAGCGAGCGGTATTTCTCCTCGGAGCTGCGCACGGCGGTCATGGCCCGCCGGCGTCCGCGCTCGGCCTGCCAGCTCGTGCGCAACAAGATGGTCAGCAGGAGCGAGACGGCGGCCAGGATCGCCAGGGCCGCCGCCTGCAAGCGGCCGGTGATGGCGGCGACCTCGGCGTCGACGTCCTGGGTGTAGACGCCGGTGCCGATGATCCAGCCCCACGGCGCGAATCCCTTGACGTACGAGATCTTGGGCACGATGCGGGCCGGGTCGTCCTTCCATTGCCACATGTACGCGACGTAGCCGGAGCCGTGTTCGCGCACGACGCGTGCCATTTCCACGAAGATCAGCTTGCCGCGGGGGTCGGCGTAACGCGACAGGTCGGTGCCTTCGAGATCCGGCCGGTAGGGGTGGACGATCATGCACGGCTGCATGTCGTTGATCCAGAAGTAGTCCTTGCTCTGCTGGCCGTAGTGCAGGCTGCGCACCTGTTCGATCGCGGCCCGCTGGGCGGCGTCGCGCGCGAGGCGACCGGCGCTCTCCTCGGCCTCGAAACGCGCGAGGATGTTCCAGGCCGATTCGGTCAGCTCGCGGATCATGAGCCTCTTCTGATCCATGACGACGCGGTTGAACGACGGCAGCAGATACAGGAACACGACCCCGCTGAACAGGACGATCGCCAGCATGGCGGGCAGCACGGTCCTGGCGACGAGGCGCTTCATAGGTCCTCCGACACGACGACAAAACGCTTGCGCGCCGCAGCGTGGCGGCAAGCTCCAGCACGACGCGATTCTAGCCGAGGAGTTGCGGGCGGCCAAGCCAGTTCATCGCGCCGAACGACAATGAACTGCAATTTCAGACGCCGATCGAGCGCCTGCATTGCGCTTGGTCCGCAACAGGCGGCATGCTACTGTTCTCGCCTCGTTCGCCCGCGCCCAGGGGGCGAGATCCACGCACCGTACCTTGTTGAGGAGGCCGCGATGCTTCACGGACCGGCGCCGAGTTCGGGCCCTGACCCCGCCAGCCGCTACAAGTCCCGCCTCGGCGTGGTGATGTTCATCATCTACTGCGTTGTCTACGCCGGATTCGTCCTGGCGAACGTCGTCGCCGAGGGCGCCGCCATGAAAGCCCTCGTGTTCCAGGGGCTCAACCTCGCCGTGGTCTACGGCATGGGCCTCATCATCTTCGCGTTGCTGCTGGCCTTGCTCTACAACCACCTCTGCGCGCGCAAGGAGAAGCAGCTCGCCGGCGGTGCGGCGTGCCACGGAAAGGACGACCGATGAACCTCCAAGGCACCCCGCTCTCGATCGGCATATTCGGCCTGTTCGTCGCTGCCGTCCTGTACCTCAGCCACTATTTCGCGCGCAAGGCGAAATCCGCCAGCGGGTACTACGCCGCCGGCGGCCAGATCCACTGGGCGGTCAACGGCATCAGCTTCGCGGGCGATTATCTCTCGGCGGCGTCGTTCCTGGGCATCTGCGGCATGATCGCCACCCTCGGCTACGATGGCTTCCTCTATTCGATCGGCTATCTGGCGGGCTGGATCGTGGCGCTCTTCGTGGTCGCCGAACCTCTGAAGCGCATGGGCAAGTTCACGTTCACCGATGCGCTGGACGCCAAGTTCGACAGCCGCGGCATCAAGCTGGCGGCGGCGATCTCCACGCTCGTCGTCTCCGTCTGCTACCTGGTGCCCCAGATGAACGGAGCCGGCTCGCTCGTCGAGCCGCTGCTCGGCCTGCCGCATTGGGTCGGCGTCATCATCGTCGGCGCGACGGTCATCGTCATCGTCGCCACCGCCGGCATGACCTCGACGACCTACGTGCAGTTCCTCAAGGGCGGACTGCTGCTGATCTTCTCGCTCACGCTGGTGACCGCTTTGCTGATCCGCGGCATCGATACGCAGCCGCACAGTCTGACGGGCCCCGATGGCCAGTCGCTGCTCTATGTGCCGGATCGGTCGAGCGAGGAGGAACTCGCGGCTCAGGGCTACCACCTGGCGCACGCCAGCGGCGCGCTGCTGAAGTTCACGCGCGACCAGGAGACGACCTGGTGGAAGCGCGACGCCGCGGGCGCGTTGTGGAAGTCCCAGTGGCAGAGCGGGGCGCTGGTCAACGGCGAGCCGGGGGGCCAGTTG
>CAZJWO010000175.1:0-4607 GCA_964549735.1 uncultured Fibrobacteraceae bacterium | reverse complement strand
TCTCGTGACTGGAGTTCAGACGTGTGCTCTTCCGATCTGCAGGCCCGAGGACATGCGGGGGCCGGTGCGTCGCTACGCCAGTTCTAGCCAGGAGAACCACAACGGATGGTTCTCCTTGTACCACGACAGCACCTCGCGCAACAGGACCTGGTTCTCCGGGAAGATGACGTCGTCGCTGATGCGATCGAAGTGGACGCGGATATTCCGTTCGCCGAAGTGCTCCAGCGCCTCGGAGCACAGCGTCTGCAACTCGTTGCGCAACCGGCCGGAGTCCGAGATCTTGACCGCGCGCATCCGGTGGTCTTCGCCGCGGAAGAACCGCGTCAACAGCGGGTTGCAGACCAGCGGGCGCACCTTGGCGTCCTCCATGAAGCGCAGGCTCAACTTGACCTGCTTGGCGCCGCGGGGCGTCGACAGGCGCACGGTGACGCGGTAGGTGTCCGCATCGATCGTCTCGACGCCCGGCGAACCGGTGTAGGGGTCGTCGAGCATAAAACCCGCCAGCGCCATGACGTCCCACTTCTTGCGCGGCAGGAAGTCGTCGGCCGAGAGCGTCGACTTGCCCAGCGGAATGCCGGCGTCACGGGCCTCGCGGATCCAGCCGCGGAATCTCTCGGTCGCCGCGGGCATGGGCGGCTGGCCCAGGATCGCCGCCAGCTGCTGGGCGAAGTCCGCGGCCTCGGCGTCGAGCTGCATGATGCGGCTCTCCTTGCCTGCCGGCAGCTCGAAGCGCGAGCTGATGACGGCCAGGGACACGTCGAGATCGAGGATCGGCGCCAGGCTCGCCGCCTGCATGGCTTCGGCGCTGGCGGCGTAACCGTCGACCAGGAAGAGGTGGCGGTTGCCCGAATCGTCGAGCCAGGTGCCCACCTGGTAGGTCGGCGCATAGGTGCCGGAGTCCGTGAATTGCGCCATGCCCGACGGCAGCTTCCAGCCGTCCTCGGTGAGGTGGGCGCCGACCCGTCGCCACTGTTCCCAGATGTCGCCGATCCGGGGCTCGCGGCCCGGACCGGACAGCGTCCAGACATGGACGTTGCTCGGTTCGAGGTCCGGCCAGACCAGGCGGATGGCCTCCATGACCTTGGTCCGCGGCGTATGGAAATCCACGAGCAGCGACTGTCGCGCCGCCGCGTCGACCACGCTCCGCGGCAGGATGAGATGCCCCATGTAGCCTTCGTAGGGGCGCGTGACGGTCAACGGCTGGTCGAACACGTGCAGGACGGTCATCGGACCGGTCGGCGCGCCTTTGGCGAAACGGGACGTGTTCTCGAGCGTGTCGACGGCCGCTCCCCAGATCGTGATGCCCGCCTGATCGACGCGCCGCTGGAACTCCTCCCAGCCGAATTCGCGGTCGTTGATGAGCCTCTGGACCTGACGGTCCAGGAACTTCGCAACCTGCGGTCGCGCGTAGATGCGACCGAACCCGAGCAGCGGGTTGCTGCCCATGTCGGGCGACTCGCCCCCCTTGGGCATCAAGCCCTCGCCGAGGCAGACCATGACGGCGTGGTTCTCGGGCAGCTGCCGCGTCAGATACCAGAGGCACTCGCTGAGCATGTAGGCGCTGATCGCGTCGGCATCCTTCTTGACGCGGTTCAGCTCCTTCTTGTCGGCGCTCCTGCCCTCGCCGAAGCGCCCGAACAGCCGCGTGCCCAGCGCCGCGACTCCGGCGGTCATGATGAACAGCCGCTCCATGGCCCCGCCGGCGAAGGTGATCTCGTGGCTGAACTCGAGATTGTCCGTGCCGTCGAGCCAGGCCACCTCGACATCCTGCAGCCAGAGATGGAAGCGCCCCAGGATCGGTCGCGTATCGAAAGCCCACTGGGCGATGAGGTTGCGCTTCTCGATGGCTTCCGGCGCGAGCATGGTCGACCTCCGTCTACGGCGCGAACGTGCGTGGTGTAGGACAGCGCGGACATTGTAACATGTTCCGCGTCATGGCCAAACCCAAACCGGCGGCACCCCGCGCACCGACGGTCGCCGCGCCGACCGCGAACTCGCCGTTTGCAGGATCGAGTGGTTCAGTTAAGGTGGCGCAGGGTAGGATCCGGCCTGACGGCCATTCGCGCGCCGCACGGCCGAGCGAAAGAACACGACCGTGGCCCATGCTGAGCTGGAAGAACTTCTGCACGACTATTTCCCGTTCGGCTTCCAGACGTCGCAGGACAGCTGGACCCGTTTCGGCATCGGCGGCCTGCTCGCCCGGACCGAGCCGCTGAGCGCGGAGAATCTGCGGTACACGGTCCGGCGGCTGGCCGAGATCTACAATCGCAGACCTCCCTCGCCGCGCTATCCCGTGGTGCCGGTATTCGCCGAGCAGCTGCTCTGCCTGGGTCTGATCAACGACGCCCTGCGCTACGTGCTGCTGCACTACGTGCTGAGCCAGCGGCCGGGAGTTCTCGACGAAGGGCTCGCCTGGGTCCGCGAGCGGCTCGGCGAGGAGCGCATCGATCGGCTGCCGCCGACGTTCGCCCACCTCTTCCCGCCGCGCGACGTGCTCCTGGCGACGGCGGCGCCGGATCAATGGCTGCAGAGCGGCGCGACGCGTCTGTCGGCCGCGGGCCGGGTGACCGTCGAGGCGATCCTCCTGTACATCATGATGCGCAATCCGGCGACGCGCCCGTACCGCGAACTCTTCGACGACGACGAGCTGCAGCGACGGGCGAGCTACGTGCCTTTCGTGGTCGGTCTCGAGGAGTTCTTCGCCACGCAAGAGCCCTCCGGCTTGACCGGCCAGTCGCTGTTCCACGCGTTGCGCGCGCCGATCCTCGCCAGCCCGGACGACCTCGCCGGCCAGCTCGCCTACATCCGCGCGCACTGGGCGCACATCCTGCCGCCGACGCTGCTCGCGCGCCTGGCCCTCATGCAGGATCTGCTGCAGGAGATGGACCTCTTCCGCCGCCCGGACTACGGTCCGCCACCGGTCCTGGCGTTCGACGACGCCGCCTGGCTGCACCAGGAGCCGGCCGCCTTCAGCCGCGACGCCGACTGGATGAGCAACGTCGTGCTCATCGCCAAGAGCACCTACGTCTGGCTCGATCAGCTGTCGCGCCGCTGCGGCCGCCACCTGCGCACGCTGGCCGACATCCCGGACGAGGAACTGGACCGCCTGGCGCGCTGGGGGTTCACGGGCTTGTGGCTGATCGGCCTCTGGGAACGGTCGGCCGCCTCGCGCAAGATCAAGCAGTACGCCGGCAATCCCGAGGCGGTGGCGTCGGCTTACAGCCTGCAGGATTACACGATCGCGGCCGACCTCGGCGGCGACGAGGCCTACCGAGATCTGCGCGAACGGGCCTGGCGGCGCGGCATCAGGCTGGCGAGCGACATGGTGCCCAACCACATGGGCATCGACAGCCGCTGGGTCATCGAGCACCCCCATTGGTTCCTGCAGAGCGAACGCCCCCCCTACCCCGCGTACCGCTTCGACGGCGGCGATCTCTGCGATCATCCCGACGTCGAGATCCGGATCGAGGAAGGCTATTGGCGCCGCGACGACGCCGCCGTCGTCTTCGAGCGTCGCGATCGCCGCACCGGCGAGGTCCGCTACATCTACCACGGCAACGACGGCACGAGCATGCCCTGGAACGACACCGCGCAGCTCGACTTCACGCAGGCCGAGGTTCGCGAGGCGGTGATCCAGACGATCCTGCACGTCGCCCGCCAGTTCCCGATCATCCGCTTCGACGCCGCGATGACCCTGGCCAAGAAGCACTATCAGCGCCTGTGGTTCCCCGCGCCTGGCGACGCCGGCGCCATTCCCTCGCGTGCCGAGTACGGGCTCAGCCGCGAGCGCTTCCACCAGCTCGTGCCGCGCGAGTTCTGGCGCGAAGTCGTCGATCGCGTCGCCGCCGAAGTGCCGCAGACCCTGCTGCTGGCCGAGGCCTTCTGGCTCATGGAGGGCTACTTCGTGCGCACGCTGGGCATGCACCGCGTCTACAACAGCGCGTTCATGAACATGCTCAAGATGGAGGAGAACCAGAAGTACCGGCAGACCGTCAAGAACGTGCTCGAGTTCTCGCCGGAGGTGCTCAAACGGTTCGTCAACTTCATGAACAACCCCGACGAGCGCACCGCGGTCGAGCAGTTCGGCAAGGGCGACAAGTACTTCGGCGTCGCGGTGCTCATGGTCACGATGCCCGGGCTGCCGATGTTCGGGCACGGGCAGATCGAGGGGTTCGCCGAGAAGTACGGGATGGAATACAAGCGGGCCTATTGGGACGAGCCCGTCGACGAAGGCATGGTCCGCCGGCATGAGCGCGAGATATTTCCGCTCATGCGACGGCGCGCCCTGTTCTCCGGGGCCGAGAACTTCGCCTTCTTCGACGTCGTGACGGACGACGGGCGCGTCGATGAGAATGTCTTCGCCTACACGAACCGATACGGCGACGAAAAGGCGCTCGTCATCTACAACAACGCCTTCCCGTCGACCGCCGGACGCATCCACACGAGCTCCGCGATCAACGTCGCCGCCGCCGACCAGGCGCCGTTCCTGGTCCGCCGCAGCCTGGTCGAGGCGCTGGATCTGAGCGCCGAGCCGGGCGCGTTCATCACCTTCCGCGATTTCGTCACCGGTCTGGAGTACCTGCGCACCGGCGAGGAGCTGGCGCGCG
>CAZJWO010000174.1:0-4621 GCA_964549735.1 uncultured Fibrobacteraceae bacterium | reverse complement strand
TGCCCGAAACCGTCGAGCAGCAGGGCGCCCGCGCGCGCGGCGAGCGCGGCGACAGCTTCCAGCTCTTCGCGCAAGACTGCGTCCACGGCTCTCCTTTCGGCGGCATCATAGGGTCAGCCGCCGCCCGGGACAAGGCCGGTCTGCCCCGCGCGGCAGGAGCCGCGCGCCCACCCGGGCGCGATCTTGACAGCCCCCGCCGGCAGGTTAAGGTATAGCCACGTCAGGACGACGCCGGCCGCCGCGCCGGAGAAAGCGAGACAGCCATGGAAGAGCGGATCAAGGCCGTGCTGGAGCAGATCCGGCCCGCCCTGCAGGCCGACGGCGGCGACGTCGAATTCATCGACTTCCACGCGGGCATCGTGACGGTGCGCATGAAGGGCGCCTGCGGCAATTGCCCGATGAGCACGATGACGCTCAAGCAGGGCATCGAGAAGCGCCTCAAGGCGGCGATCCCGGAGGTCGAGTCGGTCCAGTCCCTGTAGCGCGGCGCCGCGCCCGCCGCCGCACGCCCGTCGCCTGCCGCACCGCCACGCGGCAGCGTCTCGCCGACCACGCCGACCCGCAGATCGGATGCGCCATGAAGCCGTACCAGGGCGTCGACTTCTACCAGGCCTCGCGCCTGCTCAGCGCCGAGGAACGCGCCGTCCAGGCGACCGTGCGCGCCTTCGTCGAGCGCAGCTTCCTGCCGCTGCTCAGGCCGCACCACGCCGCCGGCACGTTCCCCGGCGAGGTCGTTCCCGAACTGGCGGAACTGGGACTGCTCGGCCCGAGCGTGCACGGTCCCGGTTGCAGCGGCCTGAGCTACACGATCTACGGGCTGATCTGCGAGGAGCTCGAGCGCGGCGACAGCGGCCTGCGCAGCTTCGCCAGCGTGCAGGGCTCGCTGGTCATGTGGCCGATCAGCGTCTACGGCAGCCAGGAGCAACGCGACAGGTACCTGCCCGAACTCGCGGCCGGCCGGCTGATCGGCTGCTTCGGCCTGACCGAGGCCGGGCACGGTTCGGACCCCGGCGGCATGCAGACGCGCTGCCGGCGCGACGGCGCCGGCTGGATCATCTCAGGCAACAAGATGTGGATCACCAACGCCACGCTCGCCGACCTCGCCCTGATCTGGGCGCGCGACGAAAGCGACGGCAAGGTCCGCGGCTTCCTGCTCGAGCGCGGCGACGCGGGTTTCGCGGCCCAGGCCACGCACGGCAAGTTCAGCCTGCGCGCCTCGGACACCGGCGAGCTCGTCATGGACGAGGTCCGCGTCCCGGATTCGCGCCGGCTTGGGGGAGTCGAGGGCTTGAAGGGCCCCTTGAGCTGCCTGAACGAGGCGCGGTTCGGCATCGCCTGGGGCGCCGTCGGCGCGGCGAGCGACTGCTACCACGCTGCGCTGACCTACGCCCTGGAGCGCGAGCAGTTCGGCGAGCCGATCGCCGCCTTCCAGCTGACGCAGGCCAAGCTGGCGGAGATGGTCACCCAGATCACGCAGGGCCAGCTGCTGGCGATCCAGCTCGGGCGCCTCAAGGACGCCGGGGTCAACGAATTCCCGCTGGTCTCGCTGGCCAAGCGCGCCAACGTGGCCATGGCGCTCGACGTCGCGCGCTCGGCGCGGTCGATCCTCGGGGCGGCCGGCATCACCGACGAGCATTCGCCGGGCCGGCACATGACGAACCTCGAGTCGGTCTACACGTACGAGGGCACGCACGAGATCCACACGCTCATCGTGGGCCAGGCGATCACCGGAATCGCGGCGTATCGCTAGCGCGGCGGCGCCCCTTCGCCGGGCCGATGAACTCCGCCTCCTGGACGCCTATCTCCAGGAACGACAGCCTTTTGTGCGCGATCTCGTAGAATGTTCTCGAAGGGAAGCGCTGGTAGCCGAGCTCGATCTCGTACACCGGCCTGCCCTGCACGAACCGCAGATGGTTCAGCAGCGTGGGCACCGCGCTGCCCTGCTCGGTCTGGATGAAGCGGCGGTGGCTGCTGCTCAGCAGGCACGGCGGGTGGTTGAGCTTCGCGCCGAAGCGGATCACGGCCAGGATCTCCTCGTCGCGCACCAGGGGCTCGCCGTAGCGGTCGCGCCAGCGCTCCTGGACGAGGGCCGCCAGCCGGCCGTCGACCCCGCCGGGCAGGAACTCCCAGAGGAACTTGTCGTAGGTGTCGACCGCGTCCATGACGAAGGCGCCGAGCATCGCGTCTTCGCCGTGGACCGCGCCGACCCAGATCAGCGCGAGGTCGTCGCACACCCCCTCGCCGGCCTGCAGCCGGAAGTAGGCCTGCTCGTGTTCGGGGCGCGCGTAGAGGCGCTCGTGGGTCGCGATCACGCCGAGATCGACCAGGCGGTCGATGTCCTCGGGCGTGAAGACGGCCCGGCCGGGATCGACGATGCCGACCGCGTTCAAGAGGTCGGGGCGCACGACGAAGGTCTGGCCGCCGCTGATGTCCAGCGGCTCGCCGGCGAACGTGCGCCGATACAGCGCCATGCAGGCGCGGCGTTTGGCGAGGTCGTCCATCCAGCCGGCGAGCAACAGGCCGCGCAAGAAGGAGCGCGTCTCGACGAGGCGCCCGCGCAGCAGCTCGACCCCCAGCAGCGGTTCGCCGTCGATCTCCAGGAGCAGCTCGGGCTCGCCGATCCGCTCGAGCAGCCACGCCTGCAGCCGTTGCAGCAGGTGGTTGCGTTCGCGGCGGACCAACCTCGCCTGCAGGCCGGGATCGAGCTGCTCCAGAGCGCTCAGGACGCGGTCGAACGTCGCGTCGCGGAAGACCAGCGGCGTGCCGTCCTCGTCGCGCCAGAAGCCGTGGCCGTTCTGCGCGCGGCCGAGCACCGATTGCGGCAGCAGCAGGCGCAGCGTCTGCGGACCCGCGGCGAAGTCCAGCGACAGCAGGTACTCGTAGTCGAGGGCCGCCAGGCGGTCGAAGAGGCGGCCCTGGCGGGCGAGGTCCATCGGCACGGCGCGCGGCCCCCGCTCCGGGTCGCGGCGGTCGAAGTGGTCGCGCCCGCGGCCGCGCACGGTCTGCAGCACGGCCTCGAGGCGGCGGACCGCCTGCCAGCGGGTCGACCGGCGGCGTTGTTTGCGTTGTTTCGCCATGGCGGCACGATAACCGCCGCGCCCGTGTTTGGCCCTACAAAATCACGTGCCTATGCCAAAAGCGGTGTCGTGTCGCATCTTTCCGGGAACGATTCGCAAAAGACCTCGCCCCGCCAACCCAGGAGCGTCCGACGATGTCCTCGATCAAGGGAACCCGCACCGAGCAGAACCTGCTGAAGGCTTTCGCCGGCGAGAGCCAGGCCCGCGGCCGCTACACCTACTACGCCGAGCAGGCCGCCGAGGAGGGCCTGAACCGCATCGCCGAGATCTTCCTCGAGACCGCCGAGAACGAGCTCGAGCACGCCCGCGTCTTCTTCGGCTTCCTCGAGGGCGGCATGGTCGAGATCACCGCCGCCTACCCGGCCGGCACCGTGGGCGACACGGCGAAGAACCTGGTCGCCGCCGCGGCCGGCGAGCACGAGGAATGGAGCGACCTGTACCCCGAGTTCGCCCGCATCGCCGAGGAAGAGGGCTTCCGCGAGGTCGCCAAGGCGTTCAAGATGGTCGCCAAGGTCGAGAAGGAGCACGAGGCCCGCTACCTGGCGCTGAAGGACGTGCTGGCGGCCGGCAAGGTCTTCGAGAAGGATACGCCGGTGCGCTGGAAGTGCCGCGTCTGCGGGCATATCCACGAGTCGACGAAGGCGCCCAACGAGTGCCCGGTCTGCAAGGTGGGCCGCGAGGAGTACGAGGTCGCCTGCGAGAACTGGTGAGCGGCGTTGTCGCTAGCGAAGGGCGCCCCGCCGGGCGCCTTTCGTTTTTCTTCTATGCTGCTGATTGTTGCCTGAACGTTCAAATACTTGCAGCCGGCTGCAAATCCTACTGATCTAGTTCAGAAGGCGCGGCGCTTTCTTGGCGGCGCCCGCGCGAGTCTCGCGCTCGCGAACCCGGCCGCATCACTCGTAGATGTTCACGCTCTTGACGTTCGTGAAGGCGCGTAGGCCGAACCAGGCCAGCTCGCGACCCAGGCCGCTGTTCTTGATCCCCCCGAACGGCAGCCGCGGATCGCTCTTGACGATGCTGTTGACGAAGGCCGAACCGCATTCCAGCCGCCGCGCTAGTTCCTCGCCACGCGCGAGGTCGGCGGTCCAGACCGAACCGCCGAGGCCGAACTCGCTGGCGTTGGCCAGGCGCAGCGCCTCCTCCGCGTCGCGCACGGCCATGACCGGCGCGACCGGCCCGAAGACCTCCTCGCGCCAGACGCGCATCGCCGGCGTGACCTCCGCCAGCAGCGTCGGCTGCAGGAACACGCCGGGGCGGTCGGCCCGCCGCCCGCCGCAGACCAGCCGCGCGCCGTGCGCCACGGCGTCCTGGATCTGGTCGAGCAGCGTCGCCAGCTCGTGCTCGTTGACCACGGCGCCGATGTCCGTCTGCGGATCGAGCGGATCGCCCAGGCGCCGCGCGGCCATCGCGGCGGCGAAACGCTGCACGAACTCGGCGTAGACCGGCGCCTCGACCAGGAACCGTTTGGCCGCGATGCAGCTCTGGCCCGTGTTGAGCAAGATCGGAAGAGCGTCGTGTAGGGAAAGAGTGTAGGATAGGGTGTA
>CAZJWO010000173.1:0-4629 GCA_964549735.1 uncultured Fibrobacteraceae bacterium | reverse complement strand
CGACGAGGCGCCCGCCCTGATCGCCGCCGCCCGGTCCGAGGTCGATGACCCAGTCGGCCTGGCTCACCAGATCGAGGTTGTGCTCGATGACCACGACGGTGTGGCCCTGCTCGACCAGCTCGTGCAGCACCGTCACCAGCGCCCGCACGTCGTCAGCGTGCAGCCCGGTCGTCGGTTCGTCCAGCAGATAGAGATTCCGTTTCCCCGACGGCAGCGCCAGCTCCCGCGCGACCTTCAGGCGCTGGCTCTCGCCGCCCGACAGCGTCGGGGCCGGCTGGCCCAGCTTGAGGTAGCCCAGGCCGACCTTCTTCAGCAGCCACAGCCGATCGGTGATCGTCGCCTGGCCGCCGAAGAAACGCAGCGCGTCGGCCACGGTCAGGTCGAGCACATCGGCGATGTTAAGGCCGCGGTAGCGCACCGCCAGGGTCTGCGGGTTGAAGCGCTTGCCGGCGCAGTCCTCGCACGGCACCTCGATGTCGGCCATGAACTGCATCTCGACGCGATGGAAGCCCAGTCCCTGGCACGCCGGACACCGGCCGCCTGCCGTGTTGAAGCTGAACCGCCCCGCCGCGTAGCCGTGGACCAAGGCGTCGGGCGTCGCGGCGAACAGGTCGCGCACCGCGGCGAGGATCTGCAGGTACGTCGCCGGATTGCTGCGGCTCGTCTTGCCGATCGGCGTCTGGTCGACCCGCACGACCTTGCCGACCGCGTGGCCACCCTGGATCGCGGTGAACGGATGGGCGCGCCCCTCGCCGCCCAGCGCGCGGCCGGTCAGCCCGTCGTGCAGGCAACCGTTGAGCAGGCTGCTCTTGCCCGATCCCGACACGCCGGTCAACGCGGTGAAGCGCTGCAACGGGAACCGCACGTCCAGCTCGCGCAGGTTGTGCAGGCGGGCGCCCTTGACCGTCAGCGTCGCGGTGTGGCCGTTGCGCGGCGCACGGTCGCGCGCCGCCGCGACCTCGCCGCGCAGATAGCGGGCGGTCAGCGTCTGCCCGCCGTCGAGCAGGTCGCCGAGCGGCCCCTGGTAGACGACCCGGCCGCCCTCGCTGCCGGCGCCCGGCCCCAGCTCGATGAAGTGCTCGCTGCGCCGCAGCACGTCCAGATCGTGCTCGACGACGACGACCGTGTTGCCGCCGGCGACGAGGTCCTCGAGCGTGGCCACGAGCCGCTCGCAATCGGCGGCGTGCAGCCCGCAAGTCGGCTCGTCCAGCACGTAGAGCGTGTCGACGAGTCGCGAGCCGAGGCTGTTGGCCAGGTGGATCCGCTGCGCCTCGCCGCCCGAGAGCGTGCGCGTCAGCCGGTCGAGCGTCAGGTAGCCGAGGCCCACGCGTTCGAGGAAGCTCAGCCGCGAGACGACCTCGTCGAGCACCTCGCCCGCCGCCGCGAGGTCCGCCTTGCTCAGGCGCAGGCCCTGGACCTTGCGCAGCGCCTCTCCGACCGGCAGGCGGCCGAGCTGGCCGAGATCCAGGCCGTTGATCTTGACGGCCAGCGCCTCCGGGCGCAGCCGCGTGCCGCGGCAGCTACGGCACTCGGTGTCGCTCATGTAGCGGCGGGTGAAGAAGCGGTGGTGCGCCTTCTTCATCTCGGCGCGCATCTGCTCGAGGTAAGGGATGACGCCGGTGAATCCCTTGTCGCGCGACTCCAGGATCGCGAGCTGCTGCTCGCGCGCGAGCCGCGACCACGGCCGGTCGACCGGGATCTTGGCGCGCGCGCAGAACCGCAGCAGGCCGGCGAACTGGCGCGCGAAGCTCTCGGTGCTCCAGGGCTTGACCGCGCCGTCGCGCAGCGAGAGCGCCGTGTCGGGCACGACGCGGGCCTCGTCGAACTCGAGCCGGTTGCCGAAACCGCGGCACGCCGGGCAGGCGCCCTCCGGCGAGTTGAAGCTGAACAGGCGCGGCGTCGGTTCGGGAAACACGCGACGGCAGGCGTTGCAGACCAGCAGGCTGGAGAATTCGCGGCTCTCGCCGGTGTCGTGGCGCCGCACGCCGACCCAGCCGCCGGACTGGCGCAAGGCCAGCTCCACCGACTCGACGAAACGCGCCCGCACCCGCGGGCCGAGCTGCAGGCGATCGATGACGACCATGAGCGACGCGCCGGACGGCAACCGCCGCTGGGCCGCGGCCGCGTCCTCCAGCCGCACGACCTCGCCGTCGATGACCACCCGCTGGAAACCCTGCGCCAGGAGCGATTCGGTCCAGCCGGACTGGCCGGTCGCCTCCTGGTCGTAGCCGACGAGGATCGGCGTCGCCTCGGGCCACAGCTTGCGCAGCCGCCGCCAGATCCCGTCGGGCGTCTCGCGCGCGACCTTCTCGCCGCAATCCGGGCAGACGATCTTGCCGGCGCGGGCGAACAGCACGCGCAGGTAGTCGTTGATCTCGGTGACCGTGCCGACCGTCGAACGGCCGCTCGTGACCGCGTTGCGCTGCTGGATGGCGATCGCCGGCGAGATGCCGTCGATCCAGTCGACGTCCGGCTTGGGCAGGCGGGCCAGGAACTGCCGCGCGTACGTCGACAGCGACTCGACGTAGCAGCGCTGCCCCTCGGCATAGAGCGTGTCGAAGACCAGCGAGGACTTGCCGCTGCCCGACAGGCCGCTGACGCCGGTGAGCCGGCCGCGCGGGATGTCCACGTCGATGTTCTGCAGGTTGTGCTGGCGCGCGCCCTTGATGCGGATCCACTCGTCCATGCCCCGCCTCGGCTGGTTTGGCCGGCGCGCGTCGACGGCGCGGTCATGCGCGCGACGCGGCCGAACGAGACATGATAGCAGGATCCGGCGGCCGACGAAAGCCGGGGGTTACGGGCCGGGGGTTGCGGGAAATCGCGCTAGTCCCCGAACAGACTCTTCACCGCGCTCCACGTCTTCGACACCACGGGAATCGAATTCGACTCGAACGGAATGAAGTCCACGTTCGTCCGATAATGAGCATGTTCGGGATAGCCCTTGTAATCCTCGATCCACTCAGATACGACCGCCGCCTCCCATGAGGAAGGCGGCGGTTCATCAATATCGAGTGCAACTCTAGTTCGACCCGAAGACGACCCGCAGCGCACGCCGCTCGCCCTTGTGGTAGAACTGCCTCCACATCACGTAGCGGAACCCGGCGTCGTCGAAGATGGCCGACGGCTCGGGCGTGGCCTCGACCAACGTCGCGCCCTGAGGCAGGCGGACCTTCAGCCACACCAAGCGGTCCTCGGCGTAGTCGCCCATGAACGACCAGGCTGTTCCCCTCGCGACCTGTTCGTAGTGCGCGCGGGATGTGGCGCGCATGGCCATGTGCCAGTACTCGCCGGGCGCCACGGGGATGGGCAGTTTCATATCAACCTGGACGCGGCGGTCCCAGGTCGGCTCCCACTGCTCGCGCGGAGGGTCGAAGGTGCGGTGCAGCGGGTTGCCGTAACCGTCGAAGTGCTCGCGCTGGTCGATCTCGCGCTGTTCCCACGGAGCCAGGCCGAAGCGGTACTCGGTGACGGCGCGATTGCTGGTGTTGTGATGCACGAAATTGATATAGGTGGTGGCGGTGCCGTCGTAATGCAACTCGACGTAGTGGTTGGTCACCGACAGCTGCTTCTGAGGCTTCGACTCGCTCCGGGGGCGGTCCTTGAACGTGCGGGGATCGATGTCGTCGTCGGACAGTTCCATGAGCAAACCGTCGGCCTGCAGAATGTAAAGGCCCTCGACAAGGCGCAGCAGCTGGCCCTGGTGGATTGAGCCGTCGCGCAGGGTGACGGTCCAATCGTCAGCGGCGGCCGCCGGTTGGGCCCCGATCAGGACCAGCAGCAGCAGCAGGATCACGTAACGGGTCGGCATGGCAGTCTCCTTCGTCATTGGCATACGCCTTGATTCTGGTCGAAACATACGGCCTCGAGGTGAACGGCGCGGCCCGGCTGCTCACCGAAGCGCACTGCCACCACTTGACCGGAGCGAAAAGTGCTGGAGCGGGGGCCCGCCGCTCCATCGATGTTACGCACCAACGTGGGGACAAGGACGGCCGCAATCAGTGCAGCGGCGATAGCCAGCACGGCCCAGCGCCGCGAATTGCGTCGGGGCGCCGAACGGTAGCCGGCGCGCAGAGCCTGGATGGCCAAGTCCTGGAGATCTTGGGGCAGGTCGGTGCTCAGGGCCCGGCGGGCGGCGACGCGGAAGTCGCGGCGCGCCTCCAACTCAGCCCGGAGTCCCAGGTCAGCGGCCGCAGCGGCCTCGAACTCCACCCGCGGGCCGGGACTGAGTTCGCCGTCGAGGTAGGCCTCGAGTCGCTCGAACCACTGCTCATGTTTCATGACCGAGCCTCCGTAAGTGGTCGCGCAACTTGCGGACTGCGTGATGCTTGCGCGAAGCAATGGTGCCCGAGCTGACCTGGAGCAATTGGGCGATGGCTTCGTACGCCATGCCCTCGATTTCCGAGAAGTGGAAGGCCGTTTGCTGGTCCTCGGACAACGCGGAGAGAGCGGCGGCCAGGTCGCGACGGAACTGGCTGTCTTCAAGGGTGGAGTCGGGACGGGCGACTGCTAGTCCGGGAAACTCATGATCGGCAATCTCATCGAGCGATACCTCATGGTATCGGCGTACCTGACGCCGTCGCAGGTAGTCGAGGCCACAATTGCGGGCAGTCGTGAAGACTAGCCCTGCGC
>CAZJWO010000172.1:0-4718 GCA_964549735.1 uncultured Fibrobacteraceae bacterium | reverse complement strand
GCCCAACCGACGATCTCCTTCAGCCACCTGCCGTGCGCGGTCTTCGTCGATCTGCCGACAGCGGCGAGTTCGTCGACGCCATTCCTGCCGTTCACCGTGCCGCTCTGCAGCGGCGGCGAACTCAACGTGACCACGCGGAACTACCCGCTGCGGCCCGAGCCGTTCACCGACGACCCTTACTACACCGGAACCTTCACCTTCACCAACGCGGGAGGCCTCAAGGAACCGATCGACCCCGCGGTCAACCCCGGCGATTTCTGCGGGTGTTTCAAGTCCCGTCAGACGGTCGGCTGGGATCTGCTGCTGGACTTCGACGTGCCGATCGCGTCGTTCGGCATGAGCACGATGATGAGCAGGTTCTACACCAACATCAGCGACCGCATGCGGCTCTTCGACGGACCGCACGGCACCGGCAACCTCGTCGCCGAGGTGTACAGCCAGGGCAACCCCACCGACCCGTACTGGCACGCCGTGCGCTTCACGGGCTACGACGCCGGCAGCCCCGTCATCCGCTCGGTCGTGATCGACGTGCAGTCGGACGTCGACACACGGCTCTTCCTCGACGGCCTGGCGTTCGGCCCCGCGCAGGCGACGACCAGCGCGGCCGGCGCGGCGGCGCCGCCGCCGGCCACGCTGCATCCCGCCGCGCCGAATCCGTTCAACCCGCGCACGACGATCCGCTACGATCTGCCGGCCGCCGGCCATGTCGAGCTCGCGCTCTTCGATCTGCGCGGCCGCCTCGTACGCCAGCTCGCCGCTGGCGAGCGGCAGGCCGGCGCGCACGCGGTGCTGCTGGACGGCGGCGACCTGGCCAGCGGGGTCTATCTGGTGCGCCTGACCGGACCCGGCGGGCTGTTCGCCACGCAGCGGATCACGCTCGCGCGGTAGTGCGGGGCGGCGGTCAGAACTCCGCGAGGGCGGCGGCCAGACGGCGCGTTCCGGGATCGTCGGCTCCCGCCGTCGAATCGGCCGCCGCATGCGCCGCGATCAGGACATCGGCGGCGGCGGCGGCATCGCCCAGCTGCCGCCAGGCGCGGGCCAGCAGGATCTCGCCATCGACGCGCGCGAAGTGGGCGGCCGGCACCGTCGCGCGCAGCGGCGGCAGAGCCGCGCGCAGGAGGTCGTGCGCTTCGCCGGCGTCGCCGGCAGCGAGCCGCAGGTGCGCCAGGAACGTCCGCGTCCAGGCGGTCTGGAAATGATCGTCCGGCAAGCTGCCGGCCAGGATGGCCAGGGCCTCGCGACAATGGCGTTCCGCCGCCTCGTGGTCGCCGAGCCGAGAGGTCGCTTGCGCCAGGTTCGCCAGCGCTCCCGCCAGTTCGGGATGCAGCGAGCCCAGCGTCGCCCGATAGATCGCCGCCGCCCTGGCGAAGGCTGCCGCCGCGCCCTGCGTGTCGCCGGCCCACGACAGCGCGTACCCGAGATTGTTGGTCGCCACGCCGATCGAGCTATGCTGCTCGCCCAATCGCGCCGCCAGATCGGCCAGCGCCTGCTGGTAGAGCGGGATCGCATCGGCGCGGCGGCCCGCGGTCTGCAGGGCATCGGCCAACGAGATGCGCGTCTGGCTGATCGCGGCATGGCCTTCGGGGTAGAGCTCGCTGAAGATCGCCAGCGCCTCTTCGGCCGCGACGACCGCTTCCTCGCCACGGTCTGCGCTGCGCAGGGCGAGGGCGAGATTGCCCAGATAGACCCCGACGAGATGGTGCCGGTCGCCGAGCGCCGGCCGCGCGCGGGCGATCGCCAGGCGCATCGCCTGCTCCGCCTCGGCGACGCGTCCCAGGCGCAGGAGGGTGACGCCGAGTTCATTGGCGGCCTCGGTCGGCAGCCGCGAGCGGGGATCGGCGATCGCCTCGCTGCGGGCGAGCGCCGATCGCGCCAGTGGCTCGGCCGCGAGCGGCTCGCCCAGATTGGCCAGCACGTGGGCCAGGACGATCTCCGCCTCCGTCAGTTCGGCGGCGAAACGCAGGCTGTCGGCACGGCCGAGCGCGATGGCGCGCTGCAGGGCCGCCGTCGCCGCGGCCTTCTGCTCGCGCGCGAACGCCAGGCGACCCTGCGCGGTCAACGTCGCCATGAGCTCCGCTGGATCGGCGGCATCCGGCGCCTGCAGCAGTTCGCCGGCGCGCGCGAGGTGGTGCTCGGCGGCGGCCAGGTCCAGCAGGTTGATGTTCGCCAGACCGAGCGCGCGGTGCACCGCCGAGGCGACCGCTGGTTCGGCGGCCAGCTCGACGTCGAGGCGGCGCGCCGCGGCGGCCAGCACCTCGCGCAGCGAAGGGTCCCGCAGCAGATCGTGCAGGGGATCGGCCGATTCGACGATGCCGATCAGTGCGGCGCCGACCCTCTGCGCCCGACGGCGAGCGTTCTCCGCTTCGGCCCGCGCCGCCACGGCGTCGCGACGGGCGCTGTCGGCACGCGCATAGAGGGTGAACCCTGTCGCGGCGGCGCCGGCCAGCATCAGGACGCCGGTCGCGGCCGCGGTCACGCCCAGGGCATGGCGCCGCGCGAACTTGGCCGCGCGGTAACGCAGACTGTCCGGGCGCGCGAGCACCGGCATTCCTGCGAGGTGACGGGCGAGATCGTCCGCCAGGTGCCGCGCCGAAGCGTAGCGGCGCTCAGGTTCGCGTCGCAGCGCCATCATGACGATCGCGTCGAGATCGCCGGCCAGCGCGCGCGCCGAGACGTCGCTCGCCGCCGTGCCGCCGCCGCCGTCTTCTCGGCGCCGGAGCGCCTCGCTCGGCCGCCGGGGCGTCGTCGTGGCCGCGAGTCGCGCCAGGTCGCGCGGCGAAGCCGCCGCCCCGTCATGAGGCAAGACGCCGGTCAGCATTCGGTAGAGCACCAGCCCGAGGCTGTAGACGTCGCTGGCCGTCGACAGCGGTTCGCCCGCCAACTGCTCGGGACTGGCGTACGTCGGTGTCATCAGCGGCACGCACGTGGCGGTCGCATCGCCATCGCGAGCGGCGTCGAGCAGCCGGGCGATGCCGAAATCGGCGAGCTTGGCGCAACCGCTCGCGTCGACCAGGAT
Organism: uncultured Fibrobacteraceae bacterium; assembly: GCA_964549735.1. Taxonomy (GTDB): domain Bacteria; phylum Krumholzibacteriota; class Krumholzibacteriia; order LZORAL124-64-63; family LZORAL124-64-63; genus Glo-17. The sequence continues at coordinate 1,702 of CAZJWO010000172.1, read as the reverse complement.
GTTGGCCGGCTTGATGTCGCGATGCAGGATCGAATGGCGGTGCGCGTGCTCGACCGCGGCGCAGACGTCTCGCATCAACCGCAGCCGATCCCGAAGCGCCAGCCCGTGCTCGTCGCAGTAGCGGTCCAGCGCCGTGCCTTCGACGTACTCCATCACGATGTACGGCAAGCTTTCGGGGGTGATGCCTCCGTCGAGCAAGCGCGTGATGTGCGGATGCTCCAGCCGCGCGAGCGCCCGGCACTCGTTGCGGAAACGGCGCTGCGCGTCGCCCGCGAAGGCCCCCAGCACGACGATCTTGATCGCCACCCGCTGGGAGAATCCGCCCTCGACGCGCTCGCCGAGGTAGACGCGGCCCGCGCCGCCGGCGCCGAGCAGGCGCGTCAAACGGTACGCGCCCAGACGACGACCGAGCAGGGGATCGTCGGCCGGCGCGCCCGATTGCGACTCCAGGAACGCGCCCGCGCGCGCGTGCGCGTCCAAAAGCGACTGCACTTCGGCCGCGAGCGCCGCGTTTCGCGTCGCGAGATCGCGCAGCCACGCCGCCCGCGCTTCGCCCGTGCGCTCGAGAGCCGCGGCGAACATCGCCTCGACGGTGCGGTCAGCCATCGCCGCCCAGCTCCCGGTACAGCCACGCGCGCGCGAAGCTCCAGTGGCGCTCGACCGTGCGCGCCGAGACGCCGAGCACCGCCGCGATGTGATCGTTGGTCAGGCCCGCGTAGAAGCGCATCTCCACGACCCGGACGTGTTGCGGGCGGTCGACGGCGAGCTTGTCCAGAGCCGACTCGAGCGCGAGCAGATCGGCGGCTGGCGCCTCGGCCGGCAGGTTCAACAGCAGGTCGGGATCGAGCCTCTCCCAACCGCCGCCTCGCTTGTCGCGCGCACGGCGGCGGGCGTGGTCGACGAGGATCCGGCGGATCGCCTGGGCGGCGACCGCGCAGAAGTGCGCGCGGTCTTGCCAGCGCGCGCGCGTCTGGTCGACGAGCTTGAGGTACGCTTCGTGGACGAGGGCGGTCGGCTGCAGCGTATGGCCCGTTCGCTCAAAGCGCAGCGCGGCCTGCGCGAGGCGCCGCAGTTCGTCGTAGACCAGAGGGTATAGATGATCGACGGGCCCGGGACCGGACGTCCCGACGTCGCCGTTTCTTCGCGTGACGTCGCCGTGATCCACTCGTCGACCTCCGGGACCGAGCAGAGGTCGAAATATAAAGATGGAAATTGTCCTAAACGCCACCCGCGCCACGCCGACCCGGCGAGGCGGGGTTCAGCCCCCGTATTCGAGCTCGTAATCGGCCATGGCCGCGCGCACGACCGCGAACGCCTCCTCGCAGCCGTAGACGCCCTGGACCGTGAGCTGCGAAGGCTGGCCCGGGATGAGCTTGTAGGTGGCGAAGTAGTGGCGCAGCCGCTCGACCAGCGCGACGGGCAGCTCGCTGATGTCCTGGACCTCGCCCCAGACGTTGTCGTTCTGCAGCACGGCCACGATCTTGTCGTCGGCCTCGTCCTGATCGATGCAGCGCAGGCCGCCGACGACGCGCGCGCGCAGCAGGACCTCCGACTTGTCGATCGGCCGTTCGCTGACGACGCAGATGTCGAGCGGGTCGCCATCGCCGCGCTTGGCCTCGGGCGTGAGCGCGCCGACCTTCTCGCCGCAGTAGGTCTGCGGGATGAACCCGTAGAGCGCCGGGGGCTGGCTGCTCGTGCGCTG
>CAZJWO010000171.1:0-4981 GCA_964549735.1 uncultured Fibrobacteraceae bacterium | reverse complement strand
TCAGCCGTTTCGTGCGGCTCGTCGTGATGGTGCCGCTCATGCTCCGCTACACCGGTCCCTGGCGGCGCGCCTTGCCCGGCGAAGCGGCGCCGGGTCTGCGCGACATGCTGCGCCTGGGTTTCGCGCTCTGCATGGCGACCACCTTCGGCATCATCAGCTACAAGATCGACACCGTCATGCTGACCGAGATGATGGGCCAGGCGGCGACCGGGATCTACGTCCTGGGACACCGGCCGCTCGATTTCATGCTCGTCTTGCCCAACCTCTTCGCGACCGCGCTGTTCCCGTCCCTGGCGCGCTATGCCGGCGATTCGCTGCGCGACGCGCGCCGGCTCAGCGAACGCGCCCTGCGCTACATGCTGGCGGCGATGCTGCCGGTCACCTGGTTCATGGTCCTGGCGGCGAGACCGCTCATCGAGTGGTTCGCCCGGGGCACCGAGGGCGCCGATCCGCGCCAGTTCCACGACTCGATCCTGGTGCTGCAACTCGTGATCTGGGGCGTGCCGTTCCAGTCGGCCAATCACGTGCTGAACCGTGCGCTCATCGCGGCCGGTCGCGAGAGGGCCTTCTTCGGCATCGGGCTGGCGGCCCTGGTCACCAACGTCTCGCTCAACCTGCTGCTCATCCCCAGGTACGGATACTACGGCGCCGCCGTCGCCACGGTCGTCTGCCTGGCCCAGAGCCTGGCCCTGCACCTGTGGGTCCTGCGCGGCACGGAACTCCGCGTGCCGCTGCGCCGCGCGCTCTGGCTGCCCGCCGCGGCCCTGGCCACGAGCTGGTTCGCCGCGGCGCTGCTGCTGCGCGTCTTCGCGCCGGGCTGGCTCGACGGGTGGTTCGCGCTGGCCGCGGGCCGCGGCTGGGCGACCTTCGCCGGCGGCATCGTGCTGTGGGCCCTGTGCTATCTCGCGGCCGTGTTCGCGTGGCGCGTGCTCGATCGCGAGGACCTGCGGCTGCTGCCGCAGCTGATGCGGCGCGGCGGAGATCGATGAGGGCGGTTCGCCGCGCGCGCAACTTCTCGCTTGAGCCCGGCGCGCATTTCCGGTAAACGCAAGGGACGCCGCCCCGCCGGCCGGGTCGCCGGCGTGCCCGCCGCTCGCAGCAGAAAGGCGACCGATGGAAAGCATCCGCAACTTCGCCGCCGATCTTTCCGGCACCGTCTGGGGCTGGCCCGAGGTCTTCCCCGCCATGGTGGCCGCCCTGCTTTTGACCGGCCTGTTCACCACGATCAGCCTGCGCTTCATCCAGCTGCGCGGCCTGAGGCACAGCCTGGACATCATCCGCGGCAAGTACGACGATCCCCACCACAAGGGCGACCTCTCGCACTTCCAGGCGCTGACGACCGCGCTGTCGGCCACGGTGGGCATCGGCAACATCGCGGGCGTGGCGACGGCCATCCACTACGGCGGCCCCGGCGCGCTCTTCTGGATGTGGGTGACCGCGGTCTTCGGCATGGCGCTCAAGTACGCCGAATGCACGCTCAGCCAGAAGCACCGCGCGATCCTCGCCGACGGCAAGGTCGCCGGCGGGCCGATGTACTACATCGAAAAGGGGCTGGGGCCGCGCTGGAAGCCGCTGGCGATCATCTTCGCCGTGTGCGCCGCCCTGTCGAGCTTCGGCTCGGGCAACAGCATCCAGGCGTTCACCGTGGCCGACCAGCTGCGCGTCGATCTGGGCGTGCCGACCTGGGTGACGGGCCTGGTCTCGGCCTCGATCATCGCGGCGGTGATCCTCGGCGGCATCACGCGCATCGGCCTGGTGACGAGCCGGCTCGTGCCGTTCATGGCGATCGTCTACGCGGCCGGCGCCCTGGCCGTGCTGCTGCTGAATTTCCAGGCGATCCCGGGCCTGCTGGTCCTCATCTTCAAGAGCGCGTTCCAACCCGCCGCGCAGATCGGCGGCTTCGCCGGCGGCACCTTCATCTTCATGCTGACCTGGGGCGTCAAGCGGGGTCTGTTCAGCAACGAATCGGGCCAGGGCTCGGCGCCGATCGCCCATGCGGCGGCCCGCACCGACGAACCGGTGCGCGAGGGCATGGTCGCCTTGATGGAGCCCTTGATCGACACGCTGGTCATCTGCACCCTGACCGGGCTGGTCATCCTCTCGACCGGCGCCTGGGACGACAAGCAGGCGACCGAGCTGCCGATCAACCGCCAGTCGGACATCGTCGTGATCCAGGCGGGCGCCAGCGTGCGCACGAACGGCCTGGTCGACCCCGCCGACCGCTTCACCGGCGAGGTCGTCATCGACCAGGGCGCGCCCCTCGGCGTGGGCCTGGTCTACAACCACTCGCTGGTCGATCGGCCGGTCGTGCTGCTGGACGGCCGCCCGTGGCAGGGGCTGGTCCCGGTCACGGGAGGTGTCGTCGATTTCCGCGCGATCCCCTCGCTGCGCCTGGCGGGCGACATGGCGCTCAACGGTTCGCCGCTGACGGCCCGCGGCTTCCAGCTCGGGATGGCGCCGCTCATGGGCCGCTGGGGCTTCCTGATCGTGACCATCGGCGTGGTCCTCTTCGGCATCTCGACGGCGATCAGCTGGAGCTACTACGGCGATCGCGCCGTCGTCTATCTGTGGGGACCGCGCGGAGTGCTGCCGTACAAGATCCTCTTCTGCGTCATGAACTTCCTGGGGGCGGTGTTCTCGCTGGAGATCGTCTGGAACTTCGGCGACACGGCGCTGGGGCTGATGGCGCTGCCGAATCTGCTGGCGCTGGTGCTGCTCAACAAGCAGGTGCGGGAGTTGACGGGGGACTACCAGGGGAGGCGGCGGGCGCGGGGGAGGTGAGGAGGGGGAGCGGGTGGTTTGCTGTCGTGGTTCGTCGTGTCAGCGAGGTCGATCTGTCGCGGCGAATCGAAGGATGAGACCACACCTGACGGAGGTGCCGGACATGTATCGACCAACCATGCTGATCGCGGTCGCACTGACCGTCTCTTTTCTGGCCACGGCATCCGCACAGGATCCGGGTTACGACGTGCCCCGGACGGAACACGGGCTGCTCGAGCGCCTGGCGGGCGAATGGCGCTTCGAACGTCAGAATGTGCCGGACGAGGGCGCGCGGCCGGAGAGCCTCGGGACTGGTACGATCATCGCGGAGATGGTGGGGGATTTCTTCGTCGTCAGCCGCTGGTCCGGCAAGGTCTACGGCTTCGACTACCAGGCTGTGCAGTCGCTCGGGTACGACATCGAGCGGCAGAGGTACACCGGCGATTGGGTCGATTCCTGGCTCAGCTTCCGCTGGGAACTCAGCGGTGCCTTCGACGATGAGAGTCAGGAACTCACGCTCACGACCAGCGGCCCGGCTCCGACTGGCGGCACCGGCTCGTTCCGCGAGCGTTATCGATTCGAATCCGCGGACGCGATCACGATCATCGGCGAGATGAAGCGGGGCGAGGCCTGGACCGCGTTCTCGACGACCCTGCTCACCCGCGAGCGCTGACGAGAATCCGGTGCGACGGTGGGGCGCGCCGCTGGCCTACCCGCATCCCGAGCAGCCGCCGCCGCCCTCGGTGCCGCAGCTGCCGCCCGCCTTGTTCAGGCGCAGCATGTAACCCTTCTGATGCGCCTCGTCGACGTAGTCGATGGTCAATCCGCCCGACTGGTCGACGATGTCGCGCGTCTGCGGGTCGACCAGGATGGTGTAGCCGTTCTGGCTCAATACGGCGTCGGTCTCTTGCGGCTCATCCAGAGCCATGCCCAGGGCCGGGCCGCTTCAACCGAAGCCCTGGATGAAGACGCGGACGCCCTTGCCCTCATGGGCCGAGAAGTCGAAGGCGCCGAGGGCCGTGTCGGCGGCGTCGGTCACCTGGATCAACTTGGTGTCGCTCACGATGGTCTGCTTTCTTGGCTGGCGGCCGCAGGGCGGCAAGGCCCGAGGCGGCCGTCGGTCCCGGTTCGGCGATTCCGGACCAAGATCGGCAGGCATGCCGCCGGGCGCAAGTTCCGGTCGCGCCGCGCACCGCGGTCGCCTCGGCTAGACTCCCTCGCCTCCGCCGGCAGGCTGCGCGCCGGGACCGGTGGCGCCGTCGCCGAGGTCGAGCTCCGCCTCGCCGGCCGGCACCCACACCTCGTCCCGCAGGCCGAAGTAGCGCTTGGCCGAGGTCAAGAGGCTGTAGCTGACCGGGATCAGCAGCAGGGTGATGGCCGTGGCGAAGACCACGCCGAACCCCAGGCTGATGGCCATCGGGATGAGGAACTGCGCCTGCAGGCTCGTTTCGAGCAGCAGGGGGGTCAGGCCCAGGAACGTCGTGACCGCGGTCAGCAGGATCGGCCGGAAGCGCCGCACGCCGCTCTCGACGATCGCCTGCTCGACCGGCAGGCCGGAGCGGCGGCCGCGGTTGATGAAGTCGATCATCAGCAGCGAGGAGTTGACGACCACGCCGGACAGCGCCACCACGCCGAACATGGACAGCAGCGTCAGGTCCCATCCCATGAGCACGTGTCCCCACACCGCGCCCACGATCCCGTACGGGATCGCGCTCATGACGATCAAGGGTTGCAGATAGCTGCGGAAGAGCACGGCCAGCAGGGCGTAGATGATGAAGATCGCCATGAGGAAGCCGCGCATCAGGCTGCGCATCGACTCCTGCCGCTCCTGCTCCTGACCTTCGAGGTCGTAGCTCAAGCCGGGGTAGCGCGCCAGCAGGTCCGGCAGCACGCGCGCCTCGAGATCGCGCAGCACCTCGGCGGCGTTGGCGGCCGCTTCGTCGACGTCGCCGAAGACGTTCACGACGCGTTGGCGTTGGCTGCGGTCGATCGCGGCGTAGCCGCGGCCGACCTGGACGGTGGCGACGCGCGAGAACGGCACCTCGCGGCCGTCCGGCGTGCGTACGAGCATGTTCTCCAGATGGTGCAGGCTCGTGCGCTCGGCCTCGGGATAGCGTACCATGACCTTCACTTCATCGCGGCCGCGCTGCAGGCGCATGATCTCGGCGCCGTAGAAAGATCGGAAGAGCACACGTCTGAACTCCAGTCACCGCTCATTATC
>CAZJWO010000170.1:0-4983 GCA_964549735.1 uncultured Fibrobacteraceae bacterium | reverse complement strand
ACACCCTATCCTACACTCTTTCCCTACACGACGCTCTTCCGATCTAGTTGTCCGCCCGACTCGAAGCCGACGTAGCCCGGCGGCGCGCCGATCATGCGCGACACGGCGTGCCGCTCCAAGTACTCGCTCATGTCCAGCCGCACCAGGTGCTTCTCGTCGCCGAAGAGCTGCTCGGCCAGGGCCTTGACCAGCTCGGTCTTGCCCACGCCGGTCGGCCCCAGGAAGAGGAACGACCCCAGCGGACGGTCGGCGCCGCTCAGACCGGCCCGGCTGCGGCGCACGGTGCGCGCCACGGCGGCGACCGCTTCCTGCTGACCCACGACGCGCGCGCCGAGGCGGTTCTCCAGCTCGCGCAGCTTGCGGCTCTCCTCCTCGACCAGCCGCGTGGCCGGGATGCCGGTCCAGCGGGCGACCAGCTCGGCGATGTGCTGCTCGGTGACCTCCTCGGTCAAGAGCGGCTGCTCGCCCTGGATCGCGACCAGGTCGGCCCGCGCCGTCTGCAGCTCGCCCGCCAGGCGCGTCTGCTCGCCGTACTTCAGCTCGCTCGCGCGCGCGAGGTCGCCCGCGCGCTCGGCCTGCTGCATCGCCAGCTGCAGCTTCTCCTGCTCGGCCTGCAGGCCGCGGATGCGGTCGATCGCGCGCTTCTCCTCCTCCCAGCGGGCGCGCACCGCGCCCAGCTCGTCCTGCAGCTCGGCGATCTGGCCGGCGATGGCCTCGCGGCGGCTGACCGCCGACTTCTCGGTCTCCTTGGCCAGCGCGAGCTTCTCCATCTCGAGCTGGTTGAGGCGCCGCTGCAGGTCGTCGACCTCGGCCGGCACCGAGTCGATCTGCATACGCAGGCGGCTGGCGGCCTCGTCCATGAGGTCGATCGCCTTGTCCGGCAGCATGCGGTCCGAGATGTAGCGCTGCGACAGCTTGACCGCGGCCACGATCGCGCCGTCGGTGATGCGGATGCCATGGTGCACCTCGTAGCGCTCCTTGAGCCCGCGCAAGATCGCCACGGCCTGCTCCCAGGTCGGCTCCTCGACCATCACCGGCTGGAAACGACGCTCGAGGGCGGGGTCCTTCTCGATGTTCTGGCGGTACTCGTCGATCGTGGTCGCGCCCACGCAGTGCAGCTCGCCGCGCGCGAGCGCGGGCTTCAGGATGTTCGAGGCGTCCATGGCGCCTTCGGCCTTGCCGGCCCCGACGAGCGTGTGCATCTCGTCGATGAACAGCAGGACCTCGCCCTCGGCCTCGGTCACTTCCTTGACGACCGCCTTGAGGCGCTCCTCGAACTCGCCGCGGTACTTGGCGCCCGCCACGAGCGCGCCCATGTCCAGGGCGAAGAGCCGCTTGCCCTTCAGGCCTTCGGGCACGTCGCCCTCGACCAGGCGGATCGCGAGGCCCTCGGCCACGGCCGTCTTGCCGACGCCGGGCGCGCCGATGAGCACCGGGTTGTTCTTGGTGCGGCGGCTGAGGATCTGCACGACGCGCCGGATCTCCTCGTCGCGGCCGATGATGGGGTCGATCTTGCCGCGGCGGGCCAGATCGCAGAGGTCGCGCGCGTAACGGGCGAGCGCCGATTCCTGCCCCTCGCCGACCTGCCCCTCGTCCTGGCCGTCGTAGCTGCCGGCCGCGGTCTGGTCGAGCGCGCGCGCCAGCTTCTGGGCGGTCGCGTCGAAGGTGCGCAGGACGCTGCCCGCGCGGCCCCGATCGGCCGCCAGGGCGAGCAGCAGCTCGCGCGTGCCGACCATGCCGCCGGACCGCTGCCGCGCGAGGTCCTGGGCCTCGAGCATCGTGGTCTGCAGCTCGCGGCCGGGCTCGGGCGCCTCGCGCCGGCCGACCTTGGGCAGGTTCTGCAGTTCCTGCTCGACGGTGCGCAGCACGAGCCGCGGATCGGTCTCCAAGGACCGCAGCGTGTTGACGCCCAGGCCGGGCTCGCTCAGCAGCGCCCACAGGACGTGCAGCGGCGCCAGTTCGCCGTGGCTCGCCTCGAAGGCCTTCTGCTGCGCCTTCTGCAGGGCCTCCATGGCGTTGACGGTCCAGTTCTTCATCGTCTTTCCCGCTTTCGGTTATTCCGCAAAGATTGTTGCTGGCGGCGCCGGCCAGATCCGTGTTTCGCCGGTTTTTTGCATGAGCCGTGCCAGGCGCCCCCACGCGCTCGAATCATATTAGTCGATTGATTGGCAACAAGTTAGAACTTGCGCCGGCGCAATTCGTATACAGTACACAGCCGGCCGCTCTGGCCGTTGTCATGGACTGGTGCCATTTTGGCTGGCCGCGGGGTGGGTCTGTCAGTCTTTCCCGCCTTCGGCCTCGGGATCGATGGAGGCCTCGCGATCGACGACGAGCGTGACGGCCGGGCAGTGGCCGCAGCCCTCATGCTGCGACTCGCAGCCCGCGACGCAACCAGTGACCTCGGTCCGCGTGGCGGCGCGGCGGGTCCAGCGGTAGAGCTTGCGCCCGGCCCAGGCCACGGCCGCGAGCAGGATCGCCAGGGTCAGGATGGCTTCGAACGACCACATCACGCCAACCCCGCGAGTCGGCCGACCTGGTAGACCAGGGCCGTCAGGATCCAGGCCAGCACGGTCAGGCCCCAGAACTGCAGGAACGCCCAGCGCCAGCTGCCGCTCTCCTGGCGGGTGACCGCCACGGTCGCCATGCACGGGGTGGCCACGAGGCAGAAAAGCATGATGCCGAAACCGACCAGCGGCGGGTAATGGCCCCGCAGCTGCTCGCGCAGCGCCTCGCTGGTCTCGTCGGCCGATCCCACCGCGAACACGATGCCCATCTGGGCGACGAACACCTCTTTGGCCGCGAAGGCGCCGATCAGCGCCGTGCCGATGCGCCAGTCGAAACCCATGGGCGCCAGCACCGGCTCCAGCGCACGGCCCACGCGGCCGGCCACGGAATACGCCATGGCGGCCGCCGCCTCGGCGTCGGCGAGGAGGTGCGCGCCGAGGTCGGCGCCGGCGGCCGGGTGCGCGGTCTGGTTCGCGGACGGGCTCGCCGCCGGCGGGGTCCACCCGGCGGGCGGCTTGGGATAGCTCGTCAGCGCCCAGAGGATGATCGAGACGCCCAGGATCACCGTGCCCGCCTTCTTGAGGTAGAGCCAGGCGCGCGTCCACATCTGGGCGAGCAGGCTGAGCGCGGTCGGCATGCGGTAGGGCGGCAGCTCCATCAGGAACGGGGTCGTCTCGCCGCGGAAGAGCGAGCGGCGCAGCAGGCGCGCGCCGGCCAGCGCCAGCACGATACCGGTCACGTACAGCGCCCAGAGCACGGGGCCCTGCCAGCGCGGCGGGAAGAACGCGGGGATGATGAGGGCGTAGATCGGCAGGCGCGCGCCGCAGCTCATCAGCGGCAGCACGAGCATCGTGATGAGCCGGTCGCGCCGCGTCTCGAGCGTGCGCGTGGCCATGATCGCCGGCACCGTGCAGCCGAAGCCGATCAACAGCGGGATGAAGCTCTTGCCGTGCAGGCCGACGCGGCTCATGAAGCGGTCCATGACGAACGCCGCGCGCGCCATGTAGCCGCTGCCTTCCAAAAGCGCGATGGCCAGGAACAGCAGCACGATGTTCGGCAGGAAGACCAGGACCCCGCCCACGCCGCCGACGACGCCGTCGACGAGCAGCGAGCGCAGCGGGCTGGGCGAACCCGGCGGCCACGGCGCGGCCAGCCAGGCGCCCACGGCGCCGACGCCCGCCTCCATCAGCGCCATCAACGGCTCGCCGAGCGCGAACGTCAGGTTGAAGACCACGAACATCAGCGCCAGGAAGATCGGCACGCCCCAGACGGGGTGCATGGCGAAGCGGTCGACGCGGTCGCTGGGATCGAGCGAACGGCGCTGGCCATTGCGGACCGCGCCCTCGCACGTCGCGGCGATGAACGCGTAGCGGGCGCGGCTGACGGTGATGTCGCTGGTGTCGGGGCCCTCGAGGTCCAGTTCGGCGGCGATGTCCGCGGTGGCGGCCGGCAGCCCGGCGGCGACCAGCTTCGCCAGCACCTCGTGATCCCGCTCGAGCAGCTTGACGCCGTGCCAGCGGCGCTGGCCGGCGGGCGGCGCGGCGCCGTCGAGGCCATCGAGCGCGGCGACGACGCGCCGCAGCCGCGGTTCGACCTGCGCGCCGAAATCGACGCGCGGCGGCGGTCGCTCGCCGTTGCGGCCGGCGATCTGCAGGACGGCGTCGAGGAGGTCGTCCAGGCCCTGCCCGCTGCGGCCGACGGCCGCGATCACCGGCACGCCGAGACGCCGCGACAGCTTCTGGGCGTCGATGATCAGGCCGCGCGCGACGGCGACGTCGCTCATGTTCAGGACGACGACCACGGGCAGGCCCAGCTCCAGCAGCTCGGTCGTCAGGTAGAGGTTGCGCTCGAGGTTGCTGGCGTCGACGACGTCGACGACCAGGTCGGCCTTGCCGCTCAGCAGATAGTCGCGCGCGACCAATTCCTCTTCGCTGTACGGCGTCAGGCTGTAGGTCCCGGGCAGGTCGACGAAGCGCAGCTCCGCCTGCGGCGTGCGGCGCACGCCCTCTTTCCACTCCACCGTCACGCCGGGGTAGTTGCCCACGCGCTGGCGCGCGCCGGTCAGCCGGTTGAAGATGGTCGTCTTGCCCGAATTGGGATTGCCGGCGAGAGCCACCGTCACGCGCTGCACGTCGGGACCACCTGCCGTTGCCGAGTGGATGGAGCGGCGTCTGGCGCTCCGGGGCGACAAGACGGGAAGATTCAGTCGACCTCGATGCGCATCGCCATGCCGCGGCCGATGCAGATGCGGGTCTCGTTGACCGCGACCACGAAGGGACCGCGCCCGCCGTTGCGCAGGACCGTGACCTCGGTTCCCGGGATCAGCCCCATGGCCGACAGCCGGCCGCGCAGGCCGCGCCCGCCCTGGATGCGGCGCAGGATCGCCTTGGTTCCTTCGGGAATCAGGGCCAACGGCACGTCACGACTCCCTTCCGGCCACGAAATCGCCCCGCGCGCCGTCCCAGCTGACGACCTTGC
>CAZJWO010000169.1:0-5000 GCA_964549735.1 uncultured Fibrobacteraceae bacterium | reverse complement strand
CCCTTGCGATCCCGCTCTCTGGCAAGCATTTCCCACTTCCTCGCTACGGCCCTTCGTGAATGATCCGGGATAAGGATACCACATCGCCGTTCGCTGCGGATAGTTCGATCGCTGCCGCGCCGCGCTGCGGTGTCAGGCGGCTGGCCCCCGTTCGACGTCGCAGCCGTACCCCAGCGCCTCGACCGCTTCCTGCAACGCGGCCGCGTCCAGCCCCGCGCCGTCGACGACGGCACGACCGCGGCCGAGGTCCACCTCGACGTCGCGCACGCCTTGCTGCCCCTGGAGCGCGCGCGCCACGCTGTCGCGGCAGTGGCTGCAGGTCATGCCGGCGACGCGCAGCGCGACGGTCCGCTCGCCGGCGATCGCACCTGCGGCGACGGCGTACGACTCGCGGTCGCTCGCGCCTGAACCGGCTGCCGTGGACATCGCCGCGGCGCGGCCGCGCGGCCGGAAGACCCAGGCCAGGTCGGCGACCAGCAGGCCGGCCCACAGATGGTCGAGCCAGGTCAGGTGCTGGTGCGCGTGCGCGCCGTGGTGCAACACGGGCACCGCCAGGTCCAGCCGCGTGGACAGGGCGTCCAGCAGCAGCCCGCTGCCGAACGCGCTGACGGCCACCGTCGCGAGGTAGATCGTCGTGACGCGCCGGCCCAGGATCTTGTGCAGAGCCGTCAATGCCGCGACGCTCGTGGCCGGTCCGGCGATCAGGTAGGCCAGGCCCGCGCCCGGCGAGACTCCCGCGTGCAGGAAACCCGCGACCAGGGGCACCGACCCCGTGGCGCAGGCATAGATCGGGATGCCGGCGACCATCATGATCAGGATCGGCAGCACGCCGCCGCCGAGCAGGCCGGATAGAGCGCCGGCGGGAACGATGGCGGTGATCAAGGCGGCGAGCGAAAGGCCGAGCAGCAGGGGCCGGCCCAGGTCGCGCGGCAGCGTCTCGAAGCCGTAGCGCAGGGCGGCCGCCAGGCGCGGGCCGGAACTTCCGCCGCCAGCGATCGAGCGCGGCGCCGGCTGCGGCGCGTCCGGTCCGGCGAAGGTCTGGACGACCGCTCCCCCTGCCACGCCCGTCACCAGCGCCACGACCGGGCGGATGACCGCGAACACCGGCCCCAGGAGCGTGGCGGTCACGGCGATCGAGTCGACCCCGGTCTGCGGCGTCGAGAGCATGAAGGCGGTCGTCGCCGCGGGGCTCGCGCCGTGCCGGCGCAAGCTGGCGCCGACGGGGATCACGCCGCACGAACAGAGCGGCAGGGGAACGCCGAGAACCGCCGCCCGCCAGACCGGTCCCATGCCGCCGCCGCCGAGGTTGCGCTCCAGCCAGCGGGGCGAGACGAACGTCGACAGCAGACCCGCCACCAGAAACCCCAACAGCAACCAGGGCGCCATCTGCGCGGTCACCAGCCAGAAGCTCTGCAGGACGTCGCCGATCACTTGCATCACGCAACCCCACGGCCGCAGGCGCCAGCCCGATCAGATGCGCGCCAGCCCCAGGAATACGGCGTGCAAGCTCGCGACCAGCACGCTGAGCAGCCGGCGCGCGCCGGCGCCGTCGAGCCCGGGAAACGAAACGCGCAGGGCACCGCATTCATCCAGACAATCTCCACATAGTGTACAAGAATCGTGAGGTTTAAGCCGTTGCCAGGCCGCCCTGTCCAAGGCACCGTAGCGGCAGGTCGGACGGCAGTGGCCGCAGGCCTGGCAGTTCGGCGCGATCCGCAGGCGCAGCGGCGAGATCTTGCCGAGCCGGACCACCAGCCAACCCAGCGGACAGAAGCTCGTGCAGTGGGCGAGCCAGCCTCGGCGCGCCGACACCGCGGCCATGACCCCCACGCCGGCAAGCCCGAAACCGCCGGCCAGGCCGGCGGCGAGCAGGGGGTCGGCGCCGCCGCGGCGCAGCCCCCACGCCGCCGCCACCGCGGCCAGCAGCAAGGCGAAGCGGATGGTCTCCCGCCGGCGCGGCGCGAGCGGGCGCCCGAGCGGACGGCGCTGGGCGGCGAGTTGATCCCAGGCGCCGATATAGCAGAGCCAGCTGCACCAGGCGGGCCCGACCAGCAGCAGCGTGACGACCAGCAGGCCGAGCATGAACAGGCCCTCGCCCCGATAGACGGGTCCCGCCACGACGAGCGCCGGCACCGGCAGGTGGAGTTCGCCGGTCATGAGGAACCGCTCGGCGCCGAGCAAGCCGAGCAGAAGCTGCGCGAAGAAGACCGCGGAGAACAACGCCCAGACGCGCGGCCGCCAGCGCGCCCAGGCGCCTGGCTTCTGCAGCACGCCGGCCAGCCAGGCCGCATAGGCCGCCAGCAAGGCGATCGCCGCCCAGCCGGCGCCGGCGAAGAACCGTTCGGCCAGCAGCATCGGCGGCCGGACGTTGAGCTGGACGGGGATCAGCAGCGCCAGGGTCAGCACCGCGGCGGCCAGCGCCGGTCCGCGGCCCGGCGCCGCAACCAGCGCGGCCGGCCGCGCGGCGACGCGGGCGGGAATGCGGCGATCGCCACCGCTGCTTGTTGCGGGCGTTGCGGCAGGCGGCATGTCACACCTCCACCGCAACGAAGCGACTCGATAGCAAAGTATTCAAGTCTTATTTTAGCGTCCGTACCGCACCCGCGTGCCGAGCTCGACCGAAAGCCGTATCTCCGCCGCGGACAGCTCCGCTGGGAAGAGCGTGCCGGACACCTTCGCGCCGTAGAAGCTGCAACCTTCGAGGCCGGCCTGGCTGAGATCCACGCCGCGCAGATCGGCGTCGCGGAAGTAGCTGTTCGAGAAATCGAGGCCCTCGGCGTCCAGGCCGCGCAGATCCAGGCCGCGCAGATCGACGCCCCGCAGATCGCAGGTCTGGCCCTTGGCCTTGCGCGAGTTGAAGCCCTGGGTGTCGTCGACCCGCAGCATCTGGTACATGGGATCCTTGGTGAAACGGGGTCGTTCGGCCTTCATCGCGTTCTCCTCGCTATCGCCGCAGGGGTCCGTCCGGATTATCGACCGCCGGCCGCGCGCCTTGACGGTCGCGCGCCTCGACGGCGCGGGCCTGCGCGCGCCCCGCGCCGAGGTCGACCCGGCAGAGCAGCCAGCCGCCGCCGGCGAAGAAGAGCAGCAGGAAGAGGATGCTCAGCCTCGAGGCCCCGGTCAGCTGGCTGACCAGCGCGAAGATCAGCGGCCCCGCGATGCCGGCGAACTTGCCGCTCGTGGCGTAGAAACCGAAGAATTCGGCGCTCTTGTGGCGGGGCACCATGCTGCCGAAGAGGGAGCGGCTGAGCGCCTGCGTGCCGCCCTGGACCGTGCCGACCAACGCCGCCAAGGCGAAGAAATGCCAGGCCGACGTCATGAAGTAGCCGAGGACGCAGATGGCGCCGTAGACCGCGAGTCCGCCCAGCAGCACCGGGCGAGCGCCGAACCGCACGGCCAGCTTGCCGCAGATCAGCGTGCAGGGAAAGCCCACGAGCTGGGTGACGACCAGCGCCTGGATCATGTGCGCGGTGCCGATGCCGATCTCGCCGCCATAAGCCGTAGCCATCTTGATGATGGTGCCGATGCCATCGTTGTAGAGCCAGTACGCCACCAGCATGACGAGCAGGGGGCGGTAGCCGCGAATGTCGCGCCAGGTGGCGCGCAGCTGCGCGAAGCTGCGGCGCCAGAGGCGCCCGGCGGACAGTACGCCACTGGCCGGCGGCTCGGGGACGCGGCGCAGGATGGGGATCGAGAACACCGCCCACCAGACCGCGACGCTGACGAAGCTCGCCCGGACGGCGGCGCCGACGCCGGCCAGTCCGAAGCGGTCGGGCAGCGTGATCCAGAGCATGTTGATGATCAGGAGCAGACCGCCGCCGAGGTAGCCCCAGGCGTAGCCGCGCGCGCTGACCTCGTCCAGGTCGCGCGGACCGGCGACGTGGGGCAGCAAGCTCTCGTAGAATACGAACGAGGCGGCGAAGCCGAAATTCGCGGCCAGGAAGGCCAGCCCCGCCACGCGCCAGCCCTCCGGCGGCAGGAGGGCGAAGGCGGCCGTGACCGTGGCGCCGAGGACCATGCCGGCGGCCAGGAACCGCTTCTTCGCGCCGGTCGTATCGGCCAGCGCGCCGAGCAGCGGACTGACCACGGCGACGGCCAGCAGGGACAGCGCGGCGACCAGCCCCCAGCGGGCGGTCGCCGCGGCCGGCGCCAGGCCGTCCGCCTCGGCGATCGCGCGGAAGAACGGCGGATAGAGCGCGGCCATGACCGTGCAGGCGAACGCGCTGTTGGCCCAGTCGTAGAGGCACCAAGCGTTGACGGCGCGGCGATCTGCCATCGCTACCAGTAGAAGAACAGGCCGGCTTGCGGCCAGAGCGTGATCGAACCCTTGTCGTCGCGGTACGTGAAATCGACGTCGAACTTCAGCGCCCAGCGCTCGCCCATCAGCCGCTCGACACCGACGCCGAAGCCGGAGTTCCACGTCTTGCGGCGCCGCCAGAACTCCGCGCCGCCGGCCGGACGCTCGCGCTCGCTGTGGTAGTAGTAGCCGACTCCCGAGACCAGGAAGAGCCGCAGGCGCGCGTCCTGGCGCAGCAGGTACTGCAACTCCAAGCCGAAGTTGTGCCGTCGGTTCGCGTCGGTGTTCAAGATCCCGCCCGCGCCCTGCAACTGCAGCCACCAGCGCAGCGGCCACTTGAAGGCCAGGCCGGTGCCGCCGATGCGGCCGGCGTGCAATCCGATGCCGCCCTCCAGAGGATCATCGAGGCGGTTCCAGTCGGGGACCGCGTTCGCCGGCGCGGCGAGCGATAGCGCCGCCAGCGCCAGCACGAGGGCTCTCGCGCAACAGCCGGCCATGGGCGATGAACCTCCGGGGATCGAGCGGTTCCTGACGCTCCGACATCTGCGGGCCTATCTTGGCACATCTGGCGCGCGCTGGCCAGCCCGCGGGTAAAAAACCGGGCCGACCATCCTGGTCGGCCCGGCCGGGGCTGATTGCGAGTCCGTTCGCGACCCAGATCGGAAGAGCACACGTCTGAACTCCAGTCACCGCTCATTATCGC
>CAZJWO010000168.1:0-5132 GCA_964549735.1 uncultured Fibrobacteraceae bacterium | reverse complement strand
TGGAGCTCGAGCGCGTTCTGCCGGCTCTGGCCGAGCGCCGCTGCCGGCCGGTCGTCCTGAAGGGCGGCTCGCTCGCCTTGATGGCCTATCCGCGGCCGGAGGACCGCTGGTTCCTCGACCTGGACTTGCTGGTCGAGCGGCGCGAGTTGCCGGAGGTCTACGCCGCGCTGCAGCGCCTGGGCTATCGGTTCGCCAACACGGCCTGCCCCGCCCGCTACTACGAGGACTACCATTTCCACCGCATCCTGATCAGCAACCAGGGCGTCTGCATCGAGGTCCATTGGGCGCTGACGATGCCGGCGTCGGTCTACACGTACGATCTGGACGCGCTGCGTCGCGACAGCGTCGAGATCCCGCTCGGCGGCGCGAGCTTCCTGGCGCCGGGCGTCTCCGATCAGATCCTGCACGGCGCGATGCAGAACATCGCCGGCGGCTTCGGCGATCTGCGCCGCATCCTCGACCTGCATCTGCTCGACGAACGCCTCGACGAGCCTGCGCGCCGCCTGCTGTGCGCGCGCGCCCGGACCTGCAACCTCGCCACGGGTCTGTGGCTGCAGTACCGGCTGCGCGAGCAGCTCCTCGCGGCGCCGATGCCGGCGTCGATCGCCGAGGCCTGCCGCCCCGCGCCCCGGCTCGTGCGCATGTTCGGGCGGCTCGAGGTCGCCAAGAACAGCCTGTCGCCGCATGGCGGCCATCTCGAGGGCTACGACTACCTGCTGCACTGCCTCTGCGTGCCGAGCCACCTGTGGCCGCGCGAGGCGTGGCGCTACCTCTTCCCGGATCAGGGCGGACTGCTCGAGGCCGGTCTCGGACGGGAGGGGACGATCACGCTGCGCCAGCGCGCCCGCCTGCATCTGTCTCGCCTGCGCGCCGCGGCACGGTTGCTCGGCTGGCTGGTCCAGGTCTCCCGGCGGCACGCGCCCTGCGACGCGCCGGCAACTTGCTGATCGCCTGGCGTTCCGTGTTCGACAGTGCGCTCTGGTCAGCCGCCGCCCGCTGGTGTAGGCTGGATCGCAGGGGGCCGCGAGCGGTCGACGCATCTGGTGGCGGCACGGGCAATCACGACGGCGGCGCGGCGTCGATCGGATGGCGCGTCTTTTTGACCCGGATCGATCATCGAGGTCCACTTCCTCGCTACGGCCTTTCCTGAACAATCCGGGTTGACGGCCGGAGGTGGGACTTGCGCACCCTTGCGACAGCGTTTCGCGCCATGTGGAGGGCCGCGGCCGCGATCGCGGCCTGCTCGTTTCCGTTCCATGGCGGTTGCGACAACGAACGGGAGACGGACGACGCTCCTGCCTCCTTCGGCATCTACCACGATCAGCCGCGACCGCCATGCACCGAGACCATCGCCGCCGGGCGGCAGCCGGTCGCGCTGCCGCAGGTCGTCGCAGCGGATTGGGGCGAGCCGATCAAGCTCGGCGTGCCGATCAACACGGCGTGCCCCGAGGATGCCGTCTCGATAAGCGCCGACGGCGCGATCCTCTATTTCTATTGGTCGCCGGCCGTCGGGGCCGATCCGGCGGAACTCCTGCGCGGCACGACCGGAACGTACTACGCGGAGCGCCTCGGCGCCGATCCCGGCCGCTTCGGCGAGCCGCGGTTCCTCGATCTGCGCCAGGGCGCACGAGAGGGCGCGTGCGACGGCGCCGTGAGCTTCAGCCCCGCGGGCGATGTCGTCTATTTCCATTCGACGCGATGGGAGAACTTGGGCTACCAGGCCTCGCCCGCGCACGACGACTACCTGGATATCTACGCCGCGCCGATCGTCGGCGGCGCCGCCGGCGTCGCCACCAACCTCGGACCGCCGGTCAACTCGGTCTTCCGGGACGGCGAGCACGGTCTCAGCCCCTGCGGCACGCGCCTGTACCTGAGTTCGGACCGTCCGGGCGGCGTCGGCGGTGTCGATATCTGGGTCTCGACGTTCGCGCAAGGGGTCTGGGGGGAGCCGGTCAACCTCGGCCGCCCCGTCAACTCGGCGGGTTCTGACATGCAGCCGGCGTTCGCGGCCAACGATCCCCTGACGCTCTACTTCGCCACGGAGAGAGCCGGCGCGATGGGCATCTTCCGCTCGCGTTTTCAGAGCGAGGGAAGGACGTGGTCGGAACCAGAACCCGTCGTGATCGGCCATGTCGGCGAACCCGCCCTGGTCGCCGACGGCAGCGTCATGTACTTCGTCCACGTGCTCGTCGACGCCGCAGGCGTCTTCGGAGCGGACATCTGGTACGTCGAACGCCGTTGAACGCGGGCAGGCGATCGACTGCCTGGCCGCTGGCGAGTTGTACCAGATCGCCAAGGCCGAGATGTTGCGCAATTGACACAATTGTCGTGAATCCTGTAGAATCTGGCGGCCCCGCAGCCGCGACGCGACGGGGCGGCCGGTTTAACCCGGATTATTCAGGAAGGGCCTCCTGCGGAAGGCGAAATGGTGGCCAGCATTTCCCGCTTCCTCGCTGCGGCCCTTCCTGAATAATCCGGGTTAATGGACCCCACCCCCTCGAGGAGGCGCAGACTCATGAAACGTCTCATAACGGTAGGATTGCTGCTGGGCCTGTTCGCCCTCGTATCATGCCAGAGCGATCCGGTCACCTCGCCGCGGGACCCTGAACCCACGGTGACGGGAGGCGACAAGGCCGCTTTCGGCGAGCCGACCACCATCCCTGGCCAGTACATCGTCGTCTTCCGCGACGGCGTCGCCAACATCCCCGGTCTGGCGAACGGCCTGGCGGCGGCGCATGGCGGCGAGGTCCGCTTCGTCTACGAGCACGCCGTCAAGGGGTTTTCCGCGCGGCTGCCCCAGCAGGCGATCGCGGCGCTGCAGAACAATCCCCACATCGACTACATCGAGCCTGACCAGGTCGTCTGGGCGGTCGGGTCGCAGAGCAACGCGACCTGGGGCCTGGACCGCGTCGATCAGCGCAACCTGCCGCTGAACGGCACCTACAACTGGAACCAGACCGGCACGGGGGTGACGGCCTACATCCTCGACACCGGCATCCGGTATTCCCACGTCGAGTTCGGCGGCCGCGCCAGCTTCGGCTTCGACGCCTTCGGCGGCAACGGCAGCGACGGCAACGGCCATGGCACGCATGTGGCCGGGACCGTCGGCGGCGCCGTCTACGGCGTGGCCAAGAATGTGGCGCTGGTCTCCGTGCGCGTGCTCGACAACAGCGGCTCCGGGTCGATCAGCGGCGTGATCGCGGGCATCGACTGGGTCACCGCCAACGCCGTCAAGCCGGCCGTCGCGAACATGAGCCTGACCGGCAGCGGCAACACGACGCTGGATGCGGCCGTGCAGAACTCGATCGCCTCGGGCGTCAGCTACACGGTGGCGGCCGGCAACGGCAACTTCATCGGCCGCCAGGACGACGCCTGCAAGTACTCGCCGGCGCGCGTCCCGGAAGCCATCACCGTCGGCGCGACGACCAGCTCGGACGCGAAGGCGTCGTACTCCAATTACGGCAACTGCGTCGATTGGTTCGCGCCGGGCAGCAGCGTGACCTCCGCCTGGTATACCAGCAACACGGCGACCAACACCATCAGCGGCACCTCCATGGCCGCGCCGCACGTCGCCGGTGCCGTCGCCCTGTACCTGGAGACGAACCCCGCGGCCAGCCCGGACCAGGTCCGCAACTTCCTCTACGACCAGACGACCAAGAGCATCGTGACCAACTCGTCCACCGCGAACAACCACCTGCTGTACACGCTCTGGGGCGAGACGCCGCCGCCGCCGAACCAGGCGCCGACGGCCAACTTCTCGTACACGACCTCCGAGCTGACGGCCTACTTCACCGATCAGAGCAGCGACGCGGACGGCAGCGTCGTGGCCTGGAGCTGGAACTTCGGCGACGGCAGCACATCGACCGCCCAGAACCCCACGCGCACCTACGCGGCCGCGGGCACCTACACCGTGTCCTTGACGGTCACGGACAACGGGGGCGCGACGGGCTCGACGTCCAAGAGCGTCACCGTCTCGACCGAACCGCCGCCGAACCAGGCGCCGACGGCCAACTTCTCGTACACGACCTCTGATCTGACCGCGTACTTCACCGACCAGAGCAGCGATGCGGACGGCAGCGTCGTGGCCTGGAACTGGAACTTCGGCGACGGCGCGACGTCGACCGCCCAGAACCCCACGCGCACCTACGCGGCCGCGGGCACCTACACCGTGTCCTTGACGGTCACGGACAACGGGGGCGCGACGGGCTCGACGTCCAAGAGCGTCACGGTCACGGCCCCGCCGAGCGGCGACGAGATCGTCCTAAGCGCGGTCGGCTACAAGGTCAAGGGCCGCCAGCATGCCGACCTGACGTGGACGGGCGGCGCATCGTCCCAGGTGGACATCTACCGTAGCGGCACCAAGATCGCGACGGTGAGCAACAGCGGCGCTTACACCGACAACATCGGCGCCGTCGGCGGCGGCTCGTACACCTACCAGGTCTGCGAGGCCGGCACGTCGACGTGCTCGAACACGGTCACCGTCACCTTCTGATCCGCTCGTCGGCTCAGAGCGAACGCGCGCTCCGGCTCGCCGCCGGAGCGCCGCTCTATCAGCGACGGTCGCGCCGCGCCGCGTGGTGATCCGGACCACGCCCGTCCTTTTGACAACGGCGCCCGGACCGTGGTAGACTTATGATATCGCCCCAATCCGAAGGAGGCGTCCATGAAGAGACCGCTAATGTCCTTTCTGGTCGGCGGCTGCTTCCTGTTCACGCTCGCGATGGGCGCCGGTGCCCACGAGCTGTTCGTTCCCGGCGACGTCTATGCCGAGGACGACGGCAGCTTCCAGTACACCGTCATCCTCGAGCAGACGACGGCGATCGAGTACGGCGGCCTGGAGATCGACGGGCGCGACAACACGGACGTCGGCTGGATGCACGCGGACGGGTTCTGCATGGTCGTCCGTCCGCCGGGAACCTACACCTGGCCCGTGTCCGGCAGATTGCTCAGTCTCTCGCAGAACGGTTCGGTTCACTACCGCGAATACCTCTGCGACGGCTGGCAGGGCGAGGGCACGACGCGGATCATCCGGTCGGCCGTCGGCAGCGAGGCGTTCAGCTTCAGCGCGATCAAGGGGCTGTTCCGCTGATATGGAGTGACCTACTGTCAAGGGCCGTCTTCCTTCGGGGAGG
>CAZJWO010000167.1:0-5164 GCA_964549735.1 uncultured Fibrobacteraceae bacterium | reverse complement strand
AGATAATGAGCGGTGACTGGAGTTCAGACGTGTGCTCTTCCGATCTGGTGCTCGCGGCGCCGGGCGCGCGCAGCGAACTGGTCGGCGTGACCATGCCGCAGGGGCGGCAGCACCTGGACCACCACACGACGCACCAGCACCTCAGCGGCCGCACCTGGAGCAACATCGATTTCAAGGCGGCGGTCTTCGATCGGGCGCGATCGGCCTACACGGGGCTGATCCGCATCGAGCACGACGCGCCCGGCAGCGAGGCGTACCAGGAGAACCGGAACCTGCTCTTGTCGGCGACCGCGCGCGCGGACACCATTCCCGAGCTCGAGATCCTGACCGACGAGGTCAGCTGCAGCCACGGCGCGACCGTCGCTCCTCTCGAGCCGGAGCAGCTGTTCTATCTGCGCAGCCGCGGGCTGACGTACGACGCGTCGCGCGAGGTGATCGTGCGCGGCTTCGTCGAGCCGACGCTGCGCCAGCTGCCGGAGCCGCTGCGCCAGGAGTTGACCGACCTCGTCGCGGCGCGCCTCGCGCGCCTGCGGGCCACGGATTGATCATGGCGTGGCAGCGGGCGATCAGGCTCGATGCCGTGCCCGTCGGCACGGCCGTCGCCGTCCGGCTCGGGTTCGACGATCTGCTGGTCTGCCGGCCGTCGGCGGCCGTCGTCCAGGTCGTCAGCGACCTCTGCAGCCACGAGGAGGCGGCGCTCGGCGGGCAGGAACTCGCGGACGGGACGGTCCGTTGCCCGCAGCACGGAGCGCTGTTCGACATCGCGACGGGCGCCGCGTTGCGCGGTCCGGCGGTCGTCGGCATCGCGGTCTACGGCAGCCGCGTCGCCGACGGCTGGGTCGAAGTGGAACTGGAGGCTTGAGCCATGAACTCCCGCGAGACGCCGCAAGCGAGCGCGGCCGCGGGCGCCGCGGCCGCGGGCTGCGGCCACGATCCCACGGGTCCGGCCGGCGAGGCCAGCCTGCAGGACGGTCTTGCGCGCGACCGCTTCCCGCTGCTGAACCGCCCCGCGGGCGGCGCGCCCCTCTACTACCTCGACACCGCGGCGACCAGCCAGAAGCCAGCCGCGGTCCTGGCCGCCCTCGACCATTTCTACCGTCACGAGAACGCCAACGTGCACCGGGGCCTGAATTCGCTCGGCGCCGCGGCGACCGCGGCCTACGAAGGCTGCCGGCGGCGGGTCGCCGCGTGGGTCAACGCGCCGGGCCCCGCCAGCGTGGTCATCACGCGCGGCGCGACCAGCGCCTTGAACCTCCTGGCGCACGGCTGCGCGCACCTGCTGCAGCCCGGCGACGAGATCCTGCTGACCGAGATGGAGCACCACGCCAACCTGGTGCCCTGGCAGATGCTGGCGCGCAGCCGCGGCCTGCGCCTGCGCTTCCTGGCGATCACCGGCGACGGCGAGTTGGACCTCGCGCAGCTGCCGCAGCTGCTGAGTGCGCGGACGCGCCTGGTCGCCCTGACCCATACGAGCAACGTGCTGGGCACCATCAATCCCGTCGCGGAGGTCGTCGCGGCCGCGCGCCGGCACGGGGCCTTGACGGTGGTCGACGCCGCCCAGGCGGCCGGCCACCAGCCTCTCGACGTGCAGGCGCTGGACGCCGACGCGGTCGTGTTCTCCGCGCACAAGGCCTACGGCCCGATGGGTCTGGGGTTCCTGGTCGCGCAGCCCGACCTGCTGGCGCAGCTCGAACCGCTGGAGGGCGGCGGCGAGATGATCGAATGGGTGACGCTCGAGACGGCGACTTGGGCCGAGGTGCCGCAGCGCTTCGAAGCGGGCACGCCGAACGTCGCCGCGGCGGCGGCCTTCCCGCCGGCCCTCGACCTCCTGGACGAGCTGGGCCCGGAGCAGGTGCGACGGCACGAGGAGGCGGTGACCGCCTACGCGCTCGACCGTCTGCGCGCGCTCGGCGGCCTGCGCATCTACGGCCCGCAGGATCCCGCCCGCCGCGGCGGCCTGGTCGCCTTCAGCGATCCGCAGGTGCACGCGCACGACCTCAGCACGGTCCTCGACCAGGCGGGGGTCATCGTCCGGGCCGGGCATCACTGCGCGCAGCCGCTGCACAAGCGCCTGGGCGTGGTCGCGACGGCGCGGGCCAGCTTCGGCCTCTACACGCGGCGCGACGACATCGACGCGCTCATCGACGGACTGCGCGCCGCGAGAAAGCTGCTGGCGCCATGACGACCGGACCGCTGGACGCCCTCTACCGCGAGGTCGTGCTCGATCATCACCGCCATCCGCGCGGCAGCCGCCCGCTGCCCGACCCCGACGTGACCGCCGCGGGCAAGAATCCGAGCTGCGGCGACGAGGTTACGCTGCAGATGTCCTTCGACGGCGACCGCATCCGCGCCGTCGGCGTGCTGGCGCAGGGTTGCGCCATCTCGACCAGCAGCGGTTCGATGATGGCCGAGCTGGTCGAGGGCCGCACGGTGGCCGAGGCCGCCGCGATCGCCGCGCGCTTCAAGCAGGTCTTGCAGGGCGACACCTTCCCGACCGACGTGGACCTCGGCGATCTGGAGGCGCTGGCGGGAGTCAAGCAGTTCCCCGTGCGCATCAAGTGCGCGCTGCTGCCCTGGGTGACCCTGCTCGACGCGATCCTGGCGCACCGCCAGGGGCGCGCGCCGGCGCCGGTCAGCACCGAGGGGACGGGCGCCGGCGGGCGCCCCATGGACGTCAGCCTCGAGGAGCGGAAGTGAGCGAATCCATCACGCCGACGCCGGAGCACGTCCTCGACGCGCTGCGTCCGGTCATCGACCCGGAGCTGAACATCTCGATCGTCGACCTCGGCCTGGTGCGCGGCATCAGCGTCGAGGGCGACACCGGGCGCGTGGTCATCGACCTGACCCTGACCAGCCCCATGTGCCCGCTCGGACCGGAGATCATGGCGGCCGCCAAGCACGCCGCCGAGAAGGTCGACGGCATCGCGAGCGCGACGGTGCAGCTCGTCTGGTCGCCGCCCTGGGATCCGCGCGTCGACGCCTCGGACGACGCGAAGGCGGAACTCGGCATCTGGGACTGAGGGGCGCGGGGCGCCGCCGGCCGGCTCACGCGAGCGGCCGCACCAGGCCGCCGCGTTGCTTGTCGATCGCGAAGCCGAGACGCGTGAAGAACCCCTGCAGGCTGAAGTGCGTGCGCAGGACGCGGTGCCCTTCGTCCGCCAGGCGCCGGCACAGGTCGTCGAGGATCTCCCGCGCCAGCCCGCGCCCGCGCAGGGCCGCCGCGACGACGATCCCATCGAGGTGCGGCTCTCCGGCCGCGTCGATGCGCCAGACGACCCCGCCGGCGAGATGCTCGGCGGCGTCGAGCGCGACGAGGTGGCGATCGACCTCGCTGATGGCCAACGCGAAGCCGGATTGCAGGAAGAGACGGTAGAGCCGGCCCATCTCCGCCGGGTCGCGCGGCTCGCGCAGGCGGTGCCTGCCGCCGCGGTCGTCGCCGATCTCGGTCACCAGGACGACGTGCTCGCGCGCCCGGTCCCCGACCGCCTGCACGGCGGGCCGGCGGTCCTGCGTCATGCGCGGGAAGACGAGCCTGCCGAGCGCTTCGCGATCGCTGGCCTCGGCCAGCGCCGCTTGCAGATCGCCGAGTTCGACGGTCCGCGCCGCGCGCAGGCCGGGGTGCTGGAACAGTCTGGCCAGGAGCGCCTCGGCGGCCGCGCGGACCGGCGCCGCGGCATCGCGCAGGTAGGTCGCCAGGAAGAGCGCCAAGAGGGCGAGTTCGCCTTCGCGATCGAGCCGGTAGAGCCGCACCAGCGATTCGAGCTGGTCGCCGCGCGCGTGCGGCGACGCCTCGGGGTTCAGGCGGCGCCAGCGATGGTAGCGCGCGACCGCTCCCTCGACCGCGAGGGTCGGCCGGTACCGCTCGCGCAGCGCGCGGGCCGTCGCGCGCACGCTGGCGATCAGCTCGGCCGAACCCAGCGGCAGCGGTTCACGCTCCAGAGCGGCGACCAGTTCGCGCAGGGCGTCGAGCCCGGCCGCCGGTCCCAGCGCTTCGGCGTAGGCCTCGGCGAGCCAGTTGTCCGCGACCACGCCGGCGAGCGCCGGATGATGGTTGACGGTCAAGCGCAGGAAGTTGTGGAGCAACGGGCGCGCGAGGTCCAGCGGACCGGTGTACGGGCGCCAGCCCGCGAGGCTGACGACCAGGCGGTCGCGCTGCCAGTCGCGCTGCGGGACGATGACGTTGGCGGGGTGCATCATGCCCGGCACGATCGCCCGGCCGCTATGCAGCCACGCGGTGACGCAGGTGGCCATCGCGGCGACGAAGACGCGGCGCCAGTTGTCGCGACCGAACGCCTCGGCGTCGCTCGCGTCGGCGGCGTGCTGGCGGACGATGTCCCAGACCGTCAAGCCCGCGGCGAACGCGAGCGAGGCGGCGCCCAGATCGGCGCGCACGGCGCCCAGGCGCGGCACGACGGGCGTGTCGTCCGGCCAGGCGCGCATCGCCGCCACGCGCTGGAACGTCTCGAGGACCCGCGGCTGGTCGAGGTCCTCGCGCAGGACGAGCAGCAGGTCGTAGTGCCGGCCGTCCACCGTGTTGATGCTCACGCGGTAGCGCGACGGGAACGGCTGCGACAGCGTGCGGCTGATCCAGATGCCGGCGGGCGGGACATCGGCCACCGTCAGGTCGGTGTCGAAGAGCAGGGCGACCGATTCGGCCAGGAACGTGGTGCCGGCCAGCACCTGCGCCAGCGACGCGATCTCCTCGGCCGCCAGACCGTCCTGGTAGGCCAGGCGAGACGTCCACGGCGGCGCGGCGCTGGCCGCGGCGGCGAGGCGGCCCCGGTGCCAGGCCGTCAGCTCGTCCAGCCGTTCGCGAGCCTGGGCGGCCAGCTCCGGATCGCCAGCGAACAGGATCCAGCAGCAGAGTTCGCCGCGCACCGTCGGCAGGTTCTCCGGCTGGTTGCGGGCGAAGTCGACGAGCAGGCGCAGCAGGTCGCTGAAGATCGTGCGCACCGCCGCGCTCGCCGGCCACGCGAGTTGCTGCCGGTAGGCGTGCAGCCGCTTGCGGAAGCTCAGCAGACGGCGCGGCTGCGAGGCGCCGCGCGCGACCTCCGCGATGCTCTCCGGGCTGAGGAAGGGGCGTTCGGACGCCACGAACGCGGCGAGGTCGCGGGCGTCGGGCAGATCCGATTCGTCCAGAACCAGGATGCGGTAGGCCTCGCAG
>CAZJWO010000166.1:0-5248 GCA_964549735.1 uncultured Fibrobacteraceae bacterium | reverse complement strand
ACACCCTATCCTACACTCTTTCCCTACACGACGCTCTTCCGATCTCGCGGGCCGCAGTGATCCACGTCGCGGCGCACGCCGAGATCGATGATCAGGCGCCGTGGCAATCGAGGCTGGGAATCGCTGCCGGCCCCACGCGCGAGCCCTGGCGCGCCGATCAGATCGCGGGGACACCGACCGGAGCCGGTCTCATCGTGCTTTCGAGCTGTGCGACGGCGCAGGGGCGCGCGGAGTCCGGCGAGGGGCTCGTCGGACTGGCGTCGGCTTTCCTGGCCGGCGGCGCGCGCGCGATCGTGGCCACGCTGTGGCCCATCGATGACGCGGCGGGGGCCGCGTTCATGGACCGCTTCTACCGGGAGCTGGCTGCCGGAGTTTCGATCGCCGAGGCGCTGTCGCAGGCGCGAGAGGATCTGCAGCGAATCCCACGATATGCCGATCCGTTCTTCTGGGCGCCGTACATCGTGATCGGCGACGGATCTCTGGCGATCGAAATCGCCGGGCGCGGCTGACGCTCTTGCCGCCCCCGGCTTCTCCGCTTTTAATGGCGCGCGTCGCCGCCAGGCTGATGTCATCGTCGCGTCGCCGCGGCCGCGGTCCGCCCTCGCGGCGTCCGTGACGAACCGCCGTACTGGAGTGATGTCCATGACGCACGAACGTTTCGTTCCGCCAGCGACCCTGCGCCGCGAGTTCTCCAACCGCCTTTCCGCTCTCTACGCCGAGGAGGTTCCGCTCTACGGCGAGCTGATCGCCGCGGTCAAGGCCGTCAACCGCGAGGTCATCCGCGCGGGCCGGGACTCTGGCCTGCGCGAAGACGACCTCGACCGCATCAGCGAAGAGCGGCACGGCGCCATCCGGCTCGGCCGCGACGACGAGATGCGCACGATGGCCGATTTCTTCGGCGTGCTCGGCATGCAGCCGGTGAACTTCTACGACCTCAGCGCCGCCGGCGCCAAGGCGCAGCCGGTCATCGCCACCGCCTTCCGTCCCACGAGCCTCGCCGAGATCGAGATCTCGCCGTTCCGGGTCTTCTGCTCGCTCCTGCGTCCGGACGACCCGCGCTTCTTCGACGACGCCGATCTGCGCCGCCGCCTGCGCGCGATCCTCGCCCGGCGCGACATCTTCACGCCCGAGCTGCGCGCGTTGATCGCGGCGGCCCACGCCCAGGGGGGCCTCGATCGGCGACAGGCCGACGCGTTCGTCGCCGAAGGCGTCCGGCTCTTCGCCTGGCGCGGCGCCGCGACGGAGCGGGCGCTCTACGATGAGCTCATGGCGCGCAAGCTGAACATCGCGGCCGACATCTGCTGTTTTCCGAACCCCCATCTGAACCACCTGACGCCCAACGCGCTGGACATCGACCTGCTGCAGGATCGCATGCAGGCGATCCTGGCCGCCGACTACCAGCACCTCTCGGCGGAGATGAAGGACCACATCGAGGGTCCGTCCCGACGCCGCGTGCCGATCCTGCTGCGCCAGACCTCGTACAAGGCGCTGACCGAGCCGGTGACCTTCGACGGTCAGGCCGCCGGCGTCCACACGGCGCGTTTCGGCGAGATCGAACAGCGCGGCATGGCGCTGACCCACGAGGGGCGCCGACGCTACGACGAGGCGCTGGCCGCGATCGAGGCGATCCGCGCGCGCGGAGGCTCGCCCACGCGCACGGACCTCGCCGTCGCGTACTCGCCGCTGCCCGACGACACCGAGGCGCTGCGCCGGGAGCGGCTGGGCTTCTTCACCTATACGGTCACCGCGCGGGGCAGAAGCGCGGCGCGCGGGCACGCACCTGGCGACCTCGACGCGCTCATCGCGCAGGGCCACGTCCAGGCGCGCCCGATCCGCTACGAAGACTTCCTGCCGGTCAGCGCCGCGGGGATCTTCGCCTCGAATTTGCGCCAGTCCGGCGCGCGGCACGACGGCGCCAGCCCGTACCTGCAGCGGGACCTGGAGGCGATCCTCGACCGACCGATCCTCGACAGCACCGCGCTCTACGCGGCGCAGGAGGAAGAATCGCTGGCCGAAGTGCGGCGGGCGTTGGGGGCGTTGTCGCGTTAGCTGCCGTCCAGCAACAGATGGAAGCCGAACAGCCGCGACCCGACGACGTTGTCCGGGTCGCAGCGCCGCTTGAGGCGCAGCATCTCGGCCTTGACGTCGGGCGGCGTCCGCCGCTGCCATTCCGCGCCCCACTTGCTGCCGACGCCGTGCTCGGCCCAGGGACTGCCGCCGAAGCTCTGCACGAGGTCGAACACCAGCGCGTCGAGCGCCGCGCGGTGCGGTTCGAGCGTCGCGAGGTCCGGCGCGATCGCGTGCAGGTGCAACGCGCCGACGCCGCCGTGCCCGAACAGACCGAGACGGAAGGCGGGGAAACCGCCGGCCAGCTTCGCCTCGAGCGCCTGGACGAACGCGTCGAGGCGCGCCAGCGGCAAGACGACGTCGTAGGCCTGCTTGGGCAGCGTGCGGCTCATCTCCGAGCACGACTCGCGCACATGCAGCAGGCGGGTCGGGTCGTGATCGAAGTCGAAATCGCCGCCGGCATAGAGAAGGGCGCCGTCGCGTCCGGCCGCTTCGCTCAAGAGGAAGGTCACGACCTCTTCGACGAACGCCGAGCCCAAGGCCGAGGATGGCGTCGCGGTGTCGGACACGGCCGCGAACAGCACGTAGTACGCAGCGGAGCTCACGCCGTCGCGCAGGGTCTGCTCGGCGTGGGCGACGGCGCGGGCGAGAGTCTCCCGCGAGATGATCTCGAACAGTTCGACGGCCTGGCCCGGACTGTCGAAACGCGCGCGCAGCCGGCCCAGCAGGTGCGTGGCCGTCGCAATGTCCGCCACCGGCAAGAGCGTGATCGCCTGGTCCCGCGGCAGCGGGAAGAGCTCGTAGGTGACCTCGGTGATCAGGCCGAGCGCACCCTGGGACCCGACGAGCGAGGCGCCGTGCGAGAAGCGGTCGGCCCGGATGGCGCAATCCCACGGGTCGTCGGCGCGGGGCCGCGGCGGCACGTCCTGCGCCACGATCTCGCCCGTGCCCAGCACGCCGCGCACGTGGCGGGCCATGTCCGCGGCCGTCCCGTAGCGGACGGCGTTCGCCCCCGCCGAGCCGTTGGCCGCGCAGGCGCCGGCGCTGGCCGAGGCCGTCGAGCCCATGACGATCGGCAATTTCAGCCCCGCGACGGCCAGCGCCGCGTTGATCGTGTCGATCGCCGCGCCGGCCCCCACGCGCAGGCGCGCGCCGCGCAGCTGGGCCGCCGTGTAACGCGCCGCGACGTCGGCGAAGCGGGACGGATCGAAGCGCGCGCCGTCGGCCAGGGTGAGATCGTGGAGGCGGTCGAACCGCTTCATGCTGATGGCCACGCCGAACGGCCGCTGGGCCTCGACGAGCCCGGACTGCCCCGCGATGGTCGCGGTCGGGATCTTCCACGCGCGCAACGCGCGGATCAGCGCCGAGAGTTCGAGCTCGGTTTCCGGCTCCAGCAACAGCGAGATCTCGCCGGGCCGCCCGCGCTCGACCGCGGCGTACTCTTCGAGGTCGCTGTCTCGCCAGTGGCGGACCGTGGCGCAAAGGGCGCGCTTGGCGTCGGAAGACAGATCGATCATGGTCCCTCGGCGTGCCTGGTCGTCGGTTGGCGGATCGTGCGTCGTCGTCGCTGCCGACCATGCTACGCACAAGCAGCCGCCGCGCCAGTCCGCGGCGCGCGCCACCACCCGACGCGGTCGCCGGGCTACCGCGCCAGGGTCAGCTTCACCGTGGAGGGGGCAGCGCCGGCGACCGCCAACCGCACGACGTAGACGCCTGACGGCGCCGCCGCCGTGATCTGCTCCGTCGTGATCGCGTAGAGGTCGACGGCGTCGCCAGGTGTCTGCGTATGCACGGGATCGAACCGCAGCCGCGTGATCACGCCGCTGTAGAGCGGATGCGCCGCCAGATCGACCTCGTAGGACCGGATCTCGCCGTCGGGGATGACGGTGACCGCCAGGCGCCGCTGGCTCGTGAAGACTCCGTCCGGGCCGGCGAAGAAGACCTCGGCCTGGTCGTGCTGGGTGCGGTGGGCGCAGGTGATGAAGACGCGCGGCACGTCGTCGGCCTGCCAGAGGCCGGGCGGCAGGACGACCTGCGGGTCGGCGCGGTCGAGCGTCAGGCGCCAGAAGCCGGCGAAGGGAGGGCTGGCGTCGCTGAGGTTGCGGGCCACGCAATGCGCGCGGTCCCGCGCGAACAGGTGACGCGGGCCCGGCGGCGGCGCCTGGCTGTACGCGTAGCTGCGGATGTCGTCGTCGAGGTCGCCCAGGATCAGGGTGTAGGCGTGCTCGTAAGACGATGTCATGGTCCAGCACGTCGGTGTGCAACGGGGCGAGGTAGCCGGTGTTGTTGTTCGTCGGGCCGCCCCAGTCCGGCGTGCCGTAGAAGCCGCCCACCGTCAGGACCGCGCCGGCGTGGAAGACGCCCAGGCCCCAGTCGTTCTCGTCGACCAGCGCCGACCAGAACTCGGTGCTGTGCCAGTACGCCCAGGGCGGCCCGCTGTTCTGGATCTGCGTGAGCGCCCCGCTCGTGAACGGCTCGTTGCCGGTGTACGTCATGAGTCGATGGAGCGTACCGACCGTGTAGACAGCGGGAAGCTCCTGGTGCCGCGCGCTGTACCGTGTCGTATCGCTGCGCATGTTGACGAGGCGGTTGTGCACGTGCACGCGGTTCTCGTCCAGAGTGATCCACGACTCCATGGTGCATTCCGAATCCACGTCGCGCAGCGCCCACTGCTTGGGCACGCACTTGACGTAGAGCGTCTGGCCGTCGTTGCTCTCGGCGATCACCGCGGACCGGTAGTTGTACACGTCGCCGGCCTGGACTGGATTCCAATCCCAGCCCGCATAGGCCGGATGCTGCGTCGCTCCGGGCGGGATGAAAGGGTCCGGTCCGCTGTAGTACGACTGCTGGAGGTACCGCCCCAGGTCGTAGATGTTGACGACGCTCTGGTTCGAACCGCTCGGGCTCAGGTAGTCGATCGCGCCACCGCGGGCGAGCCCGATACCGACGCGCAGGACGCCGTTGTCCAGATAGCTGGTCTGGGCGCCCAGCGCGGTCGGATCGGACAAGATGGCGACCGCCAGAACTACGAGCGCCGCGCGTCGTGCGCAACGCCGCGACGGCGCCAGGCGACCCCGCGATCTGGTGGGCGCAGTCGGCATGTTCATCGCCCGGGCAACCTCGAACCGCTAGACCCTATGGAGTGACCGGCCCCCCTGTCGTAACGTCGTCAACGTCCTCT
>CAZJWO010000165.1:0-5271 GCA_964549735.1 uncultured Fibrobacteraceae bacterium | reverse complement strand
CCCAGAATGGCGCGGCCCGCCGTTTTCGGCGACGGATCCTGCAACCTGCGGCGTTCTGTCGGCGTACCAGCCCCCGCGTGGGCCGATACGGAGGTGGCGGATCAGTGCTGGCCGCCGAGGCGTCGGCGCGTTTAATATGCCCAAGGGCCGCCCGCTGCCGGGCCGGCAGATTCAGCAAGGAGAGAGCGCCCATGTTCCTTCGCGACGTCCGCAGCCGTTCTCTGGCGACGCTCGTGCTGTCGTTCCTGACTGTCATCGCGGCGGTCGCCGCGCCGCGGGCCGCGGCTGCGAGCGCGCCGCCCGCCGCGGCCGTCCTGACCCTGGAGGATTGCGTGCGTCTGGCGCTTTCCAGCAGCGCGGGCTTGCGCATCCGCGAGGCCGAGGTCGAGATCTCCGCGCAGAACGTCACCGAGGCCTGGGGCGCGTTCTTGCCGAACCTGGCGCTGAGCGGCTCCTACAACAAATCCGACCGGACCGACTTCGACGCCCAGTATCCCATCTACGGAACGGCGTTGCGGGGTTTCGAGACGGTCGCCGGCGATTCCGTGTACATCCCGTACGAGATCGCGGTCGGCAGCGGCCAGCGCGACGTCACGGTCAAGGCCACCAGCAAGAACTGGGGGTTGGCGGCCAACGTGAACCTCTTCGACGGACTGGCGAACATCAACCGGCTCCGCGCGGCGCAGGCGCGGCGCGAGGCGGCCGCCTACGGCGCGCAGTATACCCGGGAGATGGTCATCCAGAACGTGGCCGTCGCGTATTACGAGCTGCTGCGCTACGCGCGGTTGCGCGAGGTGGCGGCCGAGGCGCGCGACCAGGCCGCGGCCGAGCTGCAGCGCACCGAGACGTATTTCCGGCTCGGCAGCGCCGCCAAGAGCGATGTCCTGCAGCAGCGCGTGCGGCTCGGGCAGACCAGCTTCGACCTCGTCGTGGCCGAGAACCGGGTCGAGAAGGCGGTGGCCGATCTGGCGTATGCCATGAACCAGCCTCTGACCAAGCGCTTGACCGTCGACACCTCGGCGCTGGCGACGGCCCTGACGCTCGACGACGAAGTCGACGCGCTCTACGCCGAGGCCCTGGCCGGCCGCCTCGATCTGCTCGGCGGAGAACGCGACGTCGCGGCCGCCGATCGCGCGGCCGCGGCCGCCGGCGGGGCGTTCCTGCCGCGGCTCGACGCCTACGCGCGCTACTCGCGCTCCTATGACGAATCGCCCTACCGGTTCGGCGCCCAGGAGTCGCAGGCCTGGCTGTGGGGAGCGCAGGTGTCGTGGGATGTCTTCAACCGCTTCCAGAACGCCACGAACCGCAGCAAGGCGCGCGCGCAGGCGCGCATCGCGGCGTACCAGCTCGACCAGGCGCAACTGGACGCCCAGCTCGAGATCCGCCAGTACCACAACGCCATGCGCGAGTCGATCGAGAAGCACAAGGTCTCGGTCGAGACCATCTCCCATGCCGAGGAGGAGCTGCGGCTCGCGCAGGAGCGCTTCCGTGTCGGCGCCGGCACCCAGCTCGAGCGGATCACGGCCGAGGTCAACCTGGCGCGAGCGAGGGCGGACGAGGTCCAGGCCATCTGCGACTTCCTCATCGCGCGGACCCGGCTCTGGCGGGCGACGGGCCGCCTGAGCCAGCTCGAGATCGGCAAGCTGTGAACGAGCGGCTCCTGATCCGCTTGCGCGGGATCGAGAAGGTCTACCGCGTGGGCGTGGTGGAGGTGCCGGCCGTCCGGGGCGTCGATCTCGACGTGGCGCACGGCGAGTACCTGGCGATCATGGGCAGCTCGGGCTCTGGCAAATCGACGCTCATGAACCTGCTCGGCTGCCTCGACACGCCGACCGCGGGCACGTACGAGCTCGATGGCCGCGATGTGTCCGGCCTGGCGGATGACGAGTTGGCGGCGGTGCGCAACCGCAAGGTCGGATTCGTCTTCCAGACCTTCAACCTGTTGCCCCGCGCCAATGCTCTGCAGAACGTCGAACTGCCCCTGGTGTATGCGGGCCTGCCGGCGGCCGAGCGACGCGAGCGATCTGTCTGGGCGCTCGAGCGGGTCGGCCTCGCGGACCGCATGCTGCACAAGCCCAACGAGTTGAGCGGCGGCCAGCGGCAGCGCGTCGCCATCGCGCGCGCGCTGGTCACCTCGCCGGCGTTGATCCTGGCCGACGAGCCGACCGGCAACCTCGATTCCGGCACCAGCCAGGAGATCATGCTCCTGCTGGGCGAGCTGGACCGCGAGGGCAGCACGCTGATCCTGGTGACCCATGAAGCGGACATCGCCGCCTACACTCGTCGCATCATCCAGCTGCACGATGGCCGCATCGTCGCGGACGAGCCGCATGAACCGCGGGCGTGACCGCGGACTCGTCGCCGGCCTGTTGGCTGGCTGGCTCCTCGGGTCGGGACTGCTCGGCGGGTGCGGCGGCAAGGCCGGCGCCTGGCTCGATGCGCGCCGCGACCACGCCGCCCTCGCCGCCTGGGTCACCATGAGCCAGGATTCGACCGGGGCCGTGCGACCGCTGGTCGTGGTCTCGGTGCCGCATGCGCAACTAGTGTTCCGGCGCGACGGCGACGTCTACGCCGCTGGACTGGAGGCCAGGGTCGTCGCCTGGCGCGGCGAGCAGCAAGTCGGCGGGGGCGTCGCGCGGACCGCGGTGCAGCTGGAACACTACGCAGCCACCCGGACGCAGATGCCTTTGGAGGTGGCCGTGCCCCTGCACGTGCGCGGAGAGGAGCCGGTCGAACTGGCCGTCACGGCCCAGGCGCTGGCCACGACCCGCGTATGGCGGCGTGCTCTCGCCTTCGCGCCGCGCGCGGTCGCGGCCATGCCGATCTGGATCGCCGACTTGCGGACCGATCTCGAACCGGCGCCCGATGGCGCCCTAATGGTGCCGGCGGCGGCGGATTCGGTGCGTTTGGCCGTCGTGTTGCGCCCCCGACCGGACGACCCCGCCTGGCCGGAAGGCGGCGTCGACCTGGTCAGCGAGGTGACCGGCGCCGCCCTGGCGCAGCCGCGCCGGCTACGCACGCCGATCGCGGGGCCGGTCGGCGCCGCGCAGTCGTTCGTGGAGCAGGCCTGGCCCGCCGATCAGCTACCGTTCGGCCGCTTGCGACTGCGCGTGCTTCTGGAAGCGCAGCAAGCGGGCCAGCGGTGGCAGCTGCCGCGCGAGCCGGCCTTGTCTGTCGTCAATCTCCGCGTCGACGTGCGGCAGGATCGCAGCTGGCGGCGCCACGTCGCCTGGCTGGAGGGACTGTTGCCCGCCGCCGCAAGGGATTCCTTGCGGGACGTGGAGCCGGCGGAGCGGCCGGCCGCCTGGAGTGACGCGTGGCGCCGCATCGGCGCCGGCAGCATCGAGATGGCGACAGCGGCCGAGCAGCGGCATCTGCTGCGGATCATCGCGGCGGATGATCGGTTCAGCGGCTTCGGCCGCGGCGCCTTGAGCGATCGCGGGCGCGTCTTCGTGCGCTGGGGCGAACCGGCCTTGATCGAGACGTACTTCGACGACCGGGTGCCGGGCGCCGTCTATGAGATCTGGAACCACCCGGCAGCCGGACTGCGCTTCATCTTCTACGATGCCCACGGCAATGGCGACTTCCGCCTGCGACACACCGAGCCGCTGGCGCCCTGATCCTGCGCCGAGCGGCCGCGGCACGCCGGCGCGCCGCTTCGTGGCAGCCGTCGCTAAACCGCGGCCGCGGCCGGCCGATGACCGCTGAGGGGCGTTCATCGGGCGGCTGGAGCCGGGATGTATTTCTGCTACTTCTATCCCGCCGGTCTGGACCTGCCGCCCCGCCGTCAGCCCTGGTTGTCGATCCTGTTGATCGGGTCCATCCTCGGCGTCTTCGTCTGGCAGCGGTGGTTTGCCGACCGCCTCGCGGTGCATCCGTGGGACCTCGTCTTCTTCGTGGGGCAGTCGCCGGCGTGGACGGCCGCGACGGCTCTCTGGCTGCACGCGGGCTGGCTGCATCTACTGGGCAACGCCGTGTACCTGATCGTCTTCCTGCCGGCCCTGGAAGACCGCCTGGGCGCCGCGGGTCTCGGCCTGCTGTTCCTGGCCACTGGCGTCGGCGGCAATCTGGCGCACGGCCTCGCCGCCTGGCAGGGATGGCTGGGTCAGGGGGGCTTCGGCATCATGGGGGCTTCGGGCGCCGTGTCCGGCCTGCTCGGCTACGCCCTGGTCCGGCTCGGCTACGCGCGCGTGGCCGTGGTGTACTGGCTCTTCTCGCCGCTGCAGGGGCAGAATCGGGCCGGACGCTGCATGCTGCCCTTGCCGGCGGCTGTGCTGGGCTGGCTGCTGCTCCAGCTCGTCGGCGCCGCGCTCGCGGCCGAGAGCGGCAGCTACGTTTCCTACGCCGCGCACCTCGGCGGCTTCGCGCTGGGCTTGCTTCTTGCCATCGGCATGGGCGGGTTGCGGGAGGGGCGGGCCGAAGCCTGCTTGCAGCGCGCCCGGCGCTATCTGGCTCGCGGACAGGCTCTCGCTGCGGCGGGCGCGTACGCCGAACATCTCGAGCAGGTCCCGGCCACGCCGGATATCCAGCGGGAACATGCGCGAGCCCTGGTCATGGCCGGGTTGCCGAGCGAGGCGGCCGGCCGCTACCGGGAGGCGTTCCGCGGCTCCGTCGCGGCACGGCGCTGGGATCTGGCTCTGGACACGCTGGCCGAGGCGCGCCGCTGCCAGCGAGGTCTGGGCCTGACGCGGGACGAGCTGGCCGCGGCCGCCCATGCGGCCGAGAAGGCGGGCGATCGTGAACTGGCGCTGTCGCTGTATCAGGATCTCGTGCTGCTGCCGGGCGAGCACCCGGTCTGCAACCGCGCCTGGGTGCGTCTGCTGCTCTTGCTGCACGAGGAACCCGGTCGCCGCGGCGAGGCGGACAGCTGGCTGGCGCGCGCCCGCGAGGATCTGCCGGCGGGAGCCTGGCGCGACTACCTGGAGCAAGCGTTCAATCTGCGGCCAGCAGGCGATGCAGCGACGCGAGCACGACTTGCAGGCAATCCGGGGGCGCCAGGACTCTGACCGCCTGGCCATCGGTCCTCTGGCGGACGGCGCACGGAAGATCGCGCAACGCCTCCTGCAGAGGCCCCAGCGCGTCGGGCCACGACGAGGTCCGTTGACCCGCCAGCGTGATGACCGTCTGCCCGGGCTGCCAGTCGAACGCCAGCGCGCCGTCGCTGGCCTGCTTTCGAGCGGCGGCCGCGGCCGCGGGCGCGAGCGCCGTCTCGGCGGCCCAACCTTCCCAGCGCCAGGTCTCGGCGCAATCGAGCCACTCCGCGGTCAATTC
>CAZJWO010000164.1:0-5284 GCA_964549735.1 uncultured Fibrobacteraceae bacterium | reverse complement strand
CATCGCGCGCGGCGCGGCGAATGGGGGTTCGGCGAGCGCCAGCGGCGACCAGCGCAGCCCGCCGAGCCCCGCCAGGACGATCGCCGCCAGCGCGGTCAGCAGGGGCGTGCGCAACGGGGGACGCCGCAGCTTGCGGTGCTTGCCCTGGCTGTCGCCGGCCTGGTCGGCTTCGCCATCCGCGGGCAGCACGGCCTGCAGCCAGCCCGCCTCCAGGAAGCTCTTGAGCAGTTCGCGGGTGGTGAAGCTGTCGGTCCGGGCCAGCCGGACGATGCGGCCCAGCGGCCGACCGCCCAGCGCCAGCTTGATGATCCGCCGGCCCGCGGGCGAGAGCGCGTCGGGCGGCGGCGGCGTCGGGCCGCGCTCGAAGGTGATCGCCTGGCTGGGCAGAAGGCGGATGAGTTCGGGCTCCTCGTCGACGCGGCGCGCGGCTTCCATCAGCAGCCCCTGGACGTCCATGGCGATGCGCCAGCGGACGCCGGGCGGCGTGTCCTTCGTCGCGGTGAAATGGTAGCGGCCGCGCCGCATCTTCATGCCCTTGTGGGCCATCTCGCGTGCGACGTTGTGCAGGACGCCGCTGAGCTCGTCGCGCGGCAGCATCTCCTCAGAGACGAGGATCTCGGCGAGGTCCAGCGAGCTGTTCTGGCGGATATAGCCGATGTGCGCCCACTGGCTCTCGGTGAAGAAGCCGTAGTTGCGCAGGAACGCCTCCAGCGGATCCAGCGCTTCGCTGCGCCGATCCCGCGTGGAGATGAGCACGCCCTTGTCGAACACGAAGACCATCTCGCGCTGGCCTTCGAGCACCAGGAAGCCGCTCTTCTGCTGGCTGGCGATGAGCTGCAGGATCTCCGCCAGATTGAAATCGTGCAGCTGCCCGTTCAGTGCCATGTCCGCCACCTTCTCGTCGCCGCCGCGGGCGGCGCGCTCAAGCCCGCCCGGGCCCCGGCGCCGGGCTGTGTTGCAGTTGGATCAGCCGTTCGGGCAGGCGCGACCGCAGTCGCGCCGCGTCCATCAGACCGAGCAGATAGACGGCGGCCAGCAAGAGCCAGCCCGCCGCGACCGGCCAGCCGAGCAGGCCGGGCCAGGCCGCGGCCGGCAACGGCAGCCAGAGCGGGTGCACGGTCTCCTCGGCGAGCGTCACGCCAGGCGTGGACCAGGTCGTGGCCGGATCGAAGGTCCAGCCGAAGCCGATCAGGAAGATTGCGGTCGCCAGCAGAGCCAGGCGTCGGGCCGCGCGCCCGGGCTCGCCGATCCCCAGGTGCGCCGCGCCCGGCAGGAGGCGGGCCAGGCGCGCGTAGCGCGCGGTCGTGGCCAGGCCGACGGCGCGGCTGCGGTTCTTCAGCAAGGTGGCCAGGACCATCTCGCTGCGCGAACGCAAGGCGGTCTCGGCGCAGTCCTGGCAGATCAGGCCGCCGTCGTGCAGGCGGCAGCACCGCCGGCAGATCTCGCTGCCGCAGCTGTCGCAGTGACGCGCGGAATCTTGGAGGCCGCCCCAGTAGGTCAACAGCAGGGCCATGGTCAACAGTCCCGCGAGCACCAGGAACAGCGGCAGCGGCGGCGCGCCCAGGAAGTGCTTCCAGGCCGCGATGCTGGCCATCGGCGGATACAGGGCCTGCTCGCCGCGCGCGCTGGCCCGCAGATCCTGCCGCGAGAGCTCGAGGTAGACGGTCGGCGAGAAGTCCGCCGCCGGCCGCGCGGCACCTGTCTGCTCCAGCGGCGAGAAGCCCAGCGCCCGCGCGTCGTCGAGCGCCTGGCCGGCCTCCGGCACGAAGAGCTTCTTGAAGTAGACCTGCGCCATGTTGAACGGGATCTCGCCGCGTTCGGGCGCCAGTTCCCGTGCTTGCCGGTACCAGGTCAACGCGTCGTCGAAGCGGCTGAGGTAGTACGCGTTGTTCGCCAGATTGACCAGGGCGGTCACCTCGTGGGGTCGCTCGGCGAGCACCTCGCGCAAGAGATCGCTGCTCGCGCTGTAGCGCCCCCGGCGAGCTTCCTGCAGCGCGAGCGCCAGGCGCAGGCGCTGCCGGCGCTCGGCCTCCGGCGCGCGGGCCAACCGTTCGCGCAGCTCCTGGCTGATGGCGGCCGACCCCTCCTCGCGACCGGCGCGCACGAGCAGCGAGGTCTCGCTGG
Source organism: uncultured Fibrobacteraceae bacterium (assembly GCA_964549735.1). GTDB lineage: Bacteria > Krumholzibacteriota > Krumholzibacteriia > LZORAL124-64-63 > LZORAL124-64-63 > Glo-17. Next base: position 3,160 of record CAZJWO010000164.1, on the reverse strand, counting down.
CGGGGTCCAGGATCGTCAGGCTGTCGCGTAGCGGCGGCCAGTTCGGAAAGACGAGCGCGAGCGCCACGACCCACGTGGCGACGAGCAGGCCGCGCGATCGCCCGCGCATCTGGAGCAAGAGCGGCACCGAAAGCAGGGCCAGGGCGCCGAGCCAGCCCGGACGCAGCAAGGCGACCGCGCCGATCAGCAGCCACGGCGTCCAGGAGCGCAGGCGATGCTTCGGATCGCGCAAGAGCAGCGCCGAGATGTCGTGGGCCAACGTCCGCCACCACGCCGCCAGACCTGCCGTGACCAGCAGGGTCCAGAACACCGTGGCCAAGAGCAACGCGGCCTGATGACCCAGCACGGCCAACCTCGGGATCGCGAGCGGATCGCCGCGGATCGCGCGCACGGCGTCCGGCAGGCGCCAGACGAAGGCTTGCGGGTCGCGTTGGCGCAACGCTTCGGTGACCTGCCACAGCGCGAGCCGGCTGTCGCCGGGGCGCGCCGCCAGGGCGCCGCGGATGGCGGTTTGCGCCTGGTCGCGCCGCCCTTGCCGGGCGGCGTGGACGGCGGTGCAGTACAACCGTTCGCCTGCCGCCGGATCGTCCAGTCGCGGCGGGATAGCCGGCGGCGCCTGCCGCGGCACGGTGGTCGTCGAGATGTCCGGCAGCGTCCGGCGGGTCATGATGAGATTGGCCGACGCCACCGGCGGCGCCGGGGCGACGGCCAGGCTGTCCAGCAGCGTCTCGCTGGCCGGCTGCAGCGGCTGCCCAACGGCGGCCGTCGCCAGCAGGCTGCCCAGGAGCGAAGAGGCGGCCCAGCGTCGCACCGGCAGAACTGCCTGTCGTCCGCCGTCCGGTTTCGGGTGGGGCCGATGCGGTTTGCGCTTCACGTCGCTGCTGCCTCTCGCGGATGCCTTCGCCGGTGCGCGCGCCATCGCGCGGGGTGCCGGCAGGCGCCGATGAATCGCGCCGCCGGGGTGCAAATCGCCACGTCCGCGCGCCGGCACCAGCCGCGATTCAATGTTCGTGCCTGTCGGGTCACATGCTTCCTCATGCTGTCCGGGCGAGGTTGCGCGCGGTCGGCGCCTTCCGCAGCGTGCATTTTGCATCGCGCGTTCAGGCGATGCGATCGCCGCCCCCCCCTGGCCTGGCGGCCGAATTCGGATATCTTCTTGCAATCGCTGCACCGAGGTGCCACGATGGCGGCGTCCGATAGAACGTCAGCCGGAAACGGAGTTCAGAGTTACGCGCGCCGGATCGTCCCTGCGAGCGGGAGGCCCGTGGCGCGGCAAGTCCGAAGGAGGAAGCCGATGAAGTCGCAGAAGATCGTCATGGTGGCCGTGCTGGCCGCCACCCTGGGCCTGACCGGTTGTTCCTGCAAGAAGTTCGAGGAACAGATCATGGTCCTCGACGCCCAGATCGCCGATCTGCAGCAACAGCTCGGCGAACGGGAGTCGACGCTCGCCGAGTGCAACGACCTGACCGACGAATTGCGCCAGCGCATCGAGGCGGCGAAGATGGACCACGCCGTGGCCATCGAGCAGCGCGACAACCGGTACATCGAGATCACCCTCGATGAATCCGTACGGTTCGCCAGCAGCCAGTGGATCGTGCTGGACACGATGGTGCCCGCGCTGGAATCCATCGCCGCGGCCCTCCGCAACCGGCCCGACTTCAAGATCTACGTCGAGGGTCACACCGACGATCGCAAGATCATGGAGGAGTTCCACTACCAGTGGCCGTCGAACTGGGAACTGGGCGCCTTCCGCGCGGGCGCAGTCACCCGCTACCTGACCAACGAGCTGGGGTTGCCGAGCGAGCGATTCGCCGCCGTCAGCTACGGGCCGTTCCGTCCGGTGGCCAGCAACGAGACCGAGGAGGGCCGGGCGCGCAACCGCCGCGTCGTCATCACGCTGGAGAAGATCACGAACTTCTGATCGCGGCGCCTGCCGGCTCGCGCTCAACGCATCGAGGCCACATCACGCATGCCAGCGATGGCGGCGTCGATGTGGCCTTCGGTGTTGAAGGGTCCCATGGAAAAGCGGACCGTGCCCTTGGGCATGGTGCCGAGGCCCTCGTGCACCAGCGGCGCGCAATGCAGGCCGACGCGCGTGGCGATGTCGTGCTCGACGTCGAGCAGCTCGCCGGTCTGCACCGATTCGAAGCCCGCCACGTTGGCGCAGACGACGGGCAGATGCCTGGCGGTGGCATCTTCGGCGTCCGCCGCCGCGTAGAGCGTTACGCCGGGGATCTCGCGCAGCCCTGCGACGAGCCGCTCGCGCAGCCGCATCTCGTGCGCGTGGATGTTGGCCATGCCCTCGGCGAGCACCCACTCGACGCCCCGCTTGAGACCGGCGATGCCCACCGTGTTGGCGGTGCCCACCTCGCCGATGTAGGGGAAATAGTCGAGGTGCGTGCGCACGGCCGACTCGACCCCCGTGCCGCCCCACCGCGTGGCGCGCAGGGGCACGTCCGGACCGACGACCATGCCGCCGGTGCCGGTCGGACCCATGAGGGACTTGTGCCCGGTGAAGGCCAGCAGATCGACGTGCCACGCCGCCATGTCGATCGGGATGACCCCGGCGGTCTGGGCCGTGTCCAGCGCGAAGAGCACGCCGCGTTCGCGGCAGACCGCGCCGATCGCGGCGGCGTCCTGGATCGTGCCGATGACGTTCGAGCCGTGGTTGACGATGACCAGGCGCGTGTCGGGGCGGATCGCCCGGGCGACGTCCTGCGGATCGACGAACCCGCGCCCGTCGAAGCCGACGAGGTCGTGGGTGATGACGCCCGCGCGCTGCATCTCGTAGAGCGGTCGCAGGACCGAATTGTGCTCCAGCGTGGTCGAGACGACGTGGTCGCCCGGCCGGCAGACACCCTGGATGATCATGTTCAGCGCCGCCGAGGCGTTCAGGGCGAAGCAGACCCGATCGTGGTCGGCCGCCGGGTTGTTGAAGAAACGATCGAGCAGCTTGCGCGCGCCGTCGAGCATCAGGCCGGCCTCGACGGCGAGGTCGTAGCCGGAGCGGCCGGGGTTGACCCCGTAGTCGCGGTAGAACGCGCCCATCGCCTCGATGACGACCGGCGGTTTGGGGAACGCGGTGGCGGCGTTGTCCAGGTAGATCAGATCGCTCATATGCTCTCCCGGCGCCGCGGGCGGGCCCTCGGCGGTGAAGGGG
>CAZJWO010000163.1:895-5301 GCA_964549735.1 uncultured Fibrobacteraceae bacterium | reverse complement strand
TCTCGCCGTCGCTGAAGCGGCTGACGACCACGCTGCGCAGCTCGGCGCCCAGGCACTCGGCGATGCGCCGGCTGATCTCGGGGTTCGCGTTGCCGCTGATCAGGACGAGTTCGTTGTACATGCTCGCGCCTCAGGTCTGGTCGCCCGCCGGCCCTGCGAGAACCGTGCGTGCGGTGACGGCTAGGTGGCGAAAACTAAAAAGCCCCCGCGGCGGGGACGGCGATAGGCTGGCTGGGGCGGTAGGATTCGAACCTACGAATGCAAGGACCAAAACCTTGTGTCTTACCACTTGACGACGCCCCAGCGATGCACGACGGCGAGATCACCCCGGCTAGAAGCTCTCCTCCATGACCGACCCCGAGTCGTCGCCGGTCGAATCGCCAGCGTCGCGGCGGCCTTGACCGCTCTCGGCGAGTTTGAGTTCCTGTTTGTACGCGGCGATGATCTGCCCCTCCATCCACTCCCGCGTCTCCATGTTGATCGGATGCGCGATGTCCTGGAAGGTCCCGTCGCGACGCTTGCGGCTCGGCATGGCGATGAACGGTCCGGAGGCTCCTTCGATGATCTTCAATCCCCGCACGACGAACGCATCATCCAGGGTGATGCTGGCGAATCCCTTGAGCTTGTTGTCGTCTCGCAAGGTGATCCTGATTTCCGTGATATTCACGCTGTCTCTCTTTCAGCTGCAGCCGCCTTGACCTGGTGCTCGAAGCATCACTCCTTCAGCAGCCGGGCTCCCGTCGACAGGGGACCCACGGTCCTGGCGAAGACCATGGACGGCGCCAATTCACGTATCAGGCGGGCTGCGACATCTGCCTGCTCGCAGACCGCGAAGATGGCAGAACCGCTTCCCGAGAGCATGGCCAGCGGAACTTCCTCCCGCAATCGCAAGAGTACCCGACTAAGCTCGGGATGTGCCGGAAGGACCACCTCCTCCAGACGGTTGAAACCGAACCACGGCCGCTCGGGAAATCGGGCCAGCAACGGTTTGATGACTTGGAGGCTAGCGACCGGTGAACGCACTGTCAATCCCATTTTGAGCTCGCCATACGCGCTACCTGTATCGACAGAGAACTGCGGCTTGAAGATCAGGAAGTGGACCTTGCGCACCGGCGGCAACGGGGTCAGTTCGGTGCCGCGGCCGCGGCCGAGCTGGGTCCCGCCGGCGGCGAAGAACGGCACGTCCGAGCCGATCCGCGCGCCGAGCTGCTCGAATTGCGCGCGATCCAGACCGGTACCGAAGAGATGGTCGCAGGCCATGAGCGTGGCCATCGCGTCGCTGCTGCCGCCACCGAGGCCGGCGCCCGCCGGGATGACCTTCTCGAGCTCGATCTGCAACTCGCCGCTGACGTTCGCGTGGTCGCAGAACAGACGCGCCGCCTGCCAGCAGAGATTCGTCTCATCGGCAGGCGCCGCGGCGCGCGGATGGACGGCCAGCTCGATCTCCGGTTGCCCGCCGCGGAACTCTCGTCTCAACGTGATCTGCAGGCGATCGTGCACATCGACGGCTTGCAGGATGGTCTCGATCTCGTGATAGCCGTCCCGCCGTCGCCGCAGCACCTCCAGGTGCAGATTCACCTTGGCCGGGGCCAACGCGCGGATCCGGCGCCTCTGTCCTGCCTGCCCGGAACTCATCGGCCGCCACCTTTCGACACCGTTGCCGACCGTTCATACGCGCCCTGCAGGCGGCCCCAGGCCGTCGCGGCGAGAGTCCGGCGGATGCGTCGCGCCTGAAGAAAAGTCCAAGGCGGCGCGAACTCCCAGCGCCGGCGGGCGGCGGCGCCGGCATCGCGTCGCACCTTCCCGGAGGGCCGGTAACGCGCCGCCGGCGCCAGGTCCACGCGCGGCAAGGCGGCCCCGGCGTCGCCGACCAGACGCACGCTGCTCCAGGCGCCGCAGCCCAGTCCGGCGGCTGCCGCCGCTTGCGGCAGCGGCAGCTCGGCCGGCGCGAAACCAGCGAGCACGGCGGCGGCCAGGTCGACCGCGGCCAGATCGCGCGACGCCAGCAGCAGATGGCAGGCGACCGGACGCAGCGCGCGCGGATCGCTGCCGGCGCCGCAGACCGTCGCGTCGATCACGCCGCCGCGCACGGCGTCCGCGCCGAGCCGGCGCCACGCGTCGATGAACGGCGCCGGCTGCAAGTCCGAGGCCAGGGCCACGCGCGTCGGCAGCAGATGCGACGCGAGCGCGCCGAGGCAGCCCGGCAATCCGCAGCGGCGGTCGGTGCGCAGCGACGCCAGCACGAGCCGCGGCCAGGCGAGGTCCGCCGATTCTTCGGCGTGGCCAAGCGGCGGCAACCCTCGCGCGTCGAGGATCCTCTGCCACACCACTGGCGGACCACCGCGGTGGCGGCGCGCCGCGGGCGGCGCCACGGCCTGCAGAGCGGCGGGCGCGTGGCCGGCCGCCAGCAGAGCGCCGACCACGCCATCGAGCTGCCACGGCGGACTCGCGGCGCCCGGCAGCGGCGACCGCGGGCGCGGATCGCGGTCCAGGCAGACGGCCAGCGGACCGGGTGCGGCGCTCGCCGCGACGGGCGACGGGGTAAACCCGGCCAGGCGCAGCAGCCGCGCGTAATCGTCCAGAACCGTTTCCGGTCGGGTCAGCACCACGGCGACGGTCGTTTCTGCGTTCATGGCTACGACTCAGTTCCCGGGTCCGATGATCGCCACGAAGAGGATGATCCAGCCGACGACCAACGCCTGCAGCGCGGCGTCGTTCAACAGGATCTCGTGCGGCCGCCCGCCGCGTCCTTCCTTGAAGACGAGATAGAGGTAGCGCCACAGCCCGCAGAACACGAACCCGATCGTCCAGACCAGGTCGCGGGTCCCGAAATGCGCGACCGTCGCCGGCCACACCGTGTACACCGCGTAGGCCGCGAGCGTCAGCCCGAACGACGCGCCGATCATCGCGTTGAGCATGGTCTCGGTGTAGGACATCAGCACCGGCCGCGTGCCGCCGCGATCATCCGCCAGCTTGACCAGTTCGTTGCGCCGCTTGCAGAACCCGAGGAACAGCGACAGGAAGAACGGACAGAGCAGCAGCCAGAACGAGATGGACACCTCCGGGTGGATCGGCAGCAGCACCATGACCCCGGCCAGAGCGCGGATCACGAAGCTGACGCCGATGCCGACCACGTCCAGCACCGGCAGGCGCTTGAGGGCCGTCGAGTAGATCCAGTTCCAGAGCAAGAAGAAGGCGACGGCGACCAGGAAGGGCCAGCCGAGAAGAGCGCCCGCGAGCAGACAGAGCAGCACCAGCGCGGCCCAGGCGCGCCAGGCCGCCGGCACCGGCAGACGTCCGCTGGCGATCGGCCGGCGGCGCTTGTGCGGGTGCAGCCGATCCTGCGCGATGTCCTTGATGTCGTTCAGGATGTAGACCGCGCCCGAGGCGACGCAGAACACGAGCACCGCGGCAACGGAGCGCAGCACGGCGGCGGGATCGGCCAATTGCTGCGCGAAGATGACGCCAGCCAGCAGGATGAGGTTCTTGGTCCACTGCCGTGGGCGCATGCTTGCGAGGATCGCCGTCATCAGATCGCGGTTCATCGCCGGACGTCTTCCCCGCGCCGCGGCGGCGGCGCCTGCGCGCGGTCAGGCATCGCCGTCCGCCGCGGATGGAGGCTGCGCTTCCAGCAGCTCGCAGAGCGCATGGAGCAGGACGAGGTGCAATTCCTGGACGCGCGGCGTGTCGTGCGCCGGCGCGATGATCGCGCCGTCGACGAGTCCGGCGAGCATGCCGCCGTCGCGCCCCAGCAGGCCATGGCACCGCAGGCCGCGCGCTCGCGCGGTATGCACCGCGGCAACGCAATTGGGCGACCGGCCGCTGGTGGAGATGACGAGCAGGACATCGCCGGCGCGGCCGAGCGCCTCGACCTGCCGGGCGAAGACGTGCTCGAAGCCGAAGTCGTTGCTCACGGCGGTCAGCGCGGAGGTGTCCGTCGTCAAGGCCAGCGCCGGCCAGGCCGGCCGATCGTGGCGGTAGCGGCCGGCCAGCTCGGCGGCGAGGTGCTGGCTGTCGGCCGCCGAGCCGCCGTTGCCGCAGACGAGCAGCTTGCCGCCCTCGCGCCAGGAGCGCCGGATGTCGGCGGCCAGGCGCGCCAACGCCTCGGTGTGCGCCGCGGTCAGACCGTCGAGCGCGGCGCGATGCTCGCGCAGGATGTCCGCCAGGATGCCGGCCGGACCATGATCCGGCGACCTCTGCCCAGCCTTGCTCATCGCTCGCCTCGCCTTCGTGCGGCCGCGTCGTCCGGGCCGCCGCTTGTGCGCGGGCCGGTTTGCGCTCCGGCGCCAGGCGCCCGGCTCTGGCCGAGCCACGCCAGATAGCGCGCCAGGGCGTCGCGCCAGGTCGGCCGCGGCGCGATGCCCAGCGCGGAGATCGGAAGAGCACACGTCTGAACTCCAGTCACC
>CAZJWO010000163.1:0-885 GCA_964549735.1 uncultured Fibrobacteraceae bacterium | reverse complement strand
ACCGAGCAAGCCGGACGCCGCGCCGCCGTGGGCCAGTCCGCGGTGGCGCACGGCCGGACGCGCGCCGGATCATGTCCCGTCAGCCGCGCGATCTCCCGCGCGAACTCGAACCACGTGCAGGCGCCGGTGTTCGTGCCGTGCACGATACCCTCGACGCCGGCCGCCGCCAACTCGCCCAGCAGGACCGCGAGATCGGGCGCATAGGTCGGACAGCCGCGCTGGTCATCGACCACGGTCAGTTCCTCGCCGCGCTCGAGGCGCCCGAGCACCGCGCGCACGAAATTCGTCTGACCGTGGCCGAAGAGCCAGCTCGTGCGCACGATCTGCCAGGGCCCGGCGCCCGCCCGCACCGCGGCCTCGCCGCGCGCTTTCGTCTGTCCGTACCAGTTGATCGGCGCCGGCGGCGCATCCTCGGCGTAGCCGTCCGGATCGTCGCCGCCGAAGACGTAGTCGGTGCTCACGTAGGTCAACGCGCAGCGGTGCTCGGCGCAGGCCGCGACCAGCAGCGCCGTGGCCGTGCCGTTGACCGCCAGCGCCGCCTCGCGCTCGGTCTCGGCGCGGTCGACGGCCGTGTACGCCGCCGAGTGGATCACGCGCGCGGGCGCGTGCCGGCGCAGCAAACGTTCGGCCGCGCCGGGCACGGTGAGGTCACCGTCGGGCAGGTCGACGCCGATGATCTGGCGACCGGCGGCCGCCAGGACCTCGCAGCAGGCACGACCGAGCTGTCCGTTCGCCCCAGTGACCAGAACGCGCATGCGCCATCCTTCGCTGACGATCCAGGCGGTGAGGATGGCCTCTGCGTACGCGAATTGCAAGCGGCGTCGGACGTTCAGTCTTCGAGATCGGAAGAGCGTCGTGTAGGGAAAGAGTGTAGGATAGGGTGTA
>CAZJWO010000162.1:0-5416 GCA_964549735.1 uncultured Fibrobacteraceae bacterium | reverse complement strand
AGCAACTCGCGCTCGTGCGGCGGGAACTGGCGGATATCCTCGACCTGGTGCGCTCCCTGCCGGCGAAACGCCGGCGCGCGGCCGCGGAGTGACGCGTTGCTGCCAGAATCGGCTTGTGCGTGACGCGAGGCGTGGTTAACTTGGCCGTCCCGGGTGGGGTTCTTCCCGCCGGCGAAGCCGTGTTCTTGGTCGGGGCGTGGCGCAGCCCGGTAGCGCACTTGCATGGGGGGCAAGGGGTCGTGGGTTCAAATCCCGCCGCCCCGACCAGCTGGCACCGCTGAACGAGAGGCGGCTCCCGCGGCCGGCTCTTTTTTTGTTTCGTCGCGGGGCGCACGCCGCGCCCGACGCCGCGGCCGGCTCCGTGTCGGTCTTCGGCGCACGTTAGCCGGGAGTCTCGCCATGGCCTCTGGGAAACGGCAATGGCGGCCAGGACCTCTGGCCTGCTGCAGTTGCGAACGCCACGTGGAGACGACCGAGCAGGCCGGCGCGGTCAGCGCCGGCGGCGGCATCCTGCCCGCGGTGCCCGGGGTCGTCTGCGCCGAATGCCTGCCCTTGATCGACGGTCCGGTCATCGCCGATCTGAAACCTGCCGCCGCGGCCCGCATGCTCCAGTCGCTGGAATTCGAGACGCGCACCGAACGCGCCGTCCAGGTCTTCCTGGATCTCTTCGGTTGGCAGCGCGAGGTGATCGCCAGCGGAGCGATGCGTTTGCACGCCGATGGCCAGCCCGGAGCGGCGTTCCGGCTGCTCGCCGCGGCCGGCGCGATGGGATCAGCCCGGTATTTCCAGGTCGAAGAGGCGGCCCTGCGACTGCTCGACGGCGAGACCGGCCGGGCGCACGCGCTGCTCCTGGCAACCGGACCGCAGGACCATCCGTGTTGGCACCTGCACCGCGGCACGCTGGCCTACAGCGTGGGCCGACCCGAGGCGGCCGTGCGACACTGGCGCGAGCAGATCGCATGCGAACCCCAGCAGCCGCTGGGCTGGCAGACGCTCGGCTTCTGGCTGTTGAACGAGGGCAACGATCTGCCCGCCGCGATCGCGCTTTTCGCACAAGCGACCGAGAGGTTCCCCGATCAACCCGAGTTCATGGACCGCCTGGACGAAGCCCGGCAGCGGCACGCTCCGGAGAGGACGCCGTAACATGGCAAGCACTCATGTCCTGATCTCCAACGACGACGGCATCGACGCCTTCGGCCTGCGCGCGCTGGAGGAGGCGCTCGCCGGTCTGCCCGGCTTCCGCGTGACGACCGTGGCGCCGGCCACCCAGCAGAGCGCAACGAGCCGCTGCATGACGCTCAACCGCCCGCTGCGCGTACGCGCCTGCGGCACCGGGCGCTGGGCGGTCAGTGGCACGCCCACGGACACGGTCATGGTCGCGCTCGGCAAGATCCTGCGGGACGATCTACCGGACTTCGTGCTCGCCGGGATCAACCACGGCCCAAACCTGGGCGAAGACGTGCACTACTCCGGCACCGTCGCCGCCGCCATGGAAGGCTGTGTGCAGGGCCTGCCCGCGGCCGCGATCAGCCTGGCCGATTGGCGCCCGACCGATTTCGGCGCGGCCGCCGCTTTCGTCCGCCGGATGCTGCCGGAATTGATCGCGCGCCCGCTTCCGACCGGCACGATGTGGAACATCAACGTACCGAACGGACCGGAGTCGGCGCTCAAGGGTTTGCGGGTCACGCGACAGGGATCGCGCACCTACCACGATGTCATCAACGACATGACTGACCCGCGCGGCCGACCGCTGGTCTGGATCGCCGGCAAGGGGCCGGCCTGGGTCGAGAACGATGACAGCGATTACGTCGCCGTACGCGATGGCTACGTCAGCCTGACTCCTTTGAAGATCGATCTGACCGACCACGAGGCGTGGCGGCGTTTCGGTCGCGAACTGCGCGCAGAATTGCCGGGCCTGGCCGTCTTCGCCCAGGATGGGGATCGTTTCGTCATGCGGCGGGACGACGCCCTCGGTCTGACGATGGACGGGCCGACCCGTGGCGGCGATGCGGACCCCGCCCTGCGGCCAGAGTCCCGCGGCCGCCTGCACTCATGAACCGCGATTACGCCGTCGCGCGCCGGCGCATGGTGGACGAACAGGTCCGCCGGCCCGGCATCACCGATGCCGCAGTCCTGCGCGCCATGGCCGAGGTGCCGAGGCACCGCTTCGTGCCCCGCGTGCTCCGGCACCGGGCGTACGAGCCGTGCGCATTGCCCATCGGCTTCGGGCAGACGATCAGCAAACCATTCACCGTCGGACTGATGACCGCCCTGCTCGAACTCCGGGGTCGCGAACGGGTCCTGGAGGTCGGCACGGGCAGCGGTTACCAGGCGGCCGTGCTCGGACGGCTCTGTGCCGAGGTCGTCAGCGTCGAAAGGATCGTCCCGCTGGCGCTGCGCGCCGAAGCGGAATTGCAGGCGCTGGGTTGCGGGAATGTCACGGTCTTGCCCGGCGACGCCAGCTTCGGCCTCGCCGCGCAGGGCCCATGGCACGCGATCATCGTGACCGCCTGCGCGCCCGGCTTGCCGGAGGCCATGGCCAGCCAGTTGCTGCCGGGCGGCCTGCTCCTCGTGCCGATCGTCCATGACGGCCAGCAGGTGCTCTATCGTTACCGATCGTGCGGTGAGGATCTCACGGTCGAACGCTCGGTGGCCTGCCAGTTCGTGCCGCTGCTGCCGGGACTGGAGGCCGCGCAAGGTGCGTGAGGCGGTACAGGAGTGGGCGGCCAGTTCGTTGCCGCCGCCGCTGGCTATCGTCGTCTGCTCGATGCTGCCGATCATCGAGCTGCGGGGCGGTATCCCCCTCGGGCACTACCTCCTGGGTTCGGAGCGTTGGCTGGCGGTCTACCTCTTCGCCGCGCTCGGCAACGCGTTGCCCGTCCTGCCGATCCTGAAGCTCCTGGGTCCGGCCGAGAGGATGCTGCGCCGCTGGCGGCCGTGCGACCGGTTCTTCGTCTGGCTGTTCGCCCGCACCGAGCGCCGGACCGGGCTGATCCGGCGTTACGGGCGTCTCGGGCTGGTCCTTTTCGTCGCGGTGCCGGCCCCGATGACCGGCGCCTGGACCGGCACGGTCGCTGCCTACCTGCTGCGCCTGCCGATTCGCGACGCGCTGCCGTGCATCGGTCTGGGCATTCTGATCGCGGGCGCGGTCGTGACCCTGGCGTCGCTCGGCGTTTTCGCCCTGTTCGACTGACCCGGCGCCGTCGAGCGAAATCAGTACACCTGCGGCATTGACGCCCGCGCTGCGGCTGATTACCTTTGGCCGTCCTCTGGTCGGGGCGTAGCGCAGCCCGGTTAGCGCGCCTGCTTCGGGAGCAGGAGGTCGGGAGTTCAAATCTCCCCGCCCCGACCACAATTCCCCAGCAAAATCGCAGTTTGATGGCCGAATGGGGTGCTCCTGGGGTGCTCTAATTATACCACAGGGCGTGGTAGGGCTTCAATCGGGGTAGAGCGGGCCGAACACCCACCCAACCATCCTCGCAGGGTAGGTCGCACGAAATCCCGAGGGGGCCGGCTCCTTCTCCTGGATCTCGTAGGCCCAGGATGAGACTAGGTCCTCGCCCGCGATGACGTTCCGCACGTGTGGGAGCAGCTCCTCACACTTCGCGCGGATATCCTCCTCGCGCACGTAGTCGAGAGGGCCCAGCGTGGCGGCCTCGTGGGCGATGTAGTTCCGGGACACTCGGGCCCAGACGAGGGTCTGAATGTCCTCGTCGTCGAAATCCTCCGCCTTCCCGATATCGTCGATGGTCGCTGCAAGGAGCTTTCGCCTGAATCCGAGCGCTACCTCTCGGATTTCGTCGAAGGACTTCCCATCTCGCGCCGCGTCAGTGATGCGAATCACCCGCAGAATGTGATTGCATTGCTCCTCGAAGTGGCTTGCAAGGCAGAGGGCGCGACCAACCGCGCCGAGGTAGGCCTCGATCAGGTCGAGGTGCTCGGGCTCGAAGCGGGAGAAGGTCCAGGGCATCAGTAGTCGTCCTCAAGCATCTCGCCGAGAGCCATCTGGATCCCGTCCAGGAGCTTCGCCGCCTCCTCGTACTGCTCGACGAAGACGCGGATATTGATCAGGCGGATGGTCGTATCAAGCGACGGCTCGCCGTTCCGGTCCGTCGGATATCGGAAGGCGGTCGATGCTTTATCGACCCGAGACAGCTCGTTGACGAAGGCGCCCACCGGGGCCAGCTGGGCAGGGTCGTCATCCGGGAACAGCTCGACAACCTGCACGCGGGCATCCTGCCAGAGGGCGCCGAGGCTGTGCTTGAACTCGGCCGTTGCGTTCTCGCCCCGAACCAGGGCCGCGAAACGGATCACCTCTTTGAGGCGCAGCTCGATGCCGTGGCGGGCGAGGTAGATCAGCGGGTAGACCAGGACGTCCAGGTCCCGGCGCTCGTCGGCGAGGTGCTGCGCAAGAATCTCGACCGCCCGGTGGTAGCCCTCCGTGTAGGCCCAGCGGGGAGCGAGCCCTTGATTCACACAGGCGTTGTAGTACCAGTCGGGAGCACCTCGAAAGAGGGGAGACTCATCGGTCAACTGGCACCCTCCACGTGGGCCTTCGCGCGCCCAACGATCCCCGCGGCGAACTTCTTGAAGCTCAGCTCCTCGCACGGCTCCGCGTACTCGCCCTCTAGCCCAGCGTCTCGGGGAGAGGTAAGGAGGCAAACGCCATCGTAGAGCTGATCACGTAGGAGCTTCGTCAGGCCGATCTCGTAGCGCCGGATATAGGAGGCGTTGCGGAACTCGTCGAAGACGGCGAAGTGAGGCTCGGAGACCTTGACCGGAGCCCGCGACTTGGGCGCATCCTCGACCAGCATCAGGTATCCAAGCCAAGGGCGAGCCGAAGGCTTGAAGGCACCCTCCCGATAGGCAGCCAGCACGTCGGTCGCGTTGCCCAGCGCCTCCTCGGTCCTGTTGTTGTAGTTGTTGCCGAACGAGGGGCCGATATGCGCCTTGAACTCTACGGCCGCGATCAACTGGCCGTCCGAGACCACGAGGAGGTCCCACTTCTTCTCGGGGCGGAACCAGCCGGGGATCTCGACGCCCTTCCGGCCGTTGTGGATCTCGTTGAACTTGATGCCGGCATCGAGGAGGAGATTCTCGACGAGCTTGGCGAAGCCGTCGAGCTGGGCGCCGCCGGTCGCCTCAGTCCGCAGACCGGCGTCTTTGATGCCCGACGCCCCGCCTTGGTAGGTCGCCTGCTTCGTCCGAGTCCGCCAGAAGAATTGGACCGCGTTGCCGACCAGGGGCCCTAGCTCCTTCATTTTTCCGCCTCGATAGTAGCTGTGGAGAAGAGGCTCCCCGTTTCCTTCTTCAGCCGGTCCAAGCCCATCTCGAAGTAGGTCGGATCCAGCTCGATCCCGATGCTGTTCCGAGATCGGAAGAGCGTCGTGTAGGGAAAGAGTGTAGGATAGGGTGT
>CAZJWO010000161.1:0-5467 GCA_964549735.1 uncultured Fibrobacteraceae bacterium | reverse complement strand
CGCAGGGCCAGGACGAGTTCTACTTCGTGCTGCCCCACGCGGAGATGGACCTGCTGCTCTGGGCGCACAACCACGCCGTCGCCGCCGGCGATGCGGCCGCGGCGCTGTCGTTGACCGAAGGCCAGGTCGAGCGGGTCTACCGCGACATCGAGCGCAAGCGCGCCACGACGCGCCCCTTGCACCTGCCGCCGCAGCTCGTCAAGGGGGTCCCTGAGATCGGCGGCGCGCACTGATCCGCCCGGCGGCCGATGTTCCTTGAATTCCGCTAGGTCTTCAACATACATTGCGGATGTTAAGACCTTAACGGCGGCGCGGCTCGGCGAATACGCCGCGCCGCGCACGACGGGGGAACAGCGGCATGAAACTGAATACACGGGTTCGCTATGGGGTGCGAGCCGTCATGAGGATCGCCGAAGGACACGGCGGACCGCCGGTCTCGATCGCCACGATCGCCGAGCAGCAGGCCATCAGCGCCAAGTACCTCGAGCAGGTCATCGGCCCGCTGCGGCGAGCCGGACTGGTGGTCAGCCAGAAAGGCGTCAAGGGAGGCTATCGCCTGGCCCGCGATCCCGGCGACATCAGCCTCTGGGAGGTCATCCGGGCGCTGGACTCCCACCCGCACCTGGTCGAATGCGTCGAGGACCCCGCGACCTGCTCCCGGGCCGACTGCTGCCTGGCGCACGAGGTCTGGAAGCGCCTCGATCTGAAACTCCAGGAATTCTGGCGGGGTTTCACCCTCGCAGATCTTTTACTGGAATCCCGCGATTCGGCCAGCGATTTTCCCTGCGAGATCTGAGCCCCGGCGGCATTCCGGCGCAGCGGCGCGGTCGCCCGGGCCGGCCGGCCCCTATTCCAGTGAAAGGACTCGCCATGGAGTTCATCCGCGAACTGCGCCGCAAGGCCGCCGCCCTGAGCAAGACCATCGTCCTGCCCGAGTCGGCCGACGAGCGCATGCTCAAGGCGGCAGTCCAGATCCACGCCGAACGCATCGCGAAGATCGTCCTGCTCGGCGAACCGGCGCGCCTGCGCGCGGCCATGGCCGACCTCGGCCTGGGCACCGCCGACGTCGAGCTGCTCGATCACGCGCGCGACGCGCAGTTCCCGGAGTTCGCGGCGGCCTATCACGAGAAGCGCCGCGCGAAAGGCATGACGGCCGAGCTGGCCGCGCAGACGCTGCGCGATCCTCTCTTCTTCGGCGCGATGATGGTCGCCCGCGGCCGCGCCGACGGCATGGTCGCCGGCGCGGTCAGCAGCACCGGCGACGTGCTGCGCGCCGCGTTCCAGATCATCGGCACCGCGCCGGGCACGAGCATCGTGTCGAGCTGCTTCGTGATGGTCAAGCCCGACTGGCCCTACGGCGAGAACGGACAGATCGTCTTCGGCGACTGCGCGGTCAACCCCCAGCCCAACGCCGAGCAGCTCGCGGACATCGCCTGGGCCACCTCGCGCACGGCCCGCGCGCTGTGCGGCTTCGAGCCGCGGGTCGCCATGCTCAGCTACAGCACCCTGGGCAGCGGCAGCGGCGAGGACGTCGACAAGGTCGAGGCCGCGCTCGCCATCCTGCAGAAGCGCCACCCCGAGCTGCAGGTCGACGGCCCCCTGCAGGCCGACGCCGCGCTGGTGCCGGCGATCGGCAAGAGCAAGGCGCCCCGGAGCGCCGTCGCCGGCAGGGCCAACGTGCTGATCTTCCCCGACCTGGACGCCGCCAACATCGGCTACAAGCTGGTGCAGCGATTGGCCGGCGCCGAGGCGGTCGGCCCGGTGATGCAAGGGCTGGCGGCGGGCGTGAATGATCTAAGCCGCGGCTGCAGTGTGGACGATATCATCAACGTGGCGGCGATCACGGCCTTGCAGAGCGAGGGTTGATGCAGAACGTCCTGGTGATCAACTGCGGCAGCAGTTCGTTGAAATACCAGCTCCTGGACATGGACCACGAGAAGCTCCTGGCCAAGGGGCTGGTCGAGCGCATCGGTCTGGAGGTCGGCAAGCACACGTACCAGCGCCCCGGCCAGCAGACGCTCGTCGAGGAGCTGCCGGTCGCGGACCACGCGCGCGCGATCGAGCTGCTGCTCGCCGCGGTGACCGCGACGGCGCACGGCGTGATCGCCGACATCGCGGAGATCACGGCCGTCGGGCATCGGGTCGTGCACGCCGGCGAGAAGTACGCGGGCTCGGTGCTGATCACCGACGACGTGGTCGACGCGCTCACCGAGTGCGTGCCGCTCGCCCCTCTGCACAACCCGCCGAACATCGTAGGCATCAAGGCGGCGCAGCAGGTGCTGCCGGCCGTGCCGATGGTCGGCGTCTTCGACACCGCCTTCCATCAGACCATGCCCGACTGGGCGTACATCTACCCGCTGCCGTATGCGTTCTACCAGGAGCACAAGATCCGGCGGTACGGGTTCCATGGCACGAGCCACCGCTACGTGGCGCTGCGGGCGGCGGCGATGCTCGGCCTGCCGGCCGAGCAATGCAACCTCATCACCTGCCACCTGGGCAACGGCGCCTCGGTCTGCGCGATCAAGAACGGCCGTTCGGTCGACACCTCGATGGGCTTCACGCCGCTCGAGGGCCTCGTGATGGGCACGCGCTGCGGGGACATCGACCCGGCGATCGTCGGCTACCTGTCGAAGAAGCTCGAGGTGAGCCTCGACGAGGTCGACCGCATCCTGAACAAGGAGAGCGGCATCTACGGCATCAGCGGCATCAGCAGCGACCTGCGAGACGTCGAGCGCGAGTACGCCGCCGGCAACGAGCGGGCGCGGCTGAGCCTCGAAGTGTACGCCCACCACATCCGCAAGTACATCGGCGCCTACGCGGCGGTGCTGGGACGGGTCGACGCGATCGTCTTCACCGCCGGCGTCGGCGAGAACGCGTCGATGATCCGCGAGTGGGCCTGCCGCGGCCTGGAGATCCTGGGCGCCGAACTGGACCCCTTCGAGAACGGCGTGCGCCACGACGAGGCGGTCATCAGCAGGGAACGGTCGCGGGTCAAGATCATGGTGATCCCGACCAACGAGGAGCTGATGATCGCGCGGGATACCCGCGACGTGATCGCGGGGTTGAAGGGGTAGCGCCAGGCCGCGGAGATTGAAGAATCAAATATTCCGATATGGTCCGGATATTTGCCTGAACGAACGAAATGTTGCAGCCGGCCGCAATTCACATGAGAATGCTTGGAGTTCCGGGCCCCTACGCAGCCGCCGCGACGGCGCCTCACCCCTTCGCCACCCGCCCCCGCAGCATCGGATGATCCAGCCGGTTGAACTGCAGCGAGCCGCGCAGCACGACGGCGCCGGTGCCTGCCAGCTCGACGCGCTGGATCTCGCCGCCCACCAGGCGCACGAGGATCTCGGCCATGGTCGGCCGGCCGACCGCGTGGCCCTGCTCGGTCACCACGCGCACCTGGTCGGTGGCCTCGACGGGCAGCAGCCGGTGCTCGACGGCGTAGGCGCCGACGGCGGCCAGGCAGGTGCCGCTGGCGATGTCCTCGCAGCGGCGGTCTTCCGGATGCAGGAACCGGCAGTGGAAATCGGCCCGGGGGTCATGGGTCTCGGGGCAGAACAACACCAGGCCTGCCGCGCCGCGCTCGTCCAGCAGCGCGTTGACGGCGCCGAGAGTCGGCAGACCGCCGCGGATGATCGTGCGCTCGGCGACCGGCACCATGATCTGGTCGAAGCCGCAGGAGACCCGCTGCGGACCGTGCCCGTCCAGGCGCAATAGCTCCGAGGGCACGCCTAGCGCGCGCGCGACCTCATCGACCGGGATCGGCTCGCCGAAGCGCGGGTTGGGCATCTCGCACTGCACGCGCACGCGGTTGGGATCCTCGGCGATGAGGCGCACCTCGAGCACGCCGGCCAGGGTCTCGACGTGCAAGAGCCGGCCGGCGGCCGTCGGGCGGAAGATGCCGCGCTCGGCGAGGCTGATGAACGCGGCCAGCAGCACGTGGCCGCTGAGCGTGTCTTCGGCGCGGTCGATGAAGAAACGCAGCCGCACGTCCGCGCCGCGAGCGTCGGGCGGCAGCACGAAACCGACCTCCAGGCCCAGCTCCTCCGAGATGCTGATCATCTCCGCGTCGGACAGGCTGGCGGCGTTGGGAATGATCGCGGCCGGATTGCCGCCGAACGGACGGTCGGTGAAGGCGTCCACGATATGCAGGGGGATGACAGCCATGGTGCGCTCCTTTCGGAACCGAAACAGGAGGCTTGGCCTACGTGCTCAATGCTAACCCAGATCCTAATGCGCCTGCCACCGGATTGTTCCGTGGACGATCGTCCACAGAGGCCGCAACTGCAGCACCTGCGCCGCCGGGACGGCCGTGGGGTCGTCGCTGAGGACCGTGATATCGGCCAACCGCCCCGGCGCGAGCACGCCGGTCTCGCCCTCCAGGAACGCCGCGTAGGCCGAGCCCAGCGTGTAGGCCCGCAACGCGGTGCGCCCGTCCAGGCATTCCTGCGCGCGCCAGCCGCCGGCCGGCGTGCCGTCCGGGTGCATGCGGGTGCGCGCCGCGTAGAGCCCGGCCAGCGGATCGGCCGGCTCGACCGGGACATCGGTGCCGAAGCAGACCGCCGCGCCGCTGGCGATCAGGCTGCGCCAGGCGTAGGCGCCGCCCAGCCGGTCCGGACCGAGGCGGTCGCCGGCCCAATCCATGTCGCTCGTGCAGTGGATCGGCTGCATCGCGGCGATGACGCCGAGCTGGCCGAAGCGCGGCAAATCGGCAGGATCGATGATCTGCGCGTGCTCGACGCGCCAGCGCGCCGCCGCGAGGCGGCCGCCCAGCACGGATTCGTAGAGGTCGAGCACCAGGCGGTTCGCCGCGTCGCCGATCGCGTGCGTCGCGACCTGGAAACCCGCCGCGGCCGCCCGTTCGCAGACACCACGCAGGCGCGCGGTCGGCGTGAGCTGGAGGCCGCGGTTGCCGGGATCGTCGCTGTAGTCCTGCAACAACAAGGCGCCGCGGCTGCCCAGGGCGCCGTCGGCGTAGAGCTTGATGCCCGGCACGTGCAGCATGAGGTCGGTCGTAGCGAAAGGCCCGTGCGCCAGGCCGGCGTCCAGCGTCTGCTCGTCGTCGTCGAGGTAGCAGACCAGACGCAAGCCGAGGTCGCCGCCGGCGGCGAGTTCGCGGTACAGCGCGAGCAGATCCCACGAGGTGCCGGCCTCGTGCACGCCCACCAGACCGAGGGCCAGGCAGTGATCGATCGCCAGGTTCACGCGCCGGCGCACCTCCGCGGCCGAGGGCGGCGGGATCAGCACCGAGACCATCTCTATGGCGCGGTCGATCAAGACGCCGGTCGGCTCGCCGCGCTCATCGCGCAGGATCGCGCCGCCCGGCGGGTCGGCCGTCGCGGCGGCGATGCCCGCGCGGCGCAGCGCCTCGCTGCTGGCCCAGGCGGCGTGGCCATCGACCCGGCGCAGCAGCACCGAGATCGGAAGAGCGTCGTGTAGGGAAAGAGTGTAGGATAGGGTG
>CAZJWO010000160.1:0-5547 GCA_964549735.1 uncultured Fibrobacteraceae bacterium | reverse complement strand
GCCGCCGCCGACGTTCGAGCGCACCTGCACGTCCGCCCGCACGGCGCGCGCCAGACGCCGCAACGCGGCCTGGTCGAGGGCGATCGCCTCGACCGCGGCCAGGCCGGGCCCGGGATCTCGCCAGCGCACCAGCCAGTAGCCCGCGTCGGTCCGCACCCAGGCCACCGTGTCGACCGCCGCCGCGACGGCGTCTATCGCCCGGCGCGCGTCGTCGTCGAATTCCACCTGGAAGGCCCCGGCGGCGGAGTCGTCATCGCTCTGGCGGCTACCGCCGCGCGCGACGAGCCCGCCGGCACCCTGGCGATGCCGGCGCAAGGCCGCCACCAGATCGGCGGCCCAGGGAAGCCCCTGATCCGGCTGCCGCTCCGACCAGGCGCGCGGCGACGCCGAGAACACGTCGGGCAGCCGCCCCTGGTGGTACGTGGGGACCGCGTCCAGCAGGACGTCGCGGGCGCGGTTGGCGCGGCTGCCGCCGAGCGTGCCGTAGAGCAGGACCATCCCGAAGACCGCGAGCAGCAGGAGCGGGATGACGCCCACGAGCACGCCCGCCACCAGCAGTTTCGGGCGCAGCCGCAGGAAGTGCAGCCGCATGCCGATGAGCAGCGTCTGCAGGGCGGCGAGCCAGAAGACCTGCGCCCCCGTGCGGCAGAAGACGACGACCTCGCCGGCCAGGCCCGCGGGCCGACCGAAGCCGCCCAGGAACGTCAGGATGAGCAGCGGGCCGCCCAGCAGGAAGACCAGCATGCGCCGGCGGCTGCTCAGCAGCTGCAGGCCGTCTTGGCGGCGCAGCATGAAGAGGACGCCCAGGATCAGCCCGACGATCCGCAAACCCTCGTTGCCGCTGACGGTGCCCACCGCGGCCGCGACGAGCACCACGACCCAGGCCCGGCGACGGCGGGCCGCCAGCAGGCGGAAGCGGGCCGCCAGCACCCAGGCGGCGGCCCAGGTCACGGCGACGGCGACCGCGTGCAAGCCCGTGACGTCCGCGGCGCGCGCCGCGAGCAGCGCCGCGCCCGTGGTCAGCAGCAGACTCGCCGCGAGCGTGCGCCAGGCGAGGTCGCGGCGGGGATCGAGATGGCGAGTCATCGGATGCCATGCTCCTGCTTGTAGCGCGGCCAGTCCGCCTTCAGCGCGGCGAACGCCGAGAAATCCTGGCAGAGCAGGAACGGATTGTGGCGGCGCTCATGGCCGATCGTCGAGGAGATCATCTCGCCGGGACCGCCGTAGTAATCGTGGCCGGGAAACACGCGGACGTCGTCCGGCAGCGCCAACAGGCGCTGCAGCGAGGCCCACTGCTGCGCCGCGTCCGAACCCGGGAAGGGCGCGCCCGTGCCGCCGACCTTGCCGCAGAACAGCAGGTCGCCGGTGAGGATCGCATCGCCGCACCGGAAGCAGCAATGATCGGGAGCGTGGCCGGGGGTCATCAGCGCGCGGATCACGAGTTCGCCGACCCGCAGTTCCTGGTTGTCCCGCAGCGGTCGCGCGCCTGCCACGACGCCTTCGGCTGCGGCATGGATCACCGCGCGCGTCAGCCGCGCGAGCTCCGCCGCGGCGCCGCAATGGTCGCCGTGGCCGTGGGTGATCAGGATCGTGTGGATCTGCAGCCCGTGCTTGCGGGCGAGGTCGGCGATCGCCGGCGCCGCATGGCCGGGGTCCACCGCGCAGGCGCGACCGTCGCGCGGGTCGGCCAGCAGGTACTGCCAGTTGCGATCCCCGCCGACGTGGCACTGCAGCAACCTGAGTTCCTCGCTCGAATGATCGAACAGGCGCATGGCGATATCCCCCGAATCAGAGGCCATCCCAGAAGCGGATCGAGAGCACGAGCCACGTGTCGCGGCCGGCCCCCACCAGGAGGTCGTCCCCGCTGCGCAGCGCCCAGCGCTCGGCGACCGAGGACTGCACGCCGAAGCCGACGTCCAGCAGGCGCGGCCGACTGGCGTGGGCGCGATTCTGCAGCCAACCGACCCGCACCTGCCAGCCCCAATCCTGCTGTTCCAGGACGCGTCCCTGCAGGTACTGTCCGGAGCGCGGATCGTAGAAGACGCTGCCCCAGTAGAGCGAGCGGATATGGTAGCCGCCGCCGCCCTCGAGGTACACCGCGTGGCGGTCGCTCACGTGCTGCCGCAGCAATGTCGCGAGCGTGAATCCGAACGCGTTGCTGCGCCCCTCGCCATAGACGTCCTCGACGGCGCTGCGCATGTCGCCGAAGCCCGCGTAGAATCCCAGCAGCGGCACGAGCTGCGCGCTGACACCCCGTCCGAACGCGATGCCGACCTGGCCCATGGGCGTGAAGAAGCTGTTGAAGCCGGTGACGTTCATCCGCGCGCCGACGTCGATCAGCGCCAGCCAGCGGCCGCGCCAGGGCACGGGACCGAACGTGGGCAGCAGGTCGCGCGGCAGCGCCGCCGGCGGCGGGGCGATCTCCGGCCAGGCGCGCAGGCCGGCCAGCGGATCGCCGCGGAAGCCGGCGTCGGCAACCTCCGGATCGGCCGGCGCTGCCGGCTCGTCGCCTGGCTCCCCGCCCGGCGCAGCGCCCGCGTCGGCGGCGTCGGAAGCTTGCGGCCGGTCGAGAGGATAGACCGGTGCCGGCGGCGCCTCCTCGCCCGCCAGGATCGCCGCGGCCCGGCGTCGCAACGCGTCCCAGTGGTCGCGGGGCAGGTTGCGCACGACCACGCGGAGGCCCTGCGGGGCCTGCGGGTCGGCGATCTCGAGGCGAACGAGCAGGCCGCCCCACACGGCCCGTTCGAAGCGGGCGCGCTGCACGCCGGCGAGTTGGGGAAAGAGCCCGAGCCTGTCGAGCCAGTCGCGGTCGAGGACATCCGGCAGCTGGGCATGCAGACGCACCGCCGGTTCGGCAGCCGGCGGCGGCCAGGACGCCCGCGCGCCGGCAGCCAAGAGCACGACCGCAGCACAGACGAGCCAGCGATGGCGATCGCGGACATTCATGGTGGTCAAGATACGCCCGGCGGGCGACGCGGACCACCGCGCACTGCGAGCACGCCGGACTCCGGCGCGGCTATTTCAGCAGGGTCAGCCCGTGCGATTGGCGCACGCCGTCCGCCTCGAACCGGAAGAGGTAGTTGCCGGAGGCGACGGCGCGGCCGAGGCTGTCGCGCCCGCGCCATGGGACCTCGTGCCGTCCGGCGGCCAGCGTCTGCCCCGCGACCAGTTCGCAGACCAGCCGGCCGGCGAGGTCGTAGACCCGCAGCGTGACGGCCGTCGGGCGCGCCAGGTCGAAGGCGATGGTGGTCGCCGGATTGAAGGGATTGGGGAACGCGCCGGCGAGGGCCGGGCGGCCCGGACCGGGCGCGCCGGCGTCGGTGACCGCGGTCATCGCCTGCGGCGGGGTCACGGGGCTCTCGTTGCCGGCGAGGTCCACGGCCGTCAGCAAGTAGTGGCGCAGGCCGGGGGCCTGCGTGTCGAGCCAGTTCGTCGCGACGGTCTCGACGATGTGCGAACCGGCCGGCGGCGTGAAGTCCGGCGTCTGGCCGCGGTAGATGCGGTAGCCGCGCAGGTCGGGCTCCGGGTTCGGCAGCCAGCTCAGCTGGTGGCCCGTCAAGAAATCGTAGGCCACGGTCACGCCGGCCGGGGGCGCCGGGCTGAGATTGTCCACCGAATAGCCGCTGTCCGGAGCGGAATCGTAGTAGACGAACGTGTTGGCGGTCATGGCCGAGATCATGAACACCGACCAGCAGTGGGTCGCGGGATCGCCGGGATCCCAGAACTCGGTGGAATCGCAGAGCGTCGGCGCCACGAACTGGTAGCCCTCGTCGCCGCGCCCCGGCACCGTGGCGATGTAATCCCAACCGATCAGCCGCTGGCCGTCGCCGCGCGGCGGGGCCTCGGCGGGCTCGCCGCCGGCGGGGCCGAACCGCGTGTCCTGCCGCCGGTAGACGCCGTAGCCGACGACCGGCACCGGCGCCGCGGGCCGGTCGAAGTGCGACGCCGTCCAGACCAGACGGAGCTGCCGGCCCTGATCGTTCGGCACGTCCTTCAGCGAGAGGAAACGCGGCGCGGCGAAGCAGCCGGCATCCAGCGCGCCGATCACGCCGCAGTCGGCGCCGCCGGGGTGATTGCCCGGCAGGCACGGCGCCAGGTCGAGCAGCGCGTAGCCGCCGTGGTCGGGATCGCAGAACTGGGGATCGACGGCGAGGTTGCCGTCCTGCGCGAGCAGCTCGGCGATCGGAGCGACCCAGTCGCCGCCGGCGTTGCCGTGGAGGTTGGTGCAGGTGACGGTGATCGCCGCCGCGGCGGGCAGGTCGACCGCCGCGCCGTCGTTGCCCGCGATGAGCACGCGTTCGAGGCCGATGGTGTCCTGATCCGAGACCAGGCCGACGCCGGCGTTGCCGGCGATCGTGGTGCCGGTGACCGTGGCGATGAACGCGGGGTCCCAGGCGAACGGATTGCGCTGCAGCCGCAGGCCGTCCCCGCCGTTGCCGGTGATGACGCAGTCCTGGACCGTCTGCTGCCCGCTCGTATCGAGCACGCCGCCTGCCTGGTTCGCGACGATCCGGCAGCGCACGTAGCTCGAGGTGGCCGGCCGCCCGGTGCGCTCGCGATCGCGGCGCGAATTGTACGGGCTGCCCCGGAAGCCCCAGCCGCCGTTGCCGCTGATCTCCGTGTCCTGGAGCGCCAGGTCGCCATCGCGGCCCCGCCACCGGATCCCGTCGCCGCCGTTGCGGCTGACCTGCGAATCGGCCAGGGTCAGCGGAATGCCGTAATCGTCGAGGAAGATCAACCCTTCGGCGACGTTGTCCCGCAGGAGACAGTCCTCCAGGACCACGCCCGAATCGATCACGCCGAGGACATCGAGGCCGACCGTGTTGGAATCGAAGCGGCAGGCGGCGAAATCGACGCCCCCGCCGTCGAGATCGCCCAGCAGGCCGATGTCGTTGTGCACGAAATCAGTGCGCAGGAACTTCGACGGCGACTGGACGCCCCAGTTCTGCGCGCTGCAGCCGATCCCGTTGCCGCGGAACACGCTGTCGGCGATGTCGGCGGCCGCGAACTCGAACTGCACGCCGCGGGCCGTGTTCGCGGCGAACACGCTGTCGCGGATGTTCAGCAGCGCGGAGTTGGCGCGCACGCCCGTGACGCAGGCAGAGATGCGGCAGTCGCTGATCTCGACGTGGCTGAAGACCTCGTAACCGGCGGCGACGTTGATGCTGATCCCGATGGCGGCGTTGATGACCGTCAAACCCTCGAAGCTGGGACCGGCCGTCACCCCGGGATCGACCGCGCGGAAGACGAAGCCGTCGCTTCCCCCGCAGTCGACGTTGCAGGCGGCGGCATCCAGCGACGCGGAGCGCAGCATGAGCGCCTTCGCGCCGAGTTGCACGTCGACGTTGCCCGGACCCTTGTAGAGTCCGTCGGCCAGTTCGATGGTGTGGTCGGCCGCGGCGGCATCGACGGCCCGCTGGATCGTCAAGAAAGGCATCTGGCTGCTGCCGTCGCCGTTCTCATCGTCGCCGAAGGCAGGATCGACGTGCCAGATAGGCCCGTCGTATGGCGCGCGCGCGGAGGCCGCCACAGGCGAACCCGGCGGCA
>CAZJWO010000159.1:0-5557 GCA_964549735.1 uncultured Fibrobacteraceae bacterium | reverse complement strand
GCGGCCCGCGCGTACTGGGCGCCGGTATCGCGATCAGGAGCCGCGGACCAACCATTCACGAAGCCGCGAAACTGCCGTCGGAGCTGCTGCTCCTCGCGCCGGACTCCCGCCAGTCGGCGGCCGTCCGGCAGTCCGTCGTCGGCGATGATCAGAAGAGGCGTTGCCGCGGCGATCGGCGGCGACGGCGGCCCGGCGCGGAGCCGCGCCAGCACGACCGCCGAGGGCGTACGGGACCACACCGTCGCGGACCGCTGCCCGGTCTCGGGCCAGGGTTCGAGCGGCAACCGGTGCGCGACCCCGTCGGCGGCCAGGATGACGTGACCTCGCCCGGCCGTGACCGCCGTCGCGGGTCCCAGAAGCGCGCGGCGGAAGCCCGATACGGCGGCGCCCAGGACACGGATCCGATCGGCTGTGTTCGCCGGCGCCGCGATGTCAACGAGCAACGCGCGTAGCGATCTTTCCCGCGCGATCAGGTCGTCTGCCGCCGGCAAACGCCAGCAAGCGACCGTATCGGCCGTGATCGCGAAGAGCAGGCCGTGGCGCTCGCCGAGATAGAGGTCCAACAGGCACTCGTCGGCGTTCAGAACCGAGGCTCGCAACGAGTCGAGCGAGACGGCGAACCGTCCGGGCGGCAGGGACACGCCCGGCCCCAGACGCCGTTCGAGCAGGGTGCGGGCCTTGTAGGTCTGCAGAACCTCGTAAGCCTCTTCCAGAGCGGACCCGCCGCCGGCGTCGAGAAGCAGGGCGGCCAGTTCCGTAGCCAGAGCTTGCCCGGCGCTCGCGCGGCTCTCGCGCCATTCAGGCTCCACGGGCAGCGCTCGCTGGCGCTCCCAGATGGCGATGCCAGCTCGCAACGGCTCGCGCGCCTCGCCGGGGCGGCCCTGATCGACGAGCAGCCTCCCCAGCTGCAGCAGCGCGAGGATCTGCGACTGGTCGTCGTCCGCCGCCGACGCCGCCGCGACGACCGTGTCGAGCACCGCGTAGGCAGCTGCGTGTTCTCCAGTGTTCGCCAGGGCGCGTGCCCGCGCCAGACCGAGTTCGCGCGCGACCCCGCCGAGCGCGGCGGCAGGCACCTCTTCGCTGACACGGTCGAGGCAGACCAGAGCAGCGGCGCAACTGTCCAGATCGGCGAGCGCCTCGGCGAGGACCACGGTTGCGCGGGCCCGATCCTGGACGGCGAGCCGCTCGCCGAGCGCCAAGGCGTCTCGCGCCGTCGCAGCCGCCGCCCGCGGACGTCCGAGTCGCCGCTCGAGTGCGGCTTGTTCGAGGACGGCCTGGCCGGCGATATCCAGATACCCGCGCGCCAGGCTGCGCTGCCGGCAATTGCGCAACGTGTCGGCCGCAGCGTCGAACTGGCCCAGATCCCGTAAGCAAAGCGCGAGGTTGAGCATCGGCGTCAACGCCTGGCGGATCTGCCCGTGCTCCTCATGGCGCCGTCGCGAGCGCGCGAACGACGCCTGCGCCGCCCCGGGATCGCCGAGGAGATACTGGCAATGCCCGACGTTGTTGACCGCCATCGCCTCGGCCATCGGATCGCCAAGTTCGACAGCGCGATCCACCAGCGCGAGATAGACGGATAGCGCCCCGCGCAGATCGCCGCGGCGCGACTTCGTCATCGCCAGACCGTTGCGGGCCCAGAGTTCGCCGGCGGCGTCGCCGGCCATGCGCAGGGCCTCTTCGCCGGCCTGATAC
The DNA here is from genome assembly GCA_964549735.1 of uncultured Fibrobacteraceae bacterium. GTDB lineage: Bacteria > Krumholzibacteriota > Krumholzibacteriia > LZORAL124-64-63 > LZORAL124-64-63 > Glo-17. The sequence continues at coordinate 3,865 of CAZJWO010000159.1, read as the reverse complement.
GCAGCCTGCGCCTGATCGACCCGACCCAGCTGCAAGGCCGCGTAGGCCAGACCGACCTGAGCCCAACCTGCGTGGTAGGCGTCGTTCCGCGTCCTCGCGGTGGCGAGCAGTTTCTCGCAGGCTTGCGAGGCCTCGCCGAAACGCCCCTGCAGGCTGAGCGCCAGCGCATACCAGCGCCACGCCGGCATGTCGCTGGCGCTATCGCGCGCCGCGGCCGCCAGCGCGAGGCCCTGGCGCAACAGGTCTTCAGCTTCGAGCACCCGCCCGACCGAGATGTTGCGCGCACCGCTTAACGTCAGCAAGGCGATCGTGGCCGCCGTGTCTCTGCGGCCGGCGGCCCGCGCGATCTCGCGATCGAGCAGGTCATGGAACTCGGCCCGGCGGCCGGCGGACCACAGCGAATCGAGCACGGCCCGCACATCGCCTCTCGGGGCGGTTGCCGCCGCGTCATGTCCGACCAGCGCGACGCAAACCAGCGCGAACGCCGCAAGGAACGGCTGACCGGCCAGCGGCGGCCGGCGGCTCGCGGAATGCCTCGTGACGCGGACCATGCGCCAGTCTAGCACGCGGATCGGTCCGAAGAAAATGTGCGAGGCGACGTGACGAACCGCCGCGAACGTCGTCTCACGCCCAGGAATCGAGCCGCTGCGGTTGATACTGTCTGTTCAGGCTGCCCGCCACCCTGTCAGGAGGATGCCATGCGCCCGTCATCATGTCGCGATGCCTCTCAGGCTTCCGCTCGCCGCGGCGGTCCGTTAGCGGTCTTCCTCTGTCTAGCTGCGACGTGCGCCGCTGCGGCGACCTACCGCGTCAACGCCGACGGCAGCGGCAATTTCGCCACGATCCAGGCGGCCCTCAGCGCGGCGGCCAGCGGCGACGTGATCATCGCCGGCGACGGCGTGCATACCGGCAACGCTTTGGACTTCCAGGGCAAGGCCATCGTCCTTCGCTCGGAGAACGGCGCCGCGGCCTGCGCGATCAGCTCGTTCATGGCGGTCGACAGCGTATTCAAGGTCGTTTCCGGCGAAGGGCCGGCAACGGTCATCGACGGCTTCACCATCATCGGCGGCAACGCGACCAACGGCGGCGGCATCCGCATCGTCAATTCGTCGCCGACCATCGTCAACAACATCATCAAGGAGAACGATGCTACGCGGGGAGGCGGCATCCACATCGACGGCGCCTCCAGCAGCCCGTTCATCGTCAACAACCTGATCGTCAGCAATCGCGCCTCGGCCGAGGGCGGCGGCGTGTACAACGCCTACGGGACGGTCTTCCTGCGCAACAACACCGTAGCCTACAACCAGTCCCCGACGGCCAGCGGCATGCGCTTCCAAGGCGGCACGGTGGACATCGCCGAGTGCATCTTCTGGGGCAACTGGACCGGCACGCAGCTGTCCGGGGCGATCAACGGCAGCTTCAACTACAACCTCGTGTATGGCTGGTCGGGGCCGGGCAACAATTTCGACGGAAACCCCGCCTTCACGAGCGGGCCGGGGGGAAGCTACTACCTGGGCGCCAGCAGCGCGGCCATCGACGCCGGCGGGGTGGCGGCGACCGCGGCGAGCTATACCGCCGGCGGCGTCACCGTCTCCCTGGCGCAAAGGACGACCAACCCCGACGAGTTGCCCGACATCGGAACCGTCGACGTCGGCTTCCACTACCAGCGCGCGCCAGGCGTGCACACCGTTCCCGGCGTGTATCCCTATATCCAGGCCGCCATCGACGGGGCGATCGACGGCGACACGATCGTTCTGGTCGCCGGGGTCCACAGCGGACCGGGCAACCGCGATATCGTCATCGACAGCAAGAAGATCACGGTGCGCGGACCGCTGCCGGGCCGGGGCACGGCTATCATCGACTGCCAGGGCAGCGCAAGCGAACCGCACCGCGCGTTTCTCGTCCGGAACGTGCACGAGAATATCGAGATCGCCGATCTGACCATCGTCAACGGCTACGGCGGCTATGGCGGCGCTATCCTGGCATCGAACGCCAGCCCGAACATCCGCCGCTGCACGTTCACGGCGAACCGGGCCTCGCAGAGCAGCGGCGCCATCCACGTACCTTTCGATTCGCGCGCGGTGATCGAGGACTGCACCTTCACCGCCAACCAGGCCGCCGATTCGGGCGGCGCTTGCGCCATCGGCACCGACTACCTCGTGATCCGGCGCTGCGTCTTCTCCGGCAACTGGGCCTACTACGCCGCTGGCGCGCTCTATTTCAACAACGCCGGCGGCATCATCGAGGATTGCCTGTTCTGGAACAACACGTCGAACGCCTGGGGCGGCGCCATCCACGTCAACAACGCCTACAGCGAGCCGACGTTCCGCCGCTGCACCTTCCACGCCAACGGCGCCCCGCAAGGCGCCCACTTCTACGCACGCAACAACGCGACGGCGACGATCTCCCGCTCGATCCTGTCCGGCAGCGCGCAAGGAGCGGCGACCTACTGTACGAGCGGCGGCACGCTCTCGCTGTCGTGCAGCGACGTCTTCGGCAACGCTGGCGGCGACTACACGAGCTGTCTGGCCGGACAGAACGGCACGAACGGCAACATCTCCCTCGACCCGCTCTTCTGTACCGCCGCAGCCGGCGACTTCACGCTCGACCAGGCTTCGCCCTGCCTGGCCGCCAACAACGGCTGCGGACAGGACATGGGCGCCTTCGGTGTCGGTTGCGGCGGTCAGGTCGCCGTCGGCGACGCGCCGCCGCCGGCCGCTTCCGCGCTGCGCCCCAATGTGCCGAATCCGTTCAACCCGCGCACGACCCTCACGCTGGCGATCCCGCGTCCGGAGATCGTCGATCTGGCGATCTACGACCCTGCAGGTCGGCTGGTCAGACGGTTGCTCGACGGCGCCGCGCTGCCGGCGGGCGTGCACCATACGGTTTGGGACGGTCGCGACGCGATGGGACGAGACGTCGCCGCCGGCACCTACCTCGCCCGGCTGACGGCCGGATCGTTGACAGAGGTTCGCAAGATGGCATTGCTGCGATGAGTCGTACCGGCCGCATCGACGGACCGCGATCACGGGCCGACGACGGTGTTGCCGGCGCCTCGGTTCTCTGTGGAGTGCCGTGCGATCGATGTGGTAAGCTCACCCGAATCGGGGCCGACCGACAGCCCCACCCGACCAGGCCGCAGCGAACGCCGAAGCATGCGTTATCCGTTCGACGATTGCAGCGACGAAGACCTCGTCCGGTTGGCCCAGTCCCAAGCCGAAGCGCCGGCGGGACGCGAAGCCGCGGCTTGCCTGCTGCAGCGTCACACGCGAAGGGTCTACGTGTGGTGCCACCGCTACGCCAACGGCGAGGACGAGGCGCGAGATCTCGCCCAGGATGTTCTGGTCCTGGCGTACACCAGGTTGGCCACCTTCAGCCACCGTTCGCGCTTCACGTCCTGGCTTTTCATCCTCGCGCGGCACCGCTGCTTGACGCACGTCAGGCGTCGCAAGCCACCGTTCACCTCGGAGGTGGACCTTGATGCGTTGCCGTCGCATGACCCCGATCCCGAGCAGCGGTTGCTCGAACAGCTGGGCGAGGACGCCCTGCGACGGACGGTTTGCGATGCCCTCGACCCCGCCGAACAGGACGCGATCTGGCTACGCAGCGTCGAGCGGATGTCGATCGATGGCATCACCGCGGTGCTCGGCCTGCGTAACGCAAGTGGCGCGCGCGCGCTCCTGCAGCGCGCACGTCGCAAACTGCGCGCCGCCCTGGAAGCGGCCGACGAGAGCGCCTGAGGAGTTGGCACATGGCTGACCGTTGCTTCGACCCGGACGACCTCGCCGCCGCGCTGGACCGGCTGGACGACGCGGCCGTCGCCAGATCGGAAGAGCACACGTCTGAACTCCAGTCACCGCTCATT
>CAZJWO010000158.1:0-5589 GCA_964549735.1 uncultured Fibrobacteraceae bacterium | reverse complement strand
CCAACAGCCCGTTCTACGGCGCGGTCCGCGAGATCAAGACCGTGAGCGAGGCCAACGTCCGGCTCGGCTTCGTGACGAACCGCAACTGGACGCTGGTGACGGCGACGAAGTCGGTCTTCCTCGGCGCGGGAGCGGGCCTGCTGTTCCACAAGATCTGGCGGCAATCGGTCCTGTCGGCCATGGCGGCCCAGCTGGTCGCCCAAACGGTGCGCCGCGCCGAACCGGAGACGGTCTTCGTCGGCGGGCTGATGCAGAACATCGGCCAACTCGTGCTGGCGCGCAGCCACCTCGATCTCTTCCAGCAAGTCCTGACGATCTCGGCCGAGGAAGGACTGCCCTATCATCTGGTCGAGCAGGAACTGCTCGGCTTCGACCACGGCGATCTGGGGGCGCTGCTGATCAAGGAATGGAACCTCAGCGAGGAGCTCGAGCAAGGCGTGCGCTGGCACCACAGGCTCGACCATCCGCAGGTACAGTGCCGGGAGCTGGCCGCGATGATCGCCCTGGGCGAAGAGGTGGCGGCCTGCACCGGCAATGCCGACGCCGACGCCGACGGCCTGCGCTTCGAGCACAGCCTGGCGGCGCCGGTCCTGGGCATCTCGGCCGAGGCGTTCCGCCGCTTGCGCACCGCCGCCCGTGACCTGAGCATCGACCCGGGTCTGTTCTCCTGAGCGCTTCGCGCGTCGCGCCACGGATCGCGATCCGCGCATCTCGAGTGCGAATCGAGACCCCCGCCTCAGGGAGGCGGGGGTCTGGCTGGAACGCGCATCAAGGGCCATCATCCTAGCACATGCTCCGCAGGCGGCCAAGCCCTGTCTTCGGCCGCTCCGCTGCTGCCGGTCCGCCTGCGTCCGTCGCGAGCATCCGGGCGAGACCGAACGCTGCCGCGGTGACGGGCGCCGCCCGGACCGCCGCCCTGGCCGCCGCGCAGACCGGCGTTGAAGTCCCGCGGTCGCCGCGTTACCATGGACGAGGCCGAGCGCCGTGCGTCCGTCGCCGCGGCGCGGTCATCGCGGGGGGCAGACGTCGGCACGGACCGTCGCGGAAGGTGAGACCGAGCGTGCAGATCGTCAAAGGCAAGACGGGCTGGATCGAGGTCATTTGCGGCCCGATGTTTTCCGGCAAGAGCGAGGAGCTGATCCGCCGCTTGCGCCGGGCGGAAATCGCGCGCCAACGCGTGCAGATCTTCAAGCACGTCATCGACGCCCGCTACGAGCTCGATAGCATCGTCAGCCACAGCCGGCAGAGCTTGCCCTCGCTCGCAGTGTCGGCGCCGCAGGAGATCCTCGCGCGCGTCGATGACCGCACCGAACTGGTAGCCGTCGACGAGGCCCAGTTCTTCGCGCCGGAATTGGTGGAAGTCTGCGATCGCCTGGCCAACCAGGGCAAGCGCATCATCGTCGCGGGCCTGGATCTCGATTATCGCGGCCGGCCTTTCGGGCCGATGCCGAACCTGATGTGCCGCGCCGAGTACGTGACCAAACAGCTCGCCATCTGCATGGTCTGCGGCGATCCGGCCGGCTTCACGCAACGCCTGACCTGCAGCCGCGACCAGATCCAAGTCGGCGCGACCGGTATGTACGAAGCACGCTGCCGCCACCACTTCGAACCACCGGATCAAACGGCGGCTTAGCCCGCCCGGAGGCGATTTGCATCGCGCCGGTACTCGAGCGTTGCCCGTCGCTCCTGGTCGCTCCCCCGGTTCACGGCACCCTTCGTGCTCGTTTCCGACGGACCGTGCATATGGCTCGCACGGCAGCGCGCCGAGGTCCGGGTTGTCCGGCCTTGGCGAATAGCCTATTATCTAGAGTCAAGAGTTGAGCTGAAAAATCATAGAGCGAGGAGCTTTGAGACCATGACCAGACGACAGCGATCGCATCCCAGGCACTTCGCGACGGCGCCGCTAGTACGGCTCGTCTGGACGATCCTGATGCTGCATGTCGCCGCGGCGCTGGTCTGGGCGGCGCCGCACGAAGGCGACGAATTCATCCTGGCGCAACCGGACGGATCGGCAGTCCAGGTCCGCGTCTGGGGCGACGAGTACTACCAGCATGTCGAGAACCTGGCTGGCTATACCCTGGTTCGCGACCAGGCGACCGGAATCATCTGTTACGCCCTGTTGGCGGTCGATGGTCTCAGTTTCGTTTCGACCGGTGTGCCGGCCGACGCGCCGCCGCCGGCCGGCCTGGTCCGTGGGTTGCAGCTGCCGCCGCACGCACGCGCGGCCGCCGCGCGCGCCGTGCGCGAGAGATTCCTGGCCGAAGACCGCGCCATGCTGGCGAACAAGAGCAGTTCGCCGCAGCCTTCGACGCACGGGGTGGTGATCGGGCTGACCTTGATCATCGATTTCGCCGACGAGGTGGGCACCGTGCCGCCGAGCGCGTTCGTAGACTATGTCAATCAGCTCGGCTACACCGGATACGGCAACAACGGATCGGTGCGCGACTATTTTCGGGACGTCTCGGGCGGCGCACTCGACTATATCAACCATGTGCCGTCCGCCTATCTCCGCGCGCCCCAGCCCAAGAGCTATTATGAAGACCCTAACGTCAGCTTCGGCCTGCGCGCGCGGGAGCTCGTCCTCTGGGGTCTGAACCAGCTCCGCAATCAAGGCCACGACTTCAGCCAGCATGACTCGAACGGCGACGGCTACATCGACGCGATCAACGTCTTCTACGCCGGCAATCCGAGCGGAGGTTGGTCCAGCGGACTGTGGCCCCACTCGTGGGTCGTCTCGTTCAGCGCCAACGGCGTCAGTTCTTATCGGTATCAGATCACCAACATCGGCAGCAGCCTGCGCCTGAGCACGTTCTGCCACGAGAACGGACACATGTTGTTCTTCTGGCCCGACCTCTACGACTACGGCTTCGAGTCGAGCGGCGTCGGCCGCTTCTGCCTGATGTGCAGCACCGGACCGGCCACCAATCCGGTGCGCCCGTGCGCGTACCTGCGCGTCGATGCGGGCTGGACGACGCCCGTGGATCTCGCGTTCCTGCAACAGGGCCTGGCCGCCTCCCACGCGGACATGAATGTCTTCCGGGTGCCGCACCCGAGCCTGGCCAACGAGTACTACCTGCTGGAGAACCGCCAGCGCAGCGGTCGCGACGCGTCCTTGCCCGACGCCGGACTGGCGATCTGGCACGTCGACGAACTCGGCAGCAACAACAACGAACAGCAGACGCCATCCCAGCATTATCTCGTGACCCTGGTCCAGGCCGATGGTCGTTGGGATCTGGAGAACGGCGACAACCAGGGTGATGCGACGGACCTCTGGAAGGCGCCGGGGTATGTGCATTTCGATCCGCAGACCGTGCCGCCAGCCCGCTGGTGGTCCGGCGCGGACGCTCCGATCTACATCGACGAGATCAGCTCCTCGGCGCCGGTCATGACGTTCAACTACCGCGAAAGCCTCGGCAGCATGGCCGTGTTCGTGACGGTGCAGCCAGATGGCCTGCTGGCGCCCTGGACGCTCAGCGGTCCGGCCGGCTTCGTGCACGTCGGCGAAGGCGCGGGGTCGCTGCTCGTCTGGCAGGAGGGCCAGTACACGCTCACCTGGAGCGAATTGCCGGGCTGGACCTCGCCGGAACCATTGCAGGCGACGTTCAACGTGACCGCGTCCGATCCGCCCGTCGTGGTGACGGGCCAGTACGCCGATCCTCCGTTCGCGGCCGTGACCGCAGGTCCGATCGCCGACGCCGGTCCGGCCGCCGCCGTGGCGGTCATCGATGTCGACGGCGATGGTCACGACGACCTGCACGTCGTCAACGACGGACAACCCGATCGTCTGCTGCGCAACCTGGGCGGGTTCGCGTTCCTGGACGTCACGCCGCCGCTGCTCGCGGACGCCGGCGCCGGCCGCGCAGCCGCCTGGGCCGATCACGACAACAACGGCGAACTGGACGTGTTCCTCGTGCGCCGAGGCCAGTCCAACCGCCTGCTGGCTCAGCAAGGTGGCGGTTTCTTCGACGTGACGGAATACAGCGAGGGCCTCGGCGACGTGAACCTGGGGCAGACGGCGGCGTGGGCAGAGGTTTACGGCAGCGGCCGGCTCGATCTGCTGCTGGTGCGTGACGGCCAGGCGAACGTCCTCTATCGCAATTACGGGGAATTCGGCTCCGGCTATCCGGAACTCTATCCCATGTACAACACGGGCCTGGAAGCCGTCGGCTCCTGGCGCGCCGCGGTCTGGTGCGATCACGACCGCGACGGCAGACCCGATGTCTTCCTGGTCAACGCCGGTGGGACCAACCGGCTCTACAAGAACTACGGCACCCTCGGCTTCGCGTTGGTCAACGACCCGACGTTGACGAACACGGACTTGGGCCAGGACGCGGTCTGGGCCGATTTCGACAACGACGGCACCTGGGATCTCTATCTCGTCAATAGCGGCGCCGCCGACGTGCTCTATCTCCAGCGGCCAGGCTTTTTCGAGGTGGCGATCTCCGCGGTGGTGAGCGATGACGGCCCGGGGCGCAGCGTGGTGGCCGCCGATTTCGACAACGACGGTGCGCTCGATCTCTACGTCGCGCGCGAAGGGCAGCCGGATCTGTTGCTCTTCGGCGACGGCGCCGGAGGCTTCGCAGGTTCGCAGCTGGGGCTGGCCGAGACCATCGACGCGGTCGTCGCGGTGGCGGCCGGCGACCTCGACGGCGACGGCGGGGTCGATCTCTACCTCGGTCGCCGGAACCTGGTGAATGTCGTCTTGCGCAACCAGATCCAGGGGCGCGGCCATTGGCTGGCCCTCGACTTGCGGGCAGATACGGACAACCGGCTGGCAGTCGGCGCCGTCGCGCGGGTCGTGGCCGAGGGCCGGTCGCAGCAGCGGCAGGTGACGGCCGGGGGCGGTCGGGCGCAGAGCAGCCGCATCTTGCACTTCGGACTTGGCGACGCCGCGTCCGCGGACTCGGTGATCGTGACCTGGCCCCGCGGCCAGCAGACCGTGCTGACCGCCGTCGCGGGCGATCGCCGGCTGGTGGTCCAGCAGACGCCCGACGTCACGGCGGTAGCGGCCGGCGGGCTGCCCGCCGCCAGCGGTCTGCTTGGCATCTATCCCAACCCGTTCAATCCGGCGACGAGCATCCGCTTCGCCCTCGCCGAGTCCGGATTCGTGCGGTTGGCAGTCTACGGTCTCGACGGCAGGCGCATCGCCTCGCTCCTGCGGGACGATCTGGCGGCCGGCACGCACGAGGTCGTCTGGCATGGCCGCGACGACCGCGGACGGCGCGTCGCCTCGGGCAGCTACGTCTGCCGTCTGGAGACCGCCGGCGGCGTCGACGTCCGGCGTCTGACGTTGATCAAATAGCGCGCTGCGGGCCGGGGGCATTCGCGGCCCGTCCTGCCGCTGCGGTGCCGGCGGGCTCCTTGCGCGCCGCGGTGCTCGGGTTTCGGTTCGCCACGGCAGGTCGCGTGGGTTATACTTGCACGCCATGTGGACCCGCGACGAATTCCGTGACCGATTCCGGCCCCCGCTCATCGGGATGATCCATCTCGATCCGTTGCCGGGCGCGCCACAGTACGCGGGCGATTTGGGCGGTGTGATCGCCGAGATCGGAAGAGCACACGTCTGAACTCCAGTCACCGCTCATTATC
>CAZJWO010000157.1:0-5669 GCA_964549735.1 uncultured Fibrobacteraceae bacterium | reverse complement strand
AGGTCCTCGGCCGGCTTGACCATGATCTTCACGGGGCTGACGAACTCCAGGCCCTGGGCGCCGACGAGGTGGTCGCACAGCCAGGTCGCGGTATGCTCGAGCCAGCGGGTGGCCTGCTCCAGGGGGAACAGGATCAGGATGGTCAGCAGATTGAAGAAGTCGTGCATGGTGGCGCCGGCGAACGCGCGCACGAACTCGCCGCGGCGGTGGATGCTGGTCATGGCCACCATCGTGTTCGTGATGGTGGTGCCCATGTTGGCGCCCATCAGGATGGGGATCGCCCCGCGCACGGTCAGCGCGCCGGCCGCCACCAGGCCCACGACGATGCTGGACGTCGAGCTACTGCTCTGGATCAGCGAGGTGGCCAGCAAGCCGATCATCAGTCCGAGCACCGGGTTGCTGGTGCCGGCGATGAGGGCCTTGCTGAAGCCGCTGCCGAAGAGCTTGAAGGCGCCGCCGAGCAGGTTGATGGCGGTCAGGAAGAGGTAAAGCAGGAGCGCGACCTGCAGGCAGCGCAGGACCGTGGCGGGAGTGAACGGGCTGCCGCGCCGGAAGGTCCGGGCGCCGAGGCGTGCCAGGTCCATGGATCTCCTGAAGATCCGGTGCCGGGAAGCGGTCGTCGGGACGGCCGCCGCTACGTTAACCGCACGTTAATCCGTTGTCAAAGCGCGAGCGCCGAACGGTCGCGCGCCGTCCGGCGGGCGGCAGCAAACTTCGGGGCATAAGGCAAGATCTGCCGCCCCGCGGCCGGGTCGCGCGGCGCCCGGGCCGCCGCGCCGCTGCCCTGCCGGCCTGCCCGACTGGGCCGGTTTTTGCATCGGGGTCGAAATGGGTTATGGTGGGGCGCGCAGGACGTCCCTCACCATCCGTTCAGGTCAGGAGGCTGGCAGCATGGCCATTCTCAAGGTCGCCCGCATGGGCCACCCGGTGCTGCGCGAGACGTGCAAGCCGATCGACCCCGCCCAGATCACCGGTCCGGAGGTGCAACGGCTGATCCGCGACATGCTCGAGACCATGATTGAGTACAACGGGGTCGGGCTGGCCGCGCCTCAGGTCTACACGCCGGTGCGGTTGGTCATCGCCGGCGGCGAGGTCGACGACAAGGGCCGGCCCAGGCTGCGCGTGCTGATCAACCCGGAGATCACGGTGCTCGACCCGGACCGCCGCGAGGGCATGTACGAGGGGTGCCTCAGCATTCCCGGTCTGCGGGGCTACGTCGAGCGGCCGGCGCACATCCGGGTGCAGGCGCTGGATCAGCAGGGGCGGCGGGTCGACCTGCAGCTCGAGGGGTACCCGGCCATCGTCATGCAGCACGAATGCGATCACCTGGACGGGGTCCTGTACGTGGACCGCATCGAGGACTTCTCCAAGCTGGGCTACGACGACGAGGTCCAGCGGCATCACGACCTCGGGAGCTACGACGACGACGACGACGAGCAAGACGGCGAGGAGGCCGGCGAGGCCTGAGTCCGCGGCCGCGTTCGGGCGGCCATCGGGAAGGAGCATCAATGCAGGAACGGATCCTGGCGGACCTGGTCGCCGCCTTCAACCGTCGCGATTTCGCGCGCGCCGGCAAGCAGGCGGCCGAGGGGCTCTTGCGGGCCGAGGGACGCGACGAGGTCTTCTGGCTGGGCCTGGGCGACGCCGCCGAGGCGTTCCGTTATCTCATGGCCGGACAGCACCAGGTCGCCGAGAAGCACATGGTCGCGGCCATGCACAGCCTGCGCACCTTCGGGTACAGCTACCAGGGTTTCCAGGTCACGGCCCTGCTGGCCGGACTGCGCCGTTGCGCCGAAGAGATCCGGCTGGTGCGGTCGCGCCAGAAGCGGGTCTTCGACGTCACGCTGCTGCCCCAGCTGCGGGTGGCGCTCAAGGCCGAGCAGAACGTCTGAGCGGCGCCGCCGTCGCCGGCGCCGCCGCTCCCGTCCGTTCGCCCGCCGCCGCTCAGCCGCCGGCCGCCGCCTGCTCGATGGGCAGGCGGTCCTTGTTGGCCGCGAGCCACCGGGCGAAGGTCTGCAGCCGGGGATTCAGCTCCCGCGACAGGGCGAGGTCGCGCGCGGCGCAGAACTCGCGCTCGAAGTCGCGCTTGAACTGGAACATGTTGCCGAGGTCCTCGGCGCCCGGGAACCCGAAGCCGCGGTAGGCGGCCGGGCTGGGCGACTGGTGCGCCACGGGCCGGCCGAGGGCCTCGCCGAGCGCCGCGGCCATCTCCCTGCCGTTGAGCATCTCGCCGGCGACGCCGATCTTCAGGCCAACGAGCTTGTTGCCCCGCTTGAAGATGCCGAGGGCGCAGCGGCCGATGTCGGCGGCCGCGATGCCCGGCAGCCGGGCGTCGTCCATCGGCAGTACGAAGACCAGCCGGCCATTGGCGTCCGGCTTCGGTCCCATGCCGAAGTGGATCAGGTTGTCCCAGTAGAACGAGGTCAGCAGGTAGGTCGTCGGCACGCCGGCCTCGGCGAAGAAGCGGTCGGCCTCGCCCTTGGCGTCGAAGTGGGGCACCTTGTAATTGCCCTGCAGGGTCGGCATGCGGTCGTCGGCCAGGGGCACGAGCCGGCGCGTATCCTCGAGCGTCGACCAGATGGCGTGCCGGACGCCCGCTTCCTTGGCCGCCTCGGCGAGGTTGCGCCCGTGCACCGTCTCCTGTTCGGGCGAGAAGTGCTCCCAGAAGAAGGTCACGCAGAAGGCGCCGTGCGCGCCGGAGAACGCGCGGACGAGCGAGGTCCGGTCGTTCACGTCGCCGGCCACGACCTCGGCGCCGAGGCGGGCCAGCTCGCGGGCCTTGTCCGAGCCGGGGTCGCGGGTGATGGCGCGGGGCACGAATCCGCTGGCGGGGTCGTCCAGGATGGCCCGCACGAGGCCGCCGCCCTGGGCGCCGGTCGCCCCGACGACGGCGATGATCTTCCTGTCGGCCATACGGCAGCTCCTTTGGCTGGAGGGTGGTGCTGCCAGGTTAATCAAGATGATATTAGTCCGCATCCCTGCGCCCCAGGGATCAACGGGCGATCCCGGAAGCACCCATGCGAACGGTCCCGCGATGCGTCTCGCGGGCGAGCTAGCGTGGTTGCTCCGCTTCGCGCTCGCTATCGCGTGCCGCCACCCGCGGCAGCCACGGCTTGAACACCTCGCCGTAGATCTCCCACACGGTCACGAACAGCGCGCCGATGATCGGGCCGATGATGAAGCCCAGCACGCCGAAGGCGACCAGGCCGCCGAGCGTGCTGAGGAACACCAGCAGATCGGGCATCTGCGTGTCGCGGCCGACGACGCGCGGGCGGACGAAGTTGTCGACCATGCCGACGACCAGGACGAAGAAGAGCGTCAGCGCGATCGCGGTCGTCCAGTGGCCGCCCATCGCCAGCCAGACCACCGCCGGCACCCAGACCAGCCCGGTCCCCAGCCCTGGGATCACCGACAGGATGACCATGATCGTGCCCCAGAAGGCCCAGGCCGGAATGCCCGCGACGGCGAACGCGGCGCCGCCGAGCCCGCCCTGCAGGATGCCGATCAGGCCGGTGCCTTTGAGCGTGGCGCGCGTGACGGACAGGAACCTCGCGAGCATGCGCTGCTCGTCGCGGTCTTCGAGCGGCAGGTAGTAGAGGATGCGGTCGAGCACCTGTCCGCCGCGCAGGAGGAAGAAGAACAGCGCGTAGAGCGTCACGAAGAACAGGAATACGACGTGGACCGTGCCCAGGGTCACGTCGCTGAGCGCGTTGACCAGCCATGTGCTCAGGCCGGCGGCGAGCTGGCCGGCGCGCGTCAGGATCTCGCCGCGGTACGGCTCGATGCGTTCGTAGAAGGGCAGGGCCTCGAGGTGGCGCGAGAGCGCGTCCGGCTGCGCGAGGTTCTGGCGGATCCACGGGCCCACCGCGTTGCCCACGCGCAGGGCCTGGGCGGTGATCACGCCGGTCAGCGCGCCCAGCGGCAGCAGGATCAGCACGACCAGCAGCAGCTCGGTGATCACCGCGGACAGCGCGCGGCGGCCGCGCAGCAGCTGCACCAGGCGCGCGTAGAATCCGTGCATGAGGCCCGCCAGGATCGCCGCCATCAGCAGCGCCAGCAGGAAGCCCTTGATCATCTTGTAGAAGAGCAGCGAGATCACGATCAATAGGAGCAGCAGGACGATCCGGTTCACCGTCTCGCGCGACATGGCAGGCTCCGTTCCGCTCGGGTCGACCCGGTCCGCCGCGACGCCGGCGCTGCGCGCCGGCCGTGCGCGGCCGCCCGCATGCTAGCGCATCGCGGCGAGGGAGGCTAGACTGCGTGCGATGAGGCGACCGCCATCTCGCAAAGGAGCACCCGATGTCCGTGACCGCCCGCATCGAGACCGGCAAGGGGACGATCCGCGTCGCCCTCTACGCCGACCGCGCGCCCGTGACCGTGGCCAGCTTCGTGAACCTGGCGCGGCGCGGCTTCTACGACGGCCTCAGCTTCCACCGGGTCATCGACGACTTCATGATCCAGGGCGGCTGCCCGCAGGGCGACGGACGCGGCGGCCCCGGCTACAGCTTCGAGGACGAGTTCGACGATTCGCTGCGCCACGACGGGCCGGGCGTGCTGAGCATGGCCAACGCCGGCCCCGGCACCAACGGCAGCCAGTTCTTCATCACGCACGTGCCGACCGACTGGCTCGACGACCGCCACGCGGTCTTCGGCCGCGTCGTCGACGCGTCCGACCAGCAGGTCGTCGGCGCGATCGGCGCCGGCGACCGCATCACGGCGATCACGCTCGAGGGCGACTGGCAGGCCGCCCTCGCGGCGCAGGCGGCGCGGGTCGCCGTCTGGAACGAGGTCCTGGACGAGCGTTTCCCGCGCCTGCGGGCGGCGGATTGAGCGGTCGTCCGTTATCATGCCCGGAGTTCGCGATTCCGGAGAGCCGACTTTCAACCAGTCAGGAAGGACGACGCACATGGCCCAGTTCACGATCCGGGGCAAGGTCTTCCATACGGTCGGCGACATGCCGGCCGTCGGTCGCCAGGCGCCCGATTTCACGCTCGTCGGCGTCGATCTCGGCGAGATCAAGCTGGCCGATCTGCGCGGCAAGAAGGTCGTTCTGAACATCTTCACGAGCCTCGATACGTCGGTCTGCGCCAACAGCATCCGCCGCTTCAACCAGGAAGCGGGCGACCGCCCGGGCGTCACCGTGCTCTGCGTGTCGATGGACCTGCCGTTCGCCGCGAGCCGTTTCTGCACGACCGAAGGCCTGGACAACGTCAAGACCGGCTCCGATTTCCGCGACGGCGCATTCGGCCGCGCCTACGGCCTGCGCATCGCCGATGGTCCGGCGGCCGGCCTGCTCAAGCGCGCGGTCATCCTGCTCGACGAGTCGGGCAAGGTGATCTACACCGAGCTGGTCAAAGAGAACATCGACGAGCCCAACTACGACGCCGTCCTGACCCTCCTTTAGGACTGTGCCGGGATCGGCGCCGCGCGAGGCGAGAGCCGATCCCGGCGAGACGCCATGTACCGCTACCAGGAAGACCCCCGCTACTTCGCCCAGGTCGGCGGCGGCGCCGAGCAGGTCGCCGCGGCCGAGCTGAGCGAACGCGGCGCGACCGACGTCGAGCCCGGCGTGCGCGGCGTGCACTTCCGGGCCGACGCGCGCGCTCTCTACGGCGTGGAGATCGGAAGAGCACACGTCTGAACTCCAGTCACCGCTCATATCTCGTATG
>CAZJWO010000156.1:0-5701 GCA_964549735.1 uncultured Fibrobacteraceae bacterium | reverse complement strand
TGCACCCGGTGCAGGACACCGTCATCACCGTGCGCAGCCTGCTGAGCGGCGACGGTCTGCGTTGGATGTACAGCAACGTCACGCACAACTTCGTCAACTTCCCGCCGCTCGGATACGTGCTCGCGGTGATGGTCGGGATCGGCGTGGCCGAAGGCTCGGGCCTCTTGACGATCATGATCCGGGCGCTGGTGCTCAACGCGCCGCCGCGGCTGATCACCGGCGCGGTCGTGCTGGCCGGCATCATCTCGCATCTGGCGTCGGAGGCCGGCTACGTGGTCTTGATCCCGCTCGGCGCCCTCATCTTCCACGCGCTCGGACGCCATCCGATGGCCGGCCTGGCGGCGGCCTTCTGCGGCGTGAGCGGCGGTTTCGGCGCGAACTTCATGATCGGCTCGGTCGATCCGATCCTGGCGGGCCTGTCCACCTCGGCGGCGCAGATCCTCGATGCGGAGATGGTCGTCAACCCGGCGGTGAACTTCTACTTCATGTTCGTCTCGGCGATCATCGTGGTCGTTCTCGGCACCTGGGTGACCGACAAGATCGTCGAGCCGCGCCTGGGCTCGTACAGCGGCGCCGCCGAGCGCATTCCCGTGGCGCAGCTGACGCCGCTCGAGCGCAAGGGCATGCGCCTGGCCGGGCTGTCGCTGCTGGTCACCGTCGTGCTCTTGCTGGTCACCGTCGTGCCGGCCGGCGGCCTGCTGCGCAACCCGCAGAACGGCTCGGTGCTGCATTCGCCGTTCTTCGACGGACTGATCACCGCCATCCTGGTGTTCTTCTTCATCCCCGGCCTGGTCTACGGACTGGTGACCCGCTCGATCCGCAGCGACCACGACGCGGTCAAGCACATCACCAAGTCCATGAGCGGCATGGCGGGCTACATCGTGCTCGTCTTCTTCGCGGCCCAGTTCGTGTACTTCTTCCGCTACAGCAACCTCGGCCTGATCCTGGCGATCAACGGCGCCGAGGGCCTGCGCGATGTCGGCCTGACCGGCGTGCCGCTGCTCGTGGCGTTCGTGCTGCTGTCGGCGTTCATCAACCTGTTCATGGGCAGCGCGTCGGCGAAGTGGGCGATCATGGCGCCCGTCTTCATCCCGATGTTCATGCTGCTGGGCTACCATCCGGCGCTGACGCAGGCGGCCTTCCGCATCGGCGACTCGGTCACCAACCTGGTCACGCCGATGATGAGCTACTTCGCCCTGATCGTGACGTTCGCGCAGAAATACGACGAGCGTTACGGCATCGGCACCATCATCTCGACGATGCTGCCGTACACCATCTTCCTGACCGTGTTCTGGACGCTCCTGCTGGTCGTGTGGATGCAGCTCGGCCTGCCGCTCGGACCGGGCGGGCCGCTGTTGCTGGACGCCCTGCCCGCGGCCCGGTGACCACGATGGCGGCGCCGCACTTCACCCGCGCGCTCTTCGCGTTCCTGCGGGACCTCGCCGCCAACAACGACCGCGCCTGGTTCGAGGCCAACCGCGAACGCTACGAGGAGCACGTGCGCCGCCCGGCCTTGCGCTTCATCGCCGATTTCGGGCCGTACGTGCGCGCGGTCAGCCCGCATCTGACCTGCGACCCGCGCCCGCACGGCGGTTCGCTCTTCCGCATCCACCGCGACGTCCGCTTCAGCGCCGACAAGAGTCCCTACAAGACGCACGCCGCGATCCAGTTCCGGCACGAGGCCGGCAAGGATGCGCACGCGCCGGGCCTGTACCTGCACCTCGAACCCGGCGCGTGCGGCGCCGCGGCCGGCGTCTGGCGCCCGCCGCCGGCCGCGTTGCGCGCGATCCGCCAGCAAGTGGCGGCCAAGCCGGAGCGCTGGTCGCAGATCGTCGCCGACCCGGCCCTGGCGCGCATGGAGCGTTTCGGCGAGAGGTTGCAGCGCGTGCCGGCCGGTTTCCGCGCCGACCATCCGGCGGCCGACGAGATGCGCTGGAAGGACTGGGGCCTCTGGGTGCCGCTGGCCGAGCGAGACATCCTCGCCGCCGACGCGCTGGAGCGTATCGGCGGGGTCTATCGGGACATGCGCCCCATGCTGCGATTCCTCTGCGAGGCCCTCGGGCAGCCGTTCTAAATATTCTGGATCTTGACATCCACAATTTCACGTGCATAGTTGGGGCCATTGTGGACCTGTGGGTCCGGTTGTCTTTCTTGTGTTTTGCTGGCTGAGACGAGCGCCGCCGTCCGAGGCGCGGTCCCGAGACCGGCGCCGGTCCCGGATCGCCAGGGCTGCGGTCCCACCACCGGCCGGGCTACCCGGCCGGAAACGACCAGGAGCGTGACGCAATGTCAGTCGAGAAGCTGAGATGGGCTGCGATCATCTGTTTCTGCGTTGCCCTCGGCGGCCTGCTCATCGGCGGCCATTTCGCGAACCGGGAGGCGCCGCCGTACCCGGGTCAGGTGGTCGGACCGGACGGACGAGTGCTCTTCACACGGTCCGACATCATGGCCGGGCAGCAGGTCTACCAGCGCTACGGCCTCATGGATCACGGCAGCGTCTGGGGCCACGGCACCCAGCGTGGCATGGAGTTCTCTTCGGTCACCTTGCGTCTCATCGGTGAGGCGGTGCGGGAGCCCATCGCGCTTGAGGAATTCGGCGCGCCCTATGGGGACCTGACCACGCATCAGCGAGAGATCGTCGACCTGCGGACCGCCCAGCACCTGAAGGAGAACCGCTACGATGCGGCGCGCGACGTGCTCGCGCTCACCGAGTCGCAGGTCGCGGCCCTCGTCGTGAACGAAGCCTTCTGGGAGCGCACCTTCGGCGCGGGCGACCGCGACTACGGATTCCTGCCCGGCCAGGTGCCGACGGTCGCGGAGCGCCGCCAGCTCGGTCGTTTCTTCTACTGGACGGCGTGGGTCGCCGTCACGAACCGACCCGGCGGCGACTACAGCTACACGAACAACTGGCCGCCCGACCGCACCGTGGGCAACGTCGCCACCACCGAGACCTACATCTGGACCATCGGCGGCATCCTCTCGCTGTTCCTGGTCCTCGGCTTCTTCATCTACTACGTGCACCGCTACAACATCTGGTACGGCGAGGCCAAGGGGATTCCGCTGGCCGAGAAGCTCATCGCGATGCCCTTGACATCGAGCCAGATCAAGGCGGCCAAGTTCTTCCTCGTGGTGATCCTGCTCTTCCTCTTGCAGACCTGCTTCGGCGGGCTGCTCGCCCACTACACGGTCCACCCGGGCAGCTTCTACATCGGCGGCATCGCCGAGGTCATTCCCTACAGCTGGGCCAAGACCTGGCACCTGCAGCTGGCGATCTTCTGGATCGCGACCACGTGGGTCGCCTCGGCGATCTACCTGGCGCCGATCATCGGCGGCCGCGAGCCGAAGGGGCAGGGCGTCCTGGTGCAGGTCCTGTTCACGGCGATCATGATCGTCGCGGTCGGCAGCCTCGCCGGACACGTGGCCGGCATCAAGGGCCTGTTCGGCGACTGGTGGTTCTGGCTGGGCCATCAGGGCTGGGAGTACCTCGAGCTTGGCCGGCTGTGGCAGATCCTGCTGTTCGTCGGACTGATCGGTTGGCTCGGCATCGTCTACCGCGGCGTGGTCAACACGTTCCGCGAAGGCAAGGACAAGGACTTCAAGGACCTCGTCCGCTTCTACGTCTTCAGCGCCACGCTCGTGGTGATCTTCTTCGCCTTCGGTCTGCTCTACGGCAAGGACACGCACCTGACCGTGGCCGACTACTGGCGCTGGTTCGTCGTGCACATCTGGGTCGAGAGCATCTTCGAGTTCTTCGGCGTCGGCGTCATCGCGTTGCTCATGGTCGCCATGGGCCTGGTCTCGGTGCGCGGCGCGCTCGTGGTCGCCTATTTCACGGCCGCCATCACTTTTCTCAGCGGCATCCTCGGCACGGCGCACCACTATTTCTGGTACGGGGGATCGTCGCTGTGGCTGGCGATCGGTTCGGTCTTCTCGTCCATGGAGCCCGTGCCGCTGTTCGGCCTGGTCGTGCGCGGCTTGCTCGAGTACAGGTCGATCCGGGCCGAGGGCAAGGAGTTCCCCTATAAGTGGCCGATGTACTTCCTGGTCGCCTCGACGTTCTGGAACTTCCTTGGCGCCGGCGTCTTCGGTTTCCTGATCAACCTGCCGCTGGTGAACTACTTCGAGCACGGCACCTACCTGACGATGAACCACGCCCACGGCGCGCTCTTCGGCGTCTACGGCATGCTGTCGATCGCGCTGCTGCTGTTCTCGTGGCGCGGCCTGGTCAAGAAGGAGGCGTGGAACGACAAGCTGCTGGCGACCTCGTTCTGGGGCCTGAACGTGGGCTTGCTGCTGCTGACGTTCCTGACCCTGTTCCCGGTCGGCATCATGCAGGCCTGGACGAGTTTCCAGGAGGGCATGGTGGCGGCGCGGGATGCGACGTTCTTCCAGCGGCCGGCGGTCATGTTCCTGGGCAACCTGCGCCTGTTGCCGGATCTGGTGATCATCCTGGGCGGCGTCGTGCCCCTCGTGATCTTCCTGTTCAAGACGTTCCGCCACCTCAAACCGCGGCAGATCGAAGACGGCGAGTCGGTCTGGGAGCGCCTGGGTATCCAGCTGTAAGACGCGTATTTTCTTTAGGATAGGCCCTTCGAACCCTTGCCCCCGGGTGGTTGCCTCTCGGGGGCTATTTTTTGTTGCAATCGCCGAAATAATCATCTATAATCGCTTAGTGGACTCTCAGAATGTGTGGTCTAGGCTCATCACGCTAGAACTCCTGTGATGACGCGTCGAACCGTAAGGGAGAGACCGGGGCCCGAGGCCAACCAACCCTCGAGCTCGAGTGGAAAGGAGGGACAACGGGAATCCGGCCGGACGGCGTCGCCCCCAGGGCGCGTTTCCGCTCGCGGTCGGAAGAAATGCATTGGCGAGGGAATTGGCAGGGGTTGGTTACCGTGCACAGCTTCTCCAGCCCCGAGGTGTGTCGACAACAAGGAGCAAGGCTCATGAAAAGACTGCTAGCACTGGCATTGGTCGCGATGATGGCTGGCGGCGCGATGGCGCAGCCCAGCATCGGCATCTTCTTCAGCACCAGCACCAGCCTCCCGGCTGGCTTCGACCCGTTCGCCTTCGAGGGCGCCGTTCACCCGAATACCGTCACCCCGAGCGGCACGTTCTACGCGCACGTCGTGGTGGCCGGCCTGACGGGCTACAGCATCCTGAACGGCTACGAGTTCGGCATCCTCGTCCCCGCGGAAGACGATGACTTCTTCCCGATGGGCGGCTGGGACTACATGGGCGTTGGCGCTGGCATCGACGCGACGTACCCGGGCATCCCCGGCAGCTACTGCCGTGCTCATGGCTACACCGTGCCGCGCTCGATCTCGGCCGACTTCATGATCGTCATGCAGGCTCGCTTCCGTAACTTCTACGGCGCGGGCTTCGGCGACTGGTCGCTCGGCCCCTGGGGCATCACGACGACGATGCCCAAGATCGTGGTCGACGCCGAGTTCGAGCTGGACGTTCCCGTGCTCGTCGAGGACTACCAGGGTGGCTGGGTTGTCTGCGCGGGCTCCGGCGTTGTGGCTACCGAGAGCATGACCTGGACGAACGTGAAGTCGCTGTTCAACTAGATCGCGACTGAGTCAGACCCTCCCTCGGGGAGGAACGAAAGGGGCCGGGGATCACTCTCCGGCCCCTGGGTTATTCCACGAAGAATGTTGCGGGCCTGAATGTTGCCGATGTCGCGGCATGGACAACG
>CAZJWO010000155.1:0-5736 GCA_964549735.1 uncultured Fibrobacteraceae bacterium | reverse complement strand
CGATCCGGAGGACTTCTACGAGGTGATCAGCGAGCGGTACGAGCGCAGCTCGGTGCTGGTGACCAGCAACCGGGATTACCAGGAGTGGCCGGCGGCTTTCGGCGACAACCCGCTGATGGCGTCAGCGGCGCTGGACAGGCTCGCTCACCGGGCCCACCTGATCACGATCAAGGGCGCAAGTTTCCGGGCCAAGGAACGGCCGCGGATGCTGGGCAAGCAAGAGAAGAACTGACCTCAACGGGAAGGACCGTCGTCGCCGTGCGAGCAGGGAACGTGGCTACCTATCACGCGAACATGGGTGGGGGAATTGGGGCGAACATTGACACTCTTGAGCACCGCCATCCCAGGCTCCGCATCGACCAGCACCGGATCGATCGCCAGACCGAGCGGCCGAGCGATCCGCAGCCAGCTGCCGGGTCGTGGAGACACAGTAGCCAGGCTTCATCAGTCCACTACGCGACAACTACTTGGCTAGCGTGATCTTCGCGACCTTCTGTTCACCGGCCATGACCAAACGCACCAAGTAGACTCCAGAAGCGGCCTGCCGCCCGCGGTCATCCAGGCCGTTCCACAACATCGGATGCCGCCCGGCTTCAATTTGTCCACTCCACAACGTGCGCACAAGTCGTCCACGAAGGTCATGGATAGCAAGGTTCGCTACACCGCTCTGGGGCAGATCCATCCAGACGGTCGTGCGCGGGTTAAATGGATTCGGGGTAACGGTGCCTACGGCCAATGCGGCGGGCACTCCAGATAAACGCTCCTCGACGGACAAAGCAGCCCCAGGACTCCTAAACCGAGCCAAACCGCCAAACACAAAGAAGGAGTTATACAGATCAGCAGCTGCTGGATCTTCGAGTATTGACGCCACAACGGCTTCATATACAATCGACGCATACAAATCACCCTCGCTCATAGCTACTCTCTGTTCTCCCAGCCGATTCATCATACTCCAGAATTGCATCTTATTGCCGGCCCCCATCGGAGCAATGCAAACCGCTGCTTTCAAGCCAGAAGCGACACTGCTCGCCAGTACTTCATAGACCCGCTGCCAAGTGGACTCGCTCCCCATTGCCGGGGAAACCCCATTACATGAAATGTTGAAGATAGGTACAGCTTGGTTTGTTTGTAGCACGACGTCGCTATATAGATGACCAACCGCCATCGTTCTAGCCCATCGCATTACAGAATTGGCGTGTCCCGCGATCCATAACTCATAAAGGCCACTGTCGATATCAGGAACCAAACTCTGCATTCGTTCGAGCGCCTCCGTCCCCAATGCAGATGTATGTCTAACAAGCGGTACCGTTCCATTACCAATACCTCTTTCGGCGAATTCAACCCCTAAGCCATGAATATGATGGTCCAAATATTCGCCCCAAATCACGTCATCTAACACAAACAAAGACTTGCCGTGGTCGCTTTCTTGAAACTGATTAGAGTAGTCTACAAGCCTTTGTATATCAATCTCGTTTCTTGCCAACAACCTAGTTGTCGGACCATTCGGTATACCATCATAATCAATGTCGGTCAGCAATAAGTCGCTCATCAACGTCAGAAAGATACCGGAGTATTCCGATTCGCTTTCATATGCATTCACGCATAATCGGCCATCCACATAGCCACCCGAGTGATAATGGCTTCCTACAATTATTAACAACGGTCCAGGGTTCACTGGATACGGTCCGTAGCCGGCACTGTTGCTCGCATTGTTATCCTGTACGAGCTGAGCGTACCATGTCCTGACTAGACCCGCCGACACGCCACCAAATGCGCTCCAGCCCACAATACGCACACTTCCGAGCTGTTCTTGCGCTTGATTAATTATTGGCAACAGGTCGGCTTCAGAAAAGCCGACCAGGGACGACCAGCTTTTTCTGTTGTAAACAATCAAAGCGTGTGCGCCGACATCACTACGGCCACTCGGGTGGATACCAGGCGAGACAAACTCGCTATTGTCAATCGCGTCCGACATCGCGAATGCAAATAGGTCGTCAAACACTTGAAGCTCGCTATACGATTCACTGAAATAATCGACTAGTTTGTCATCGCGGTACTCTTCGATGATGTAACCTTTATCGCCCTTGTCGTAGTAGGGTAAAAAGTAAAATGTCGCTAAGCCACCGTCGGTTGTTCTATCGAATACTATCTCTTCAATAACGTCTCCTGAACAACTGCCCCGAACCACCGCTCTATCAGATTCTCTGCTTTTTCGCAGTACAACCGCGACTCGTCCATCAGTTGTCAAGCTCGTAATGGCCAATGAATCTTGATCTTGACACCAGGACTTAGAATGAAAATCATCTGTTGTCCCATCGTAGCATAGCTCGCTGGCCTGGACATCAGTACTTTGTATTACAATTCGGCCATCATTAGCCCTAGCGTCAACCATGCTTGCCGGCGCCCACATAACTGCACTAGTATCTGCTACGTGGCCGGCACCCGCAACATGTCCGAGTTCATGAAGCAGCACCCATACGATGTTAATCTTTGTGTTGTCCCCGGCGGAGGATTCCCAGACAGTATCCCTGTTTAACCGAATATGGGCTTCTTCTTTGTTTGTATTGGCAGAGTTAAGAATATACTGTACTTCTCCGGCGATGTGCTCTTCATTCACGTCGCGGGGAAATACGCTTGCGGGATGCCACTCTATATGTGCAACCCCTGTAGCCGAACTCGAATCGAGAGTTAAGACAAATTTCGACAAAGCGTTATCCCAGGTCGCGTGTTCGTTGCTATAGGAAATTCCAGCCGGTGCATTCTGATCGTGATATACAACATATATATTGGGGACACAATCGCCCCCGATCTTTACCATCGGCCATTTAACTGCATGATCACATGCAGTTGGTGCGCCGACGGAACACAACATATTAACGGCTATAGATATTACGAAGATTCTTCGCAGCATCACCGGACCTCTCTCTTGATTTCTTCTAACGACAGATCGATGGCTGTGTTAACAATTGAACTTAGGCGCCCTCCAGAAATGCGCACCATGCTATAGACATTGCCGTTTAAGATATATAACCCCTCATTCTTGTTCAAGAATAATAGGTACTCATGCTCCCAGCCCCGCGTATTATTTAGAGCACCAGGACGCTCTATTGGTACATCCAAGTTCCATTGTGCATTAATAAATTCCCGATCATATTGACCTCTCAAAACACTATGTATACGAAATCTTACTCCCGTAATACTTGAATAGTCCACAATGGTTCCCCGGACAATCAAATCAGCATTCTCAGCGAATATGCGATGTCCATTTTCCGCACAGTAGCTTCTAGCGAATTCAACAACATCGACTATTTCGAGCCTGCCAACATCTCCCCCCGGAGCAAATATTCCATTCCGATATATATATACTCCAAAATGTACTGTTGACCAACTCTCTAGTATTTCGTCCCAGGTTGTAAGCACAAAGTAAAGATGGCCCTTGTCTAATCTTGGTGGATTTACAGTGTTGACATACCTCGCTACGCCAGGAACACTCATGTCTGGCACCTTTACAACAATTTCATCATCTTGCCAACTTCCACATAGCAATTCCTCGATTCTAAAAGAAACCGTTGCGACTCCCATGCGGTTAACCCAATCATACTCTACGTCAAGCACCGTACCGACGAAGACTAGTGTACTAGCAGATATCGTATATGCGAATCTTCTCTCATTCATGACGTAATCGGAGGACATCCGTGCATCAACAATTCTCTCTCCAGTACTTGAGCCATTCTTAGCAAATGTATTAAATCGTTGTTGCGTGGAATTGCTAGCTTGAGTGAATAGAAACAACAGAGTAGCGGTTAATATCAAAAACCTCGCCCTGCCTCTACACATCGGGGTTCTCCTTTCGATCAGTACATCTCTTTTCCGAACGAAGGCTCTATCGATGTCGCGCTAAGCTGGTAAGCCAGGTAGCAACATCCCTGCTGAACTGACCGGACCACGCTATCAGGGGGAGCCCGCCGTTTACTAGTATCCTAACCCTACCATATTGACCGGCCTCGGTCGATACCGCATTCTCGCGATCCCTGTACACGTTCAAGCCGATCATAGTTGCGGTTTCTCTTCACGATCTGTCGTCTTGCGAGAAGCGATATGGTCGTCCATCCGATTCTCCCGTTGCCGGCAGCCACCGCCGATGGAGGGTGCAGCAGTGGCTGCCGGTGCCGTCGGTGTCCGCGATCCGGCTTCGATCGCAGCGCCGATACACTAACCCCCTCGCTCCGCGGCGTTCGCAACACCATCCGTCGACCGCGGTTGTCGCCTGTCAACGTCACGCGACACGACCGGTGCTGCAAGGAACATGACAGTCGAGTCGCGACTCGCAAATCGGCCGCAAGTGGCGAAACTGCAGACGGATACGCGGACTGCGTGCGGTTCGGTAAGTGTCTCACTTTTCGGCGGTTTCTACGCCCGCCGGACACATGAAAATGAGCGTCAATTGTCCACCGGATTCATTGCTTCTGTATCTTGTATCTCTAGAGCGACTTAGCAGGCACGCGCCTGCGGCGAGACGACTGTCCGGTAGGGTGTCCGCCTTGATACAGGACACGGACACACCGAACATTCGGTCATCTTACACATCGACAGTCGTTTAGGAGGATTCCGTTCGCTCCTCGCGAACTGTCTTGCGCTACCGTTACAGACAGACACCTGAATCGAGCGCCGAAACCGGCTAGAGTACGTGAGGGTCCTTCTATTTCGCGATTGGGGCGGAATCCCTGCCTTACCAATCGTGACCGACACCCCAGTCGCAGGCTTTCCAATCGATCTCCAGCCAGACCGACCATGCACGCCGGCGGGTTCGCGCGCGCGATCTCGGCCGCGAGGTGGTCGTAAGCCTGGGCGTGCCGGTAGTGCTCCAGGGGCCCGGTTTCCACCCACCGGTACCGCAGCGAGCCGTCGGCCAAGTCCCGCACCCGGGTCGGCGCCTTCATCTGTGCGTAGAAGTCGCCTCCATCCAGCAGGGAGGAATCTCGGGGGATCCACCATAGCCCGACTTTGATCTCTTCGTAGGCGAAGTTCAGGGCACCCCTCCCTACTCCGGGCCCACCTCTCCCTCCACCACCTCCACTCCGCTCACAACGAACCCTTCTCCGTCGCGATGGTCCAGCTCGACGAGCTGGCCCGGCAGCACGTCGCCCGCCAGGATGGCGTCGGCCAGGCGGTCCTGCACCTCGCGCTGGATGACGCGCTTGACGGGACGCGCGCCGAACTGCGGGTCCCAACCCAGCGCCGCGAGCTTGGCGACCGCGGCGTCGGTCGCTTCGAGCCGCAGATCCTGCGCGGCGAGCAGGCGATCGACCTTGGCCAGCTCGAGCCGCACGATCGCGTGGATCTGCGCGCGGTCGAGGCTGCGGAACCTGACGATCGCGTCGAGCCGGTTCAACAGCTCGGCCCGGAAGTGGCGGCCCAACTCCTCGAGCATCGCGCGCCGGCTCTGCTCGCGAGCTTCGCGGGCCTCGCCGGTCGCGGCGGCCGCACGCGGCGCGCGGCCGGCCGACCCGCCGCCTTCCGGCGCGTCGTCTTGCGACGCCTCGAAGCGCTCGTCCTGGCAGAGGTTGCTCGTCATGACGACCAGCGTGTTGCGGAAGTCGACCACCCGGCCGTGGCCGTCGACCAGCCGCCCGTGGGCGAGCAGGTGCGGCAGCAGGTTGATGACCTCGGGGGGGGCCTTCTCGACCTCGTGCGGCAGGGGCAGGCGGGGGGGCGGCCGGGGCCCCACGGCGGGGG
>CAZJWO010000154.1:0-5760 GCA_964549735.1 uncultured Fibrobacteraceae bacterium | reverse complement strand
TTCCGTAACGTCATGAGCGACGGAGCGGGGTCCGGTATCGCCCTGCACTCGAGGTACCGGTCGACCCCTCGGCGTAAGGCGGGTGATGCGACTCCGGCTGGACCATGAGTCGCGTGATGGAGCAGCCGGCCGTTCAAACGCCTGAACCCGAGCCCCACTGACAGCATCTCGTGACGTCGCAGCGGTCCGGCCGACCGTTGGCCGGCTGCCTCCTGGCTGGCGTGGCCGTGGGACGCCGCGGCGCGCCAGCCGGAGTTCTCCCCACTCCCCGTCGCCCCCGGACGATGCGCTCAGCCGTTCTCTTCCGACGCGCCGGCCCAGTCGGCGAAGAGCGCATCGCAGAACGCGGCGACGTCGAAGACGGCGAGGTCGTCGACCGTCTCGCCCATGCCGACGTAGCGAACCGGCAGGCCGAGGGTCTCGGCGATCGCCACCACGATGCCGCCCTTGGCCGTGCCGTCCAGCTTGGTCAGGATCAGGCCCTCGACCGGGATGGTCTCGGCGAAGACGCGCGCCTGCGCCAGGCCATTCTGTCCGGTGTTGGCGTCGACCACGAGCAGCGTCTCGGGATCGCGGCCGGTGCGTTTGCGGATGACGCGCGCCACCTTGGCCAACTCGTCCATGAGGTTCGTCTTGGTGTGCAGGCGCCCGGCGGTGTCGACGATGACCGTGTCGCAGCCGCGCGCCACCGCCGCCTGGATCGCGTCGTAGGCCACCGCGGCCGGGTCGGCGCCGTGCTTCTGCGCGACGCACGGCGCGCCGACGCGCGCCGCCCAGACCTGGATCTGCTCGACAGCCGCGGCGCGGAACGTGTCGCCCGCCGCGAGCAGCACCTTGCGCCCCTCCTGCTGGTACAGGTGCGCCAGCTTGGCGATGCTGGTGGTCTTGCCCGTGCCGTTGACCCCGACCACGAAGACCACGCGCACGTCGGCCAGCGGCGCGCCGTCGGCGTCCTTGCCCGCGGCGCTGGCCGCCGCGGCGGCGGCTGCTGCGGCGGCGTCGCGGGCCTTGCCCTTGCGGCCGCCGGTCTTGCGCTTGCCGCCGCCGTCACCCTCGAGAGCCGACTCCCAGGTCGGCGGCGTCACGCGCGGCCTGGCTTCGGTCAGGATCGCTTCGACGTCGCTGCGGATCACCGTCAGCACGGACGCGAGCGTCGCCTCGCCCTTCTCCTCGCGCAGCCGCCGCTCGATGGTCCGCGTGATGCGCACGGCCGACTGCACGCCCATGTCCGCGGTGATCAACAGCTCTTCGATCTCGTCGAGCGTGTCCTCGTCGAGCTTGACCCCGCCGCCCAGCAGACGCCGCAGTCCGCCGACGAAGCTCTGGCGCGATTTGCGCAGACCGGCGCGGAAGCGTTCGAACAGGCCGGTCATGCCTCCGCCTCCCGGCCGTCCGGGTCCGGCTCGTCCGGATCAAGCGGCTCGGCCACCGTCGACCCGTCCGGTTCGGCCTCGGCTGCAGCCTCGGCCTCGTCCTCTGGGCTCGGCCCCACGAGCGAGTCTTGCGGCTGCCCTTCCCCGGCGCCCGCCGGCCGGCGCCGCTTGTCGATCGCGCCGGCCAGTTCGCTGTCCGACCTCGCGTCGGCCACGTCGCGGAAGCTGACCGACACGATGCTCGAGCAACCCTTCTCCATCATGGTCACGCCGTACAGGTGGTTCGCCGTCTCCATGGTCAGCTTGTTGTGCGTGACCACCAGGAACTGCGTGTTCTGCGAGAACTGGCGCAGCATGCGCACGAAGCGCGCGATGTTCATGTCGTCGAGCGGCGCGTCCGCCTCGTCGAGCAGGCAGAACGGCGACGGCTTGACCAGGTACACCGCGAACAGGATCGACAGCGCCGTCAGGCAGCGCTCGCCGCCCGACAGCAGCGACACATTGTCGATGACCTTGCCGGTCGGCCGCGCCGAGATGCGGATCTCGCTCTCGAGCGGGTCGTCCGTGCGCACGAGCTGCAGGTCGGCGCTGCCACCCTCGAACAGGGTCTGGAACACGTCGATGTAGTTGCGCCGCACCGCATCGAACGTGCTGCTGAACAGGCGCCGCGCCGTGCGGTTGATCTCGGCGATGGCGCGCTCGAGGTCGTCGCGGGCCTTGACCACGTCGGCGCGCTGACCCTCCAGGAAATCGAGCCGCTGCTTCTTGGTCTCGTACTCCTCGAGCGCCAGGTGGTTGATCGGTCCCAGCTCGGCCAGGCTCTTACGCCGCGCCTCGAGCAGCGCCTCGGCCTGCTCGGCCTGGAAGACGCCATCCTCGCGCTCCAGCTCGCGCGGGAGCTGGTCGTCGGCGAGCGCCGCGACGAGCTGCGCGAACGACGCGCCGTACTGCTGCTCGACGCGTTCCTCGAGGTTGTTGCGCCGCAGGTCGATCGTCGCCAGCTCGGTCTCCAGCTGGTGGATCTGGTCGCGGCAGCCGTGGCGCTGGTCTTCGATGGCCTTGATGCGGTCGTGCCACTGCTCGGTCTGCCGGCGCAGCTCCTGGATGGCCTGCGCGGCGTGCCGCACGATCTGCCGTCGTCGCTCGCGCTCCTGGAAGCCGTGCAGGAGGCGGTCGCGCGCCGCGGCCAGCTCCTCGCCCAGGCGCTCGTTCTCCTGGCGCCCGTGGTCCGCTTCGGCGAGCAGGCGATCGCGTCGCGCCTGCAGCTCGCCCAGGTTGGCGCGCAGGTGCGCGATCCCCGTGTCGGCCTCGCGCTGCTCGCCCTGCAGGCGCTGCAGCCTGAGCCGCGCTTCCTCGTGCGCGGCGCGCATCTCGTCGCGCCGCTGCTCGCCCGCCAGCACCCGCCGCCGCAGCTCCTCGCGCTGCAGGGTGCTGTCCTGCCGCAGCCGGCCCGACTCGTGCAACGACGCCTGCAACACCTCCTCGGCGCGCGCCAGCTCGGCGATCTCCTGCTGCAGGCGTTCCAGAACGCCCGCGATCTCCTGGCGGCGCGTCTGCCGCGCGGCGGTGCGATCGCCGAGCTGAGCCAGCGCGACCTGCGCCGTCTGCAGCTCGCCCGCGAGCGCCGCGAGGTCCTCGCGGCCGGTGCGCAGCAGCGCCTGCCGCGCCTCGCGCTCCTGCCGGTTGGCCGCGAGCTTCGTCTCGGCCGCGGTCACCTTGTGCTCGAGCGCCGTGAGGTCCTCTTGCAGCTTGTCCAGCTTGCCGAGGCGACCCAGCAGGCTGATCTCGCCGCGTTCGCCGCCCCCCCCACGCACCAGGCCGTCGCTGCCCACGAGCAACCCCTGCCGGCTGAGGCACAGCACGGGCGGCTCCGCAGCGGCGGCGAGCGCCGCGGCGGTCGCCTGATCGTCGCGTTCGAAGAGGAACGTCCGCTGGAGCAGCCGCCGCAGGTGCGGCAGATCGTCGGTCGCCCCCTGGACGACCTCGCCCGCCGGACGTCCGCCCGCGGGCGCCGGCGCCGCCGCGCCGCCGGCCACATCGCAGCGGCACAGGAACGACGCGAGTCCGTGCTCGCCCGCACGCAGGTCCTGCACCAGCGCCGCCGCCGCGCCAGCGCCGCCGACCACGACCGCGTCGAGGATCTCCCCGAGCAGGGTTTCGAAAGGCCCGATCCATGCTTCCTCGACCTGCAAGCGATCGGCGAGCGACCCCAGCACCTCGGGATTCGCCGCCTGCGCGGTCAGCACGTGGCGCGCGCCCTGGCCGTAGCCCGCGTGCTCCGCCTGCAGGCGCTGCAGCAGTTCGAGGCGGCCGGCCGCGGCCTCGCGGCGGCCCGTGGCGATCGAGACCTCCTGCTGGATCTCCTGGGCCTGCGCCTCGAGGTCGGTCGCCTGCCGCTCGGCCGCCGCCCGATGTTCGAGCAGCGCGCGCCGCCGGGCGATCAATTCTTCGCGACGCGCCGTCTGCTCGGCCTCTTGTCCGGCGGCCTGCGCGGCCTCGGCAGCGAGCGCGGCGGCCTCGTCTTCGAGCAAGGCGAACCGCTCCTGCCGGTTCTCGCGCCGAACCAGCAGCTCGCGCATCTCGCTCTTGCCGGCGGCGTCGTTCTCGATGAACTGCAGGTTGAGCTGCACGGCCTGCTCGAGCGCCTGGCGCTCGGCCGCCAGCTGCGCGTCGACCACGCGCAGTTCCTCGGCCAGCTCGGCGAGCTGGCGGCTCGCCTCGGTGACGGCGGTGCGCAAGCTCTCGAGCCGGTGCTGCAGACCGTCGATGCGCCCTTCGACCTCGACGCGCCGCTCGGCCGCCTCGGCGGCCTGCGCCTGGGCCTCCTGGCAACGGCGCGTGAACTCGTCGATGCGCTGCTCGAGCACGACGACCTGCCGCTCGCACTCCTGCAGCTCCTCTTCGAAGGCCTGCAGCGCTTCCTCGAGCTGGCGGCGCTCGGCCTCGCGTTCGTCCTCGAGCGGACGCTGCGCCGCGATCTTGCCGCGCAGTTCGTTCAGCTCGCCGCTGTCGGCCTCGGCGAGCGTGCGCAGATCCTGCACGCGGTCCTTCAGCTCGACCTCGCGTTGATCGAGCTGGCGGTGCCGCAACGCCGCCAGGCCGACGTCCAAGGCCCGGATCTCGCCGAACAAACGCTGGTGCCGCCGCGCCTTGCCCACCTGCCGCTGCAACGACCGCACCTCGCGGCCGATCTCCTCGATGATGTCGTCCAGACGCAGCAGGTCCTGCCGCGTGCGCTCCAGCTTGCGCTCGGTCTCCTTGCGCCGCGCCTTGTACTTCGTGATGCCCGAGCCCTCATCGAGCAGGCGCCGCAGCTCCTGGTTGTTGTCGTTCAGGATCTGCTTGATCATCGACTCCTCGATGATCGAGTAGCTCGTGTTGTTGACGCCGCTGTCCCAGAGCAGATCGCGCAGGTCCTTCAGGCGGCAGAGCGTGCCGTTCAGGAAGTAGTCGCTGGTGCCGTCGCGGGTGACGCGGCGCTTGATGGCGACCTCTTCGTAGTCGACCGGCAGGCGCCCGTCGTCGTTGATGAAGGTGAGCGTGACTTCGGCCAGGCCGACGGGGCGGCGCTTCGTGGTGCCCTTGAAGATGACGTCGTCCATCTTGTCGCCGCGCAGGGTCTTGGCCGATTGCTCGCCCAGCACCCAACGCACGGCGTCGACGATGTTGCTCTTGCCGCATCCGTTGGGGCCCAGGATCGCGGTGATGCCGGCGCCGAACTCCAGCACCGTGCGATCGACGAAACTCTTGAAGCCGAGCAGTTCGATGCGCTTGAGTTTCACCTCGTATGTCCTTCGTCGATGACGGCGCGGCGACGGTCGCGGCCCGTGGCCGCCGTCGCCGCGGCTAGAAGCGCGCTGGAACCGCCCAGTTGTGCTTCAGTTCGTGCAGCAAAGCCGGGGCCGCGGCCTGCGCCGCGGCGCGCGTGGCGAAGCTGCCCGCGTACACGCGCCACACGCGACCTTTCTCCGGCAGCTCGACCGCGCGGCTGGCCGCCCGGATGCCGAGGCGGTCCAACCGGCCGACCTCGCTCGCGGCGGCCGGTTCGCCCGGCAGCGAGAAGAGCCATAGGGTCCAGCCGTCCTCGCCGGCCGGCTTGCGATACGGCGACCAATCCATGCCGGCGGCGTCGGTCTCGGCGGCCGCGGCGTCGGTCTCGGGCGCAGGCGTCGTGGCGATCGCGTCGGCGGCGGCCGGTTCGCTCGAGGTCTGGACGACCGCGGGACCTTCCGGCGGCGCCGGTTCGGCCGCGACGAATTCCGGCTCACCCGGCACCACGGGCAGCGCCTCGACCGCTGCCAGATCCTCGGCGGCGCGGTCGCGCTGCAACTGATCGCGCAGGAGATCGGAAGAGCGTCGTGTAGGGAAAGAGTGTAGGATAGGGTGT
>CAZJWO010000153.1:0-5861 GCA_964549735.1 uncultured Fibrobacteraceae bacterium | reverse complement strand
TACACCCTATCCTACACTCTTTCCCTACACGACGCTCTTCCGATCTGCAGGGGCACATCGCCGAGCCGGGCGGCGAGGTCGGCGAGGTCGCCGCCAGCGGCCGGCCGCACGACGACCTCGCCCGCCGCGCGGCGGGCGACGACTTGGAGCGCCACCACCTCCTCGCCGGGATCGTCGGCGCTGGACAGCAGCAAGCGCTGGCCCGCGCGCAGGCGCCGCGCCGGGCGCGCCATCGCCAGCCAGGCGTCGGGCGGTTCGCCGACAGGTTCGACGAGCAGCAGTTCGACCCCGCCGCCGCTGTCGGCGCGTCGGGTCCAGAGCCGCGCGGGCAGCACCCGGCTGTCGTTGACGACTAGCAGATCGCCGGGGTCCAGGAGCTGCGGCAGATCGTCGAAGGCGTACTCGCCGCGCAGCAGGCCGGCACGGTCCGCCACCAGCAGGCGCGCGTCGCCGCGCGCGTGCGGCGGGTCCTGCGCGATGAGTTCGGCAGGCAGCTCGTAGTCGTACGCCGCGGCGGACGGCGAGGTCGACGCTCCGTTGGTCTGCTCGGCGCGGTCCATCGTCAGAGCAGCGGCTCTTGCGACGGGCCCGCGGCGGCCCGCGGCGTCAGGCCGAGATGGCGCCAGCCGCCGGCCGTCACCTCGCGGCCTCGCGGCGTCCGCTTCAGCAGGCCGGACTGGATGAGGAACGGCTCGACGACGTCTTCCAGCGTGTCGAGCTCCTCGCCGAGCGAAACGGCGAGATTCTGGATGCCGACCGGCCCGCCCTGGAAGTGCTCGCAGATCACCTGCAGATAGCGGCGATCGAGCGGTTCGAGGCCGAGCAGGTCGACGCCGAGCTGGCCCAGGCCGCGATCGGCCGCCTCGCGGTCGATGAGCGCGCGCCCGGCCACCTGCGCGAAGTCGCGCACCCTGCGCAGAAGTCGGTTGGCCGTGCGCGGCGTGCCCCGGCTGCGCCTGGCGATCTCCAGCGCACCGTCCGCGTCGATCGCGATGTGCAGCAGCCGCGCCGAGCGCGTCACGATGGCGACGAGATCCTCCGGGGGATAGAAGTCGAGGTGGCAGACGATGCCGAAACGGCTGCGCAGCGCCGGCGTGATGAGGCCCGCGCGCGTCGTCGCCCCGATCAGGGTGAACGGCTCCAGCTGCAGGCTGAAATGGCGCGCGCCCGGACCCTTGTCCAGCACCAGTTCGATGCGCCAATCCTCCATCGCCGGATAGAGGTGCTCCTCGATGATGCGGCTCAGACGGTGGATCTCGTCGATGAACAGCGCCCGCCGCTCGCTCTGCTCCGAGAGCAGCGCGATGAGCTCGGCGCTGTTCTGGAACGCGGGGCCGCTGGTCAGCCGCACCTCCAGCTCCATCTCCGCGGCGAGGATCTGGGCGAGTGTCGTCTTGCCGAGCCCCGGCGGCCCGTACAGCAGCACGTGGTCGAGCACCTCGCCGCGCTGCCGCGCCGCGGCGACGAACACGCGCAGGTTGTCCTTGACCGCTCGCTGGCCGATGAATTCGTCCAGGCTGCGCGGCCGCAGGCTGCGGTCCAGCAAGCGATCCTCGGCGTCCGCTTCGGGAGCGGTCCAACGGGTCTCGTCCACGTCGTCCTTTCCGGCCCGCCGCAGCCGATCAGCGCCCGGGCGCGCTCAGTCTCGCGAGCGCGGCGCGCACCCAGGCCGGCGCGGCATCGGTCAACTCCGGCTGCGCCCGGGCGGCCTGGCGCAGCAGCGCTTCCGCCTGGGCGGCCGGCACGCCCATGGCTTGCAACGCGAGCGTCGCGTCCTGCAGCGCGCCGTCCGGCACCGCGGCGCCCGCCGTTTCGGCCGCGGCCAGCGCCGGCGGCACGCGCTGGCCGAGCTCGACGACCAGACGCGCCGCGCTCTTGCGGCCGATGCCCGGCAGGCGAGCGAGCGCTCTCTCGTCGCCGGTGCGCAGGCAGCGGGCGATCTCCGCCGGATCGGCTGCCGACAGCATGCCGAGCGCCACGCGCGGTCCGATGCCGGCGACGGTCAAGAGCAGGCGGAACATCGCCCGTTCCTCGAGATCGACGAAGCCGTAGAGCGTCCAGGCGTCCTCGCGCACGGCCAGATGCGTCCACAGGCGGACCACGGCCCCGCACGCCGGCAGGCGCGCCGCGCCGCGCTCGGACAGCATGACGTCCAGACCGACCGCGCCGGCCGCCACCGCGACGACCGCTTCGCGTCCGCCCCGCACGAGTTCGCCCTCGAGGAACGCGATCACCGGATTCCTTTCGCGCCGCGCGCCGCCCCCAGCCGCTGCTGGCCCAGGTGGGCCAGCGCGACGGCGAGCGCGTCGCTCTCGTCCAGCGCCGGCGGCGCGCCCAGACGGAGCAGCCGGCAGACCATGAAACGCACCTGCTCCTTGCCGGCCTGGCCGTTGCCCGTCACCGCCAGCTTGACCGCGCCGGGCGCGTAGGCGCAGATCGTCAGCTCGCACCTCGCGGCCGCCAGCAGGATCGCGCCGCGCGCGTGCCCCAGCACCAGCGCGCTGCGCGCGTTGCGCGCGTTGTAGAGATCCTCTACCGCCGCCACCTGCGGCGCCAGCCTGGCGATGATCGCCAGCAGATGCTCGTGGATATGCAGCAGCCGGGCCGGCAGGCCGAGCCCCCGTCCCGGCCGGATCACGCCGGAGTCCACGTAGCGCAGCGCCGGGAGCGCCTCGATGACGCCCCAACCGGTGGCCTGGGAGCCGGGGTCGATGCCGAGGATGCGCAGCGCTGCGGCCATGATTCCTTTGCGGCGGCGCAGGATCCGGTCGCAGCGCGTCCGCGCCGGGACGGATCGGTCAGGCGTCGAGGCGTCCCAACAACTCCTCGTCGATATCGAAATTGGCCGAGACGCTCGACACATCGTCGAGTTCGTCCAGCACGCCGACCAGTCGCAAGAGGGTCGCCGCGTCCTTTTCATCCTCGAGCTTGATCTGGGTCTCGGCCTCCATGACGAGTTCGGCGCTGCTGACCGGCAATCCGGCCGCCTGCAGCGCCGCCGCCACGGCATGCAGGTCCTCCATCGCCGTGGTCACCATGACGCGGCCGGCGGACTCCTCGACGTCCTCGGCGCCGTGTTCGATCGCCTGCTCCATGGCGCGCTCGATGTCGCACGGAGCGTCCTCGGCGCCGACGACGATCAGACCCTTGCGGTTGAACAGGTACGAGACGCAGCCGGTCGAGCCCAGCTTGCCGCCGTACTTCGTGAAGACATGACGCACCTCGGCCGCCGTGCGGTTCTTGTTGTCCGTCTGCGTCTGCACCAGGATGGCGACGCCGCCCGGTCCGTAACCTTCGTACGTGATCTCCTCATAGGTGACGGCTTCGAGATCGCCGGTTCCCCGCTTGATGGCCTTCTCGATCGTATCGGCCGGCAGGTTGGCGGAACGGGCCGTCGTGATCGCGGCGCGCAGGCGCGAGTTGGCATCCGCGTCGCCGCCGCCCTCGCGGGCCGCGACCGTGATCTCGCGGATCAACCGAGTCCAGACCCGGGACCGCTTGGCGTCCTTCGCCGCCTTGCGGTGCTTGATGGTCGACCACTTGGAGTGACCGGACATGCTGCACCTCGCTACTCGCTCTTGTTGCGGCTCGCCCGGTACTCCTCCACCAGACGCTTCTGCACGTCGCCGGGGACTTCCGCGTAGTGCGAGAACTGCATCGTGAAGGTACCGGTGCCCTGGGTCATGGCGCGCAGGGCGATGGCGTAGTGGTAGAGTTCGTCCTCGGGCACCAGGGCGGAGACGATCTGGAACGGGCCGTCGGCCTCGCTGCCCTGGATGGCGCCGCGCCGCGTCGAGATATCGCCCATCACGTCGCCCATGTAGTCCTTGGGCACTACGATGCGCACATTCATGATCGGCTCGAGAATGACCGGCCGCAGCTGGGCCGCCTCCTCCTCGACCGCCTTCTGCAGGGCGATGCGCGCCGCGGTCTTGAAGGCCGCCTCGCTGGAATCGACGTTGTGGTAGCTGCCGAAGAACAGGGCGACCTTGACGTCGACCATCTCATAGCCCGCCAGCAACCCGTCGGCCAGCGTCTCGCGGCAGCCCTTCTCCACGGCCGGAATGAACTTGTTCGGCACGACGCCGCCGACGATCTCGTCCAGGAATTCGAAGCCGGCGCCGCGCGCGTTCGCTTCGACCCGCAGATGGACATCGCCGAACTGTCCGCGGCCGCCCGACTGCTTCTTGTGCCGGCCCTGCTTCTCGGCCTTGCCCTTGACCGTCTCCTTGAAGGCCACCCGCGGCCGGAACCGCGTGACCTCCACGCCGACGTTGCGCTTGAGCTTGTCGAGGATGTACGCCGCGTGCAGGTCGCCCTGGGTCACCAGCAGCGTCTGCGACAGATGCGGTTGGTGCCGCAGCTCGAAAGTCGGATCCTCCTCGTAGATCCGCGTCAGGCCGGCTGCCATCTTGTCCTCGTCGCCGGCGGTCTGCGGTCTGATGCCCTCGGCGTTCGTCGGGACCGGGTACGGGATCGGGGTCAACACGAAGTTGCCCTTCGGCGTCAGCGTGGCGCCGGTACCGGTGACCTTGAGTTTGGCGGCCAGCACGATCTCGCCGGCGGGAACGGTTTCCAGCTTGTCCTTGTGCTTGCCGGTGGCCGCGAAGAGCTGACCGAGTCGTTCGCTGTTGCCGTTGCCGAGCGTCAAGTTGTCGCCGCTGCGGACCGTCCCGCTGAACACGCGCAACCACACGACGTCCCCGCCCTGCGCCTCGTACTGCTTCTTGAAAGCGAAGACGAGCGGATCGCCGTCCGCGGCGCACGCGTGGGTGCGGGCTTCCTCGCGATGCGGATCGCGGCCCGCGAGCTGTCCCCGTTGCGCCGGGCTGGGCATCAGATTGGCGATCGCTTCCAGCAACGCCGTCACGCCGACCTCGCTGTCGGCCGCGGTGGCCAGGACGGGATAGATCGTGCCGGCGGCGATGCCCGCCTTCAGGCCCCGTTGCAGCTCCTCGTCGCTGAGGGTCAGCTCCTCGAGATACTTCTCCATCAGCTCGTCGATCGCCTCGGCGGCGGCGTCCAGCAGCGCCTCGCGACCGGCTTCGGCGGCCGCCTGGAGTTCAGCCGGCACGTCGGCGACCGTGATCTTGTCGCCGCTCTTGACGAAGGCCTTCATCCTGACCAGGTCGACGACGCCCTGGAAGCCGTCCTTCGCGCCGATCGGCAGCTGCACCGGCACCGCATGGACGCCGACCCGCTCCTGGATGCTGGCCAGCGCGCGCTCCCAATCGGCGTGCTCCTTGTTCATCCGATTGACGACGATGAAGCTTGGCATCTCGAAGCTGCGCAGCAGGCGCCAGATGCTGTCCGAGGCCACCTCGAAGCCGCCGTCGGCCTTGACGAGAAAACAGGCGCCTTCGACGACCTTGAGGCTGGCGTAGACGTCGCCGCGGAAATCGTCGACGCCGGGCGTGTCGATGACGTTCACCTTGCAGCCGCCGACCTCCAACCAGGCCAGCGAAGCCGACATCGTCTGCTTCTTCTCGATCTCCTCGTCCAGGTAATCGAAGATCGAGCTGCCGTCGTCGACGTTGCCCCGGCGACCGACCTTGCCGGTCGCGTGCAGCATGGCGTCGGCCAGCGCGGTCTTGCCGACGCCGTGCGGCCCGACGAGGGCGACGTTGCGGATCTTGTCCATCGGATGGCTCTTCAAGGATCTTCCTTTCGGATCGGCCGTGTGGTCGGCGGCGGTCGGTCGACCTGGGCCCGGCGCGCGGCCGGTCGGCGACAAAAGCGTTGTTTGGACCGGTTTAAAAGCGAAGCGCAATAGTAGTGTCCGCGCCAGATCATGTCAATACGGCCGGCTTGCGGCCAGATCGGAAGAGCACACGTCTGAACTCCAGTCACCGCTCATTATC
>CAZJWO010000152.1:0-6021 GCA_964549735.1 uncultured Fibrobacteraceae bacterium | reverse complement strand
ACCCTATCCTACACTCTTTCCCTACACGACGCTCTTCCGATCTGGCATTGCCCGGGCTGCTGCCGGCCACGGGCACGGCCAGGATCGGCGAGGGCGACGCCGGCGAACCGGCGCGCGGCAAGCGCGGCGCTGCGGCGGCGCCCGCGCTCGAGCACGGCGCGGTCGTCATCGCGGCGATCACCAGCTGCACCAACACCTCGAACCCCGCGGTCATGATGGCCGCGGGCCTGCTGGCGAAGAAAGCGGTCGAGCGCGGCCTCGCGCGCCGGCCGTGGGTCAAGACGTCGCTCGCGCCGGGCTCCAAGGTGGTGACCGAATACCTGCGGCGCAGCGGCCTCGATCGTTTCCTCGACCAGCTCGGCTTCAACCTGGTGGGGTATGGCTGCACGACGTGCATCGGCAATTCGGGGCCGCTGCCGGCCGACATCTCGGCCGCCATCCTGCGCGACGGCGTGGTCGCCGCCTCGGTGCTCTCGGGCAACCGCAACTTCGAGGGTCGCATCCACGGGGAGGTGCGCGCCAACTACCTGATGTCGCCGCCGCTGGTCGTGGCCTACGCGCTGGCCGGGCGCATCGACATCGACCTGACGCGCGAGCCGCTGGGCGAGGATTCCGCCGGCCGGCCCGTCCATCTGCGCGACATCTGGCCCGGCCAGGCCGAGATCGACGACGCCGTGCGCGGCGCGGTCGGTTCGGAGATGTTCCGGCGGACCTACGCCGAGATCTACGCAGGGGATGAACGCTGGCACGCGCTCGCCGCGCCGGCGGGCGACCGCTTCGCCTGGTCGCAGACCTCGACCTACGTGCAGCAGCCGCCCTACTTCGCGGGCATGGCCGCCGAGCCGCCCGCCCGCGTGCGCGAGATCCGCGGCGCGCGCGCGCTGGCCGTCCTCGGCGACAGCGTGACCACCGACCACATCTCGCCCGCGGGCAGCATCAAGCCCGATTCGCCCGCCGGCCGCCACCTGATCGCCTGCGGCGTGGAGCCGCGCGACTTCAATTCCTACGGCTCGCGCCGGGGCAACCACGACGTCATGGTGCGCGGCACGTTCGCCAACGTGCGCATCCGCAACCGTCTGGCGCCCGGCACCGAGGGCGGCGTGACCGTGTTTCTGCCCACGGGCGAGGTCGTGCCGATCTACGACGCCGCGTTGCGCTACGCCGAAGCGGGCACGCCGCTGGTGGTGCTCGCGGGCAAGGAGTACGGCTCGGGCTCGAGCCGCGACTGGGCCGCCAAGGGCCCGCAGCTGCAGGGCGTGCGGGCCGTGCTCGCCGAGAGCTACGAGCGCATCCACCGCTCTAATCTCATCGGCATGGGCATCCTGCCGCTGCAGTTCGCCGCGGGCGACACCGTCGAGAGCCTGGGTCTCAGCGGGCGCGAGGTCTTCGACATCGAAGGACTGGTCGAGGGCGTCGCGAGCGGATTCGCGAGCGGCCGCCGCGTGACGGTCGTCGCGCGCCCGGCGCCCGGCGAGGGCGGCGGCGAGCGGCGTTTCGCCGCGGAGGTGCGCCTCGACACGCCGATGGAGATCCAGTACTACCGGCACGGTGGCATCCTGCCGTACGTGCTGCGGCAGTTGCTGGCCCGGGGCTAGCGGAAGCTGGACGCGATGCGGACGGCCGCGTTAGGCCGGACTGCGGGGTCCGGCCTCAACCCATCTGGCTGGCGACCAGCAGCACTCCCGCGAGGATCAGGCCCGTGCCGGCCAGCTGCACCGGCGTGATGCGCTCGCCCATGAGCGCGTAGGAGAGCAGCATGACGATGACCAGGCCGAGGCTCGTCATGACCGGGTAGGCCACGCTCAGGCGGATGCGGCTGAGCGCGAACGCATAGGCCAGCACGTTCAGCGCGAAGAGCACGATTCCCGCCAGCACCTTGCCGTTGAGCAGGATCGCGCGGGCGAGCTGCGCCGGCTGCGCGAGGCTGAGCGCCTGATCCTTCATGCCCCAGCGGATGAGCACGTTGGCGGTGGCGTTGGCGAGCAACGCGAAAGCTAAGGCGAGGCTGGCGGCGCGCACGGCGAGATCCTCCATCGGTATCAGGACGGGGCAGCCGGAGCTTACGTCGAGTTCCGGCCGCTGGCGAGCGAATTCGTCGTCGCGCCGGCGGGCGCGATCATCCCATCAAGCCGCGCCGGATCGTGCCGATATCCGAGGCCGCATCCGACGTTCGTGGAACGGGGACAAGATGACGGCAACAACGACCGGTACCCTGATCGCCGAGCTGCTCGTCGAGGAGCAGCAACTCGACCGCGAAAAGCTCGTTTACGCCCAGCGCGTGCGGGATCGGCTATCGGCGCCACGCCCGCTCGTCCTCGTGTTGCAGGACCTCGGCTACGTCACGGAGCAGCAGGTG
Organism: uncultured Fibrobacteraceae bacterium; assembly: GCA_964549735.1. Taxonomy (GTDB): domain Bacteria; phylum Krumholzibacteriota; class Krumholzibacteriia; order LZORAL124-64-63; family LZORAL124-64-63; genus Glo-17. The sequence goes on along the minus strand of CAZJWO010000152.1, from coordinate 3,665 downwards.
CGCCAGACCTTGCGCTCGCGGCGGCTGGACATCCAGCTCGGCGACCTGCTCTGCGAACTCGGCCTGCTGGAGGCTGGCGACCTGCAGGCGGCCCTCGCGCTGCAGAAATCGCGGCCGGACCAGAAGCTCGGTCAGGTGCTGATCGAGAACGGGCTGCTGGCCGAGGACACCATGCTCGAGGCCCTGGCGGTCCAGTTGGGGATGCCCTTTCTACGCGTCGACACCCTGCTCGTCGACGAGAAGACGGCTCGCCGGATGCAGCCCGCATACCTGCGCAGATTGCGCTGCGTGCCGGTGCGCGAGCCGCAAGATCGCCTCCTGCTCGTGTTCGATGATCCGCTGACAGCGCCCCCGGCCCAGGAGCTGAAACGACTCCTGCCCGCGCCATACGAGCTGGCGCTCGCGCGGCGGCAGGCGATCGACGAAGCCCTGGACCGCCTCGAACGAGACCGCCGCCAGGAACCCCAGATCAACGAGAGCGCCGTCGTCCGCAAGGTCAACGAGATCATCGCCAGAGCCGTCGCCGACAACGCCAGCGACATCCACATCGAGCCGCTCAAGGATCGTCTCCGCGTCCGGATGCGCCAGGACGGCGTGCTCATCCCCTGCGAGGATCTGCCCGCGGACATGGCCCGCGCCCTCGCCAGCCGCATCAAGATCATGTCCGGCGCGGATATCGCGGAGCGCCGGCGGCACCAGGACGGCCGCATGCTCTTCGAACATGGCGGCGCGAAACTCGATCTGCGCGTCTCCTTCTACAGCACGATCCATGGCGAGAAGACCGTCATGCGCCTCCTGAACAATCGCAGCCGGCTGCTCGACCTGAGCGAGATCGGCATGCAGCCGCGGGTCCTGCAGCGCTTCAAGGAAGACGTGCTCGACGTGCCCAGCGGCGTGACCATGATCACCGGGCCGACGGGCTCCGGCAAGACGACAACTCTCTACGGCGCCATCAACTACCTCAACGATCACAACACGAGCATCATCACCGCCGAGGACCCGGTCGAGTACGTGATCGACGGCATCAATCAATGCTCGATCAACAGCAAGATCGGCGTCACCTACGAGGAAACGCTGCGGCACATCGTGCGGCAGGATCCGGACGTGATCGTCATCGGCGAGATCCGCGATCGCTTCTCCGCCGATACCGCCATCCAGGCGGCGCTGACCGGTCACAAGGTGCTGACGACCTTCCACACGGAGGATTCGATCGGCGGACTGCTGCGCCTGCTGCACATGGACATCGAAGCCTTCCTGATCAGTTCGACCGTCGTCTGCGTCGTCGCCCAGCGCCTGCTGCGGCGGGTGTGCCCCGCCTGCGCGGTCGAGCACAAGCTGACGCCCGACGAGATGCGCCGGCTCGGCTACAACCCCGCCGAGGTGCGTCCCTTCACGTTCCGCCGCGGCGCCGGCTGTCGGGAGTGCCGCTTCCTGGGCTACCGCGGCCGCGTCGGGGTGTACGAGACCCTCGTGCTCAACGAACCCGTGCGCGACGCGCTCATCAACCGCAAGACGAGCTACGAGATCAGGCGGATCTGCGCCGAGACGACGCGCATGGTCTCGCTGCTGGAAGACGGCCTGGTCAAGGCCGTCCAGGGGTTGACGTCCTTCGCGGAGATCATCCGCACCCTGCCACGGCTCGACCGCCCGCGGACGCTGGCCGATCTGCACCGCTTGCTGGGGGTACGCGCATGAACCAGAACCCGTCGATCCTGGGCGTCATCGAGGAGGCCATCGCCTCCCTCGCCGTGGCCCTGCCGGCGCGTAACCAGACCGCCGTCCAGTTGCAGGGCATCATCCAGAAGCCCGACTACGACCTGCGCGAGATCCTGGCGATCATCGAGTCGGACCAGGCCTTGACCGCCGAGGTGCTGCGCGTCGCCAACAGCCCCTTCTACGGCGGCCTGACCGAGATCACCACCGTGCACAAGGCGGTCGTCCGGCTCGGCGGACCGGAGGTCGTGCGGTTGGCGATCGCCGCGGTCGAAAAGGATAGCTACCGGGTCAAGGATCAGGCCCTGGCGGACCTCATGGCGCCGCTGTGGAATCACGCCATGGGCGTCGCCCTCGGTGCGCGCTGGTTGGCGCGCCGCCTGGGCTTCCGCGATCTCGAGAACGAAGCCTTCATCGCCGGCCTATTGCACGACGTGGGCAAACTACTCTTGATCAAGGTGTGCGACGACCTGAAGCTGCAGGGGCGCATCACGCACGCCGTTCCTGACGCGGTGATCCGGGAGATACTCGCGACCGCCCATTGCCGGCACGGCGAAGCGCTACTGCGGCACTGGGGGCTGCCGGAGGTCTACCGGGCCGTGGTGCGCACGCATCACGACGAACCCGCCGACGAGCACGACTCGCTCGTGCTCATGGTGCGCCTGGCCAACCTCGCTTGCCGCAATCTCGGCATCGGGCTCGCGCACGATCCGTCCCTCAATCTCGGCGCGACCGAAGAGGCGCATGCGCTCGATATCCAGGATATCACGCTCGCCGAGCTGAGCATCATGCTGGAGGACAGCTTGGCGCCTAGACCGACCGAGCGCCGTTGACCGCCGCCGGCGGCAGCGCTACGCCCGCGCCCGCACCTCCTTCTTGATGCGCTGGATGTGGCCGCGGCCGAGCGCCTTCACCTCGCAGCCCAGCTCGAAGTAGCGGCTGATCTTCGCGTCGTCGAGGATGCCGAAGCAATCGACGACCGCGAGCGGCCCGCCCGCGGCGCCGACCACCCAGTCGGGGTCCAGGTCGCGGTACGGCGTGTGGGGCACGGCGAGGATGACGGCCTCGGCCTTCTTGAGCGCCGCGGCGAGGTCCTTCTCGACCCGCGCCTGCTTGAGCCCTTCCTGGTTGCGGAAGAACCGCGCCCAGGACTGGCCGGTGGCGGGGTAGGAGTCCTGCAGCTCCAGCTCGAACCAGCGGTCCACGTAGGGGTCGTGCATGCGCATCTCGGCGCCCATCTCGGTCAGGCGCCGCACCACCAGCTCGCTGCCGCTGTAGCGGGTGTCGCCCACGTCCTGCCGATAGCTGACGCCGCAGATCAGGACCTTGGCGCCGGCGATGTAGCGGCCGAGGTTGCGCAGCGCGTCGCGCACGAGCGTGGCCGCGTGCAAGCCGCGCGTGTCGTTGATGTCGATGGCGGCGGGGCTGAGCTTGAAGACCGTGTCGCCGTCCTCGAAGCCCAGGATGTGCTTGTACGCCCAGTAGCCGAGGCCGCCGTCCTTGGGCAGGCAGTAGCCGCCGATGCCGGGACCGGGGAAGATCATGTTGCTGTGCGTCGGGCGCATCTTGATCGCGTCGATGACCTTGATGAGATCGACGCCGTTGCGCTCGGAGAACAGGCTCCACTCGTGCAGGAAGGCGAGGATCGTCGCCCGGTAGGAGTTCTCGACGATCTTGCAGGTCTCCGATTCGATCGGACGGTCCATCACGGTCAGCGGGAAGTCCTCGGTGTTGAGCACCTCGCGCAGGAACTTCTCGACGCGCTTGCGCGCCGCCTGGTTGCAGCCCGAGCAGACGCGCCAGAAGTCGCGGATCGAGGCGACGTAATCGCGCCCCGGCATCACGCGTTCGAAGCTGTGGCTCAGGAGCGGCGTCTGTTTCAGGCCGCGCTCGGCGAACGCCTTCTTGAGGATCGGCCAGGCGACGAACTCGGTCGTGCCCGGCGCCACGGT
>CAZJWO010000151.1:0-6022 GCA_964549735.1 uncultured Fibrobacteraceae bacterium | reverse complement strand
CACGAGCAAGGACATCATCGAGACGGCGCAGCTGACCGACGACGCGAAGGTGCGCGCCTGCGAGCGGGCGCGGCGCGCCCGCGCCGACTTCGTCAAGACGTCCACCGGCTTCGCGGCCGGCGGGGCCACGGCGGCGGACGTGGCGCTGATGGCCGCGACGGTGCAGGCGGCCGGCCTGGCGGTCAAGGCTTCCGGCGGCATCCGCACGCTCGATGACGCCCGTCGCATGATCGCCGCCGGCGCGACCCGTCTCGGCATGAGCGCCAGCGTGGCGATCGTCCAGGAAGCCCGGCAGGTTGCCGTGAGCCAAGGAGCGAGATGATGGTCGATTTGAGAGCTTTCTGCGTTATCGACCGCCTGCAGGCCCAGTTCGCGTCGTTCCAGGCGTCGGTGGCCCAGGGCTTCCTGCCGAAGGTCGGCCAGGCGAGCCTGTTCGTGGAGATCGCGCCGGGCATCGAGATCAACCGCGTCACGGACATCGCCCTGAAATCGACGAACGTGACGCCGGGCATGCAGATCGTCGAGCGGAATTTCGGCATGCTGGAGGTGCATTCCGACAGCCAGGCCGACGTGCGCCAGGCGGGCGCGGCGATCCTCGCGGCGCTCGAGGTCAGCGAGGATCAGCGGCTGAAGCCGCGCATCGTTTCGAACCAGGTCGTGCGCCATCTGGACGATCACCAGTGCATGCTCATCAACCGCATGCGCCACGGCAACATGATCCTCGCCGGGCAGACCCTCTTCGTGCTCGAATGCGAGCCCGCCGCCTACGCGGCGCTCGCGGCGAACGAGGCCGAGAAGGCCGCCCACATCAACATCCTCGAAGTGCGCGCCTTCGGCAGCTTCGGGCGCGTCTACATCGGCGGCGAGGAGCGCGACGTCGAGGTGGCGCGCCCGGCGGCCGTCGCGGCGTTGGAATCCCTCTCGGGACGAACCCTGAACCGGTGAACGCAGGAGGAACATCATGGCAGACGCGCTGGGAATGGTCGAATGCAGGAGTTTCGCGGCCACGGTCGAGGCGGCGGACGCGATGGTCAAGGCGGCCCGCGTCGATCTCGTTGGTTACGAGAAGACCGGCGGCGGCTACACGACCGCGATCGTGCGCGGGGACGTCGCCGCGGTGAAGGCCGCCTGCGACGCCGGCCACAACGCGGCGTCCCGCGTCGGCGAGGTCGTCGCGGTGCACGTCATCCCGCGCCCGCACGCCAACGTCGATGCGGTGATCCCGCTGGGTCGCCAGGGCGAGGCGTAGGCCGCCATGAACCTCGCGAAGGTTCTGGGCCGCGTGGTCGCGACCCGCAAGGAAGAGAGCCTCGAAGGGCTGAAGCTGTTGATCCTCGGCGCGGCGGGGCCGGACGGCAAGCTCACCGGCCAGAGCATCGTCGCCGTCGACGCCGTGGGCGCCGGCGAGGGCGAGTTCGTGCTCTACGCGTCGGGATCGTCGGCGCGCCAGACCAAGCTCACCGACCGCAAACCGGTCGACGCCGTGGTCATGGCGATCGTCGACAGCTGGGACATCGACGGCGAGGTCCGCTGGCGCAAGGGTGACCACCCATGATGCGGCTCAGCGACCAGCAGGTCGAGCGCATCGCGCGCGAGGTGGCGCTGCGGCTGCGGGGGCCCGATCGAGAAGGGCCGCGCGCCGCCGCTCCGTCGATCGCACCGACGCCGCCGGCCGCGGCGGGCGCGGGCGACGGCGTGTTCGCCGGGGTCGACGCCTGCGTCGCCGCGTCGCGGCGGGCCTTCGACGAGCTGCAGCAGTGTTCGCTCGCGACCCGCATCGGGATCATCGCCGCCTACCGGGCGGCGATGCTGGCGTCCGCGGACGACCTCGCCCGCGAGGCCTGGCAGGAGACCGGCCTCGGACGCCACGAGGACAAGGTCGTCAAGAACCGGCTGGTCGCCGCGAAGACGCCCGGTGTCGAGGTGCTCGCGCCGGCCGCCGTCTCGGGCGACAACGGCCTGACGCTGACCGAGTACGCGCCCTTCGGCGTGATCGGCGCGATCACGCCGACGACCAATCCCACCAGCACGATCATCTGCAACGCGATCGCGATGGTCGCCGCGGGCAACGCCGTGGTCTTCAACCCGCATCCCGGCGCCCGCCGCTGCTCGCTGGAGACCGTACGCCGGCTCGAGGCTGCCGCCGTCGCCGCGGGAGGTCCGCCCAATCTGGTCACGGCGGTCGCCGAGCCGACGATCGAGACCGCGACGGCGCTGATGCGCCATCCGGACATCGACCTGCTGACGGTCACCGGGGGCCCTGGCGTGGTCAGGGCGGCCATGCAGTCCGGCAAGCGCGCGGTCTGCGCCGGGCCGGGCAATCCGCCGGTCGTGGTCGACGGAACGGCCGACCTCGCCAAGGCCGGCCGCGACATCGTCCTCGGGGCGAGCTTCGACAACAACATCATCTGCGTCGACGAGAAGGAGGTGTTCGTGACGGCCGGCGCCGCCGACCGCCTGCTGGAAGCCTTGCGGGCGGCCGGCGCCTATGTCGCCAGCGCCGCCGAGCTGCGGCGCCTCGAGCCGCATCTCTTCAAGGAGACGCGCGGGCCGCGCGCGCACGCGGTCATCGCCAAGGATCGCGTCGGCAAGAACGCGGACGTGTTGCTCGGTCTGATCGGGATCAAGGCCAGCGCGGACGTCCGCCTGGTCGTGGCGGAGGTGCCCGCGGAGCATCCGCTGGTGTGGACCGAGCAGCTGCTGCCCGTGCTGCCGCTCGTCCGCGTGGCGGATGTCGTCCGCGCGATCGACCTGGCCAAGGAGGCCGAGCACGGCTACGGCCACTCCGCCAGCATGCACTCGCACGACATCGCGGCGCTCAGCCGCATGGCGCGGATCATCGACACCAGCATCTTCGTCAAGAACGGACCGATCCTCGCCGGCCTCGGCCATGGCGGGGAGGGGCCCACGAGCTTCACCATCGCGAGCCCGACCGGCGAGGGCCTGACCTCGCCGGTGAGCTTCTCGCGCCTGCGGCGCTGCGTGATGGTCGACCATTTCCGGATCGTGTAGCGGCATGCACCGAGCGCTCGCGTTGCTGGAGTTCTCAGGGGCCGCGGCCGGGATCCTGGCCGCCGATCGTTTGCTCAAGGCGGCGCCGATCGCGCTGCTGCGTTGCGGCACCGTGCATCCCGGGCGCTACCTGGTCCTCGTGCGCGGCACCGTCGCGGCGACCGCCGAGGCGCACGCGGCCGCCGTCGCCGCGGTCGCGCCGACGGGCGGTCTGGTCGACGAGGTCGACCTGCCGGATCCGCATCCGCAGCTCGCGGGCGCGCTGGAGGGCGAGCGCCGGACGCCGGCCGGCGAGGCGCTCGGCGTGATCGAGATCTCGACGTCGCCCGGCCTGTTGCGCGCGATCGACGCCGCGTTGAAGGCCGTGCCGGTCGATCTCGCGGAGCTGCGGCTCGCCGACGACCTCGGCGGGCGCGCGCTCGCCGTCGTGGCGGGCCGACTGGCTGATGTCGCGGAGGCTGTCGACCTCGCCCGCGTGCGCTGCGGCGAGCGCGCGACGTGCCTGGACGGGGTCGTGCTGCCGCGGTTGGACGACACGCTGCGGGCCGCGCTCGCCGCCGGGACGCGTTTCGCCGCCTGTCGCGCCTGGCAGCCGGCCGGCGCGGAGACAGGGGAGGGATAGGCGGTGTTTCTCGGGCGCGTGATCGGACGCGTGGTGCCGGCGGTGGTCTCGGAAGGGCTCGCCGGCGTCCCGCTGCTGTGGGTGCAGCCGCTGGACAAGCTCGGCGATCCCGACGGCCGGCCGTTCGTCTGCGCCGACGGCACGCGCATGGCCGGCCTGGGCGAGACGGTATTCTGGGAGGCGAGCCGAGAGGCGGCTCTGACCTTGGACCCGAGCTTCGTGCCGGTGGACCACGCCGTCGTCGGTATCGTCGACGATGTGCAGATCGACGCGCGTGCCGCGCCGCGCCGCCGAAAGGGCAAGCGATGATCCTCGCGCGCGTCGCCGGTCGCCTGGTCGCGACCATCCATCATCCGTCCCTTGACCAGCGGACGCTGCTGGTGCTCGACAAGCTGGACGCCGCCGGCGAGCCGACCGGCGGCTACGTCATCGCCGTCGACGCCGTGGGCGCGGGCGCCGGCGAGACGGTGCTGATGCTCGATGAAGGCAACGGCGCCCGGCAGATCCTCGGCGGCGGCGACCTGCCGGTGCGATCGGTCGTCGTGGCGATCGTCGATGCGCTGGGGTGATCGCCGCGCCGGTCGCTACACGTCGAAGAGCAGCTCCAGGTAGTTCCGGTAGTGGCGCAGCTGTCGCGCGAAGACCCGCGGCTCCTGGAGGGTGCGCGAGATGATGAACGCGCCCTCGGCGATGCCGATGAGCATGTCGGCCAGGCTGTCCGCGTCGACCGCGACGCGCGGCGATCGCTGGGCCATCGCGGCGCGGATCTTGCCGCTCAGGGACTTCCGCCAGGCCAGGATCGACGCCTCGACGACGCGCATGGTTTCCGCGTCGAACTGGCCGCTCTCGTAGCAGAACGAGGCGAAGAGGCAACCCGGCGACGGCGATCCGGCGGCCTCGGCCACCTCCTGGAACAGTCCGGCGAAGATCAGCAGCTGCTGGACGGGGTCCCGGCTGAGCGCGGCGGCCCGACCGAGCAGGCTCTGCAGCAGATCCTGCTCCGACGCCGCGTACCGTTCGATGAGCGCCCGCGCCAGCGCGCCCTTGCTCGGAAAATGGTGGAAGAAGGCGCCCTTGGTCAGGTCGACCTGCTGGATGATCTGATCGACCGGTGTCGCGGCGAACCCCTGCGTCAGCACGAGGCGCTCCGCGGCGTCCAGGATGCGTTCGCGGGTATCGGTGCGCGAGGCGGCGCTCATGGTGCATCGGCCCCCTTGGTCGATGACAACAACATACCAAATAGTCTGGTTCCTGGCAATTACCTATATTGATAAATTTTATATGTTTCACCGAAACAAAGATTGACATGGTCCCGTATAGGCGGTATCGATTATACCGACTGGTCGGTATGTTTGGACACCGAGACCGCCTTCCGAAAGGACCGAGACATGTGTACGCACGCCACCGTCGCCATCCCGTCGCCCGAATCCTTCGCCGACCGTCTGCTCGACATGCTCAACGGCGGCGCGCTCTGCGTGATGATCTCGCTCGGCCATCGCGCCGGGATCTTCGATGCCATGGCCGGCCGGCCGCCGGCCACGAGCGCGGACATCGCCGCGGCGGCCGGCCTGCACGAGCGGTACGTACGCGAGTGGCTGGGAGCGATGGCCAGCGGCGGCATCGTCGCCTGGGACGCCGCGCGGCGCGGCTTCTACTTGCCTGATTCCCACGCCGACCTGCTGACGCGTGCCGCCGCGCCGAACAACGTCGCCGTCTACGCCCAGTACGTCGGGCAGTTCGGCGTGGTCGAGGACGGGATCCTGGATTGCTTCCGCAACGGCGGCGGTCTGCCGTACGGCGCCTACCCGCGCTTCCATGAGATCATGGCCGAAGACAGCGGCCAGACGGTGCTGCCCGTGCTGCTCGACACCATCTTGCCGCTCGTGCCGGGCCTGACACAGCGGCTCGAACGCGGCGCCGACGTGCTGGACGTCGGTTGCGGCCGCGGGCGCGCGTTGCTGCTCCTGGCGGGCGCCTTTCCCCGCAGCCGGTTCGTCGGCTACGATCTCAGCGAGCAGGCCGTGGCGTACGCGACCGCAGCGGCCGCGCGCGACGGCCTGGCCAACGTGCGCTTCGTAGCTCGCGATCTGACCGACTTCGACGATACCGCGGAGCCATCCGCCTTCGATCTGGTCACGTCGTTCGATGCGATCCACGACCAGAAATCGCCCGATCGCGTGCTGGCTGGCATCGCGCGTTCGCTGCGATCCGGCGGCGTCTACCTCATGCAGGACATCGCCGGTTCGAGCCACGCGCACGAGAATCTGGACCACCCGCTGGGAGCGTTCCTCTACACGGTGTCCTGCCTGCATTGCATGCCGGTTTCGCTCGCGCAAGGAGGCAGATCGGAAGAGCACACGTCTGAACTCCAGTCACCGCTCATTATCT
>CAZJWO010000150.1:0-6033 GCA_964549735.1 uncultured Fibrobacteraceae bacterium | reverse complement strand
CGTGTAGCCCGGCAGGCTCGCGTTGAAGACCTCGACGCGGCGCGGGTCGAGCTCTTGCTCCAGGATCGCGGTATAGGGCGGGCCCTGGCCCGACAGGCGCGTGCAGGAATCGCCCAGGCAGATGATGCGGAAGCGCCCCGTCTTGGCCGGCGCGGGATCGGACGGGTGCACGATCCGGTACTGCTTCTCCAGCGGCGCGCGCGGACCATCGCCCTGGCGCCAGAGCAGGCGCCGGTCGGTCACGAAGCTGCCGTCGGACAGCAGGGCCTGGGTGTGCGTGTCGAATCGGAGTTGCGGGCGCACGGCGCCGAGGTCGGTGATCCGCAGCAGGACCTCGGCCAGCGCGAGCGCCAGCAGGATGCCCCCGCAAGCCAGTGCGATCTTCTTCATGAGCAGCAGGACCCGTCGTCGTTGGGCGTGATCAGGCGCCCGCCGTCCGCCGCCGGCGCGCGGCGGAGGTTGCGCGGTGATCGGACAACGTACCATCGCCTGTCCGATCAGGTCAAATCGCCGCGCTCGCGCCGGCTGCCGAGACCGTGCCCCGGGGCGATTGACACCGTTCCGACCCGCTGATACCGTCAGCGCCGGCGGCCGCCCAAGCGGCCGTGCGGCGTCGCGCGGCAATCGCGAATGGGGGGTCTCCGGTGGGCAAGAAATCGCGCGAGAAACGCGAGCGGCCGGCCGTGGACGCAGCTGACGTCCAGGCGTCGCCGCAGCCGCGGGCGCCCGGGCCACCGCCCTGGCGCCAGGTCGCGCTGGTCGCCGGCGTGGCGCTGCTCTGGCGCGTGTTCTACGCCTGGCTCTATCGCGACTCGCCGTTCTTCCATTCGCCGGTCGTCGACGCCCAGACCTTCCATCTCTGGGCCGAAGCGCTGCGCGAGGGCCGCCCGTTCATGCCCGGCGTCTTCTTCAAGCCGCCGCTCTACCCTTACCTGCTGGCCTTCCTCTACGACGTGTTCGGCGCGCGCCCCGAACCGGCCTACGTCGCGCAATCGCTGCTGGGGGCGGGTACCTGCGTGCTCGTGCTGCGGCTGGGCCGTCTGGTCTTCACGCCGCGCACGGCCCTCGGCGGGGCGCTCGTCTGCGCGCTGTTGCCGGTGCTGCCGTTCCTCGAGTTCCAGCTCCTGGCCGAACCGCTGACGACCTTTCTCGTCCTGGCGGCCGTGCTGATCCTGATCGCCGGGCAGCAGCGGTCGTCGCGCATCGCGCTGGCCGGACTCCTGCTCGGGATCGCGGCGCTGGGACGGCCCAACCTGCTCATCCTCGCCCCCGTGCTGGCCTGGTGGCTGTGGCGCCAGCGCGGGCGGCGGATCGAGCCGGCCTTGCTCCTGCTCTTGACCGTCGGCCTCGGGATCGCGCCGGCGACGCTCTACAACATCGGCCAGGGCCGCGTCGTGCTCGTCAGCGCCAACGCGGGAGCCAACCTCTGGACCGGCATCCGCCCCGGAGCGGACGGCGTGGCGGCCATCCCGATCGGCATCCTGTGGGACGACCTGCAGCTCGAGGCCGCCGAGGCCGGCGCGCGGGATCCCGGCACCGCCGACGCCTGGCTGACGCGCCGCGCCCTGGCCCACGCGGCCGCCGATCCGTTGCGCACCCTGGGCCTGCTCGCCCGCAAGACCCTGCTGCTGGTGCACGCCCACGAGGGCCGCAACAACATCGGCGCCGACTATCTCGCGCGCACGCAAGGCGTGATCGTCCTGCAGCGCTGGTGGCCCGGCTTCTGGCTCGTCGGGCCGCTGGCCCTGCTGGGGCTGGCCGCGGTCCTGCGCCCGCGCCTCTTCGACGCGCCGCGTCCTTCGCCAGCGGTGGCGCCTGCGCTTCTGACCCTCGCCGCGCTCGCCCTGGTCATCCTGCCGTTCTTCGTCAACGCGCGCTTCCGCCAGCCGCTGCTGCCGCTGTTGTCGCTCTTCGCGGCGCACGGCGCGATCGTGCTGTTCGGCGCCGCTCGCGGCGGGGTCCGCCGCATCGCGGTCGCGAGCGGCTGCCTCGTGATCGCCGCCGCGGCGGTGAACGTCAGCTGGTTCGATCTGGATCGCGCGCGCAACGACGCCATCGACGAGATGCACCTCGCGGACATCCTGGCCAAGGGCTACGGCGGCCGGCCGCCGGATCTGCAAGCGGCGTTGCGCCATCTGGCCCATGCGGCGCAGCTGGATCCGCGGAACCCCGACGTGAGCGAGCGGCGCGGTCTGTACTTGCAATCCGTCGCGTACGAACAGCTCTCGATCGCCGAGCGGGCGAGTCTCGCCGGTCGCGACGCGGGTCCGCCGCTGGCCGAGGCACGGCGCCATCTCGTGCAGGCCGTCGAGGAGCACCGGCGGGCCATCGATCTCTTCCCGCGCTCGTTCCGCAGCCACGGCAGCGTGGGCAACGCCCAGCTGCTGCTGGGCCAGATGACCGGACAGGAAGCCACGGCCGCCCTCGCCGCCGGCGACACGACGAGCGCCCGCCAGCGGGCCGTCAGCGCCGCGGGCCATCTCGAGGCGGCGCTGCTGGCGTGGCAGCGCGCGCTGGACCTGCAACCGAACCTGCCGGGCGGTCGCCAGGGCCTGGCGAGCAGCCGGCAAGCGCTCGCCGCCCTGCCGGACCTCGCGCCGAGCATCACGGCGGCCAAGGAGCGGCTGCAGTGACCCGCGCGGCGAAGGCCGCAATCGCCGATTGACGCTCCGCCTGGGCGACCCTAGCATCGCGCAGCGCCGGGTCCGACGACCCGACCGCGATACGTCCCGCCTGATCAGGAGGCGTCGATGGCCTGGTGGATCTGGATCGTCGTGGGCGCGGCGCTGCTGGCGGCCGAGGTCATCATCGCCGCCGATTTCTACCTCGTCTTCTTCGGCATCGCCGCGGTGCTGCTGGGGCTGCTGGGCCTGCTGGGCGTCGGACTGCCGCCGTGGTCGCAGTTCCTGCTGTTCGCCGCCCTGGCGGTGTCGGGGTTGGTGTTCTATCGCGGGCGCTGGAAGCGGCGCCTGCTGACAGCCGATCGCCCCATGGGACCGGAGCTGGTCGGCGAATCGGCGGTCGCGCGCGAGGCGATCGCGCCGGGCGGGCGCGGCCAGGTGCGCTTGCGCGGCGCGACCTGGGAGGCGCGCAACGAGGGGGCGGCGGCGATCGCCGCCGGCGATCACTGCGTCGTCGTGCGTGTCGAGGGCGTGGCCCTCTTCGTGCGCCCGGCGGACGCCCGCTAAGCAAGACCGTTCCAGCGCGGGGGAGATCGTGCCATGGAGACCTTGATCGCTGTCGGCGTCGTCGTGATCCTCGTGATCATCGTCGTGGCGCGCACCGCCGTCGTGGTGCCGCAGCAATCCGCTTACGTCGTGGAGTACCTCGGCAAGTACCGCAAGACGATGTACGCCGGCTTCCACATCCTGGTGCCCTTCGTCGAGAAGGTCGCCTACAAGCACAGCCTCAAGGAGATCGCCCTCGACATTCCCGAACAGATCTGCATCACCCGCGACAACGTGCAGGTGGGCGTCGACGGCGTGCTATACCTCAAGGTGCTCGATCCGCAGCGCGCGTCCTACGGCATCACGGACTTCGTCTTCGCCATCGCCCAGCTCGCGCAGACGACCCTGCGCAGCGAGATCGGCAAGATCGACCTCGACAAGACCTTCGAGGAGCGCACGGCGATCAACATGTCGGTGGTCCAGGAGCTCGATCAGGCGTCCGATCCGTGGGGCGTCAAGGTGCTGCGCTACGAGATCAAGAACATCAATCCGCCGCAGGACGTGCTCAGCGCCATGGAGAAGCAGATGCGCGCCGAGCGCGAGAAGCGCGCGACCGTGCTGACCAGCGAGGGCGAGCGCGACGCGCAGATCAACCGCGCCGAGGGCGAGAAGCAGCGCGTCATCAAGGAGTCCGAGGCCAAGAAGCAGCAGCAGATCAACGAGGCCGAGGGCGAGGCCGAGGCGATCCTCGCGGTCGCCGAGGCCACCGCGGAGGGACTGCGCAAGGTGGCCCTGGCGCTCGACGCGCCCGGCGGCGATCAGGCCATGGCCCTGCGGGTGGCGGAGCAGTACGTGGCCGAATTCGGCCGGCTGGCGCGCGCGTCGACCACCCTCGTGCTGCCGGCGAACCTCGGCGACGTGGCGAGCATGATCGCCCTGGCCACCAGCGTGGCCAAGCGCATGCCGCCGCCGACCGGCGAACCCGCGCCGGGTGCGCGCTGAGATCTCGCCACATCGCAGGCCATTAGGTCAAAAATAGTCGCGATTTCCGGAAAAGCCGGGGCATTGCGATTCCGGGATAAAACTTACATTCGCATCCCCCCGATTTTTCGTCACATGGGCATCTCCGCGCGACGGCGCCGTGCAGGGCGGGTTGACGTCCCCGCTTTTCCACGGGCATGATCGATCGTTCCGGCGGCTGGCGCACTGCTGGCGGCCGGCGCATCTCGCCGGTGGCCGCCCGCCCGCGGCGGCGGCCACGAACACCGAGGAGGAAGTAAGCATGCGTAACCTCTTGCTAATGCTCGCAGCCGTGGCCCTGCTAGGATTCTCGACCGCGTTGGCGCACGATGCCGATCCGATCGACGTCGACCTCGCGCTGGGCGACAACTTCGTCACGGGCCATGACGACGACGATCCCTGGAAGGGCACCGCGACGGTGACCGTGACCAACACCGGCCTCGATCCCTGGGGCAACTTCCACTTCCAGATCTTCGACCCGATGGGGCAGGGCAACTACACCGACGTCATCTTAACGACAGGCGACGGCAGCTACCCGCGCATGAACGGGATGACCATGGCCCCCGCCGACTTCGAGATCGTCACGACGTACGACGGCTACTCGAAGCTCAACCTCTTCTTCAACGCCACGCCGGTCCTGCCGGGTCAGTCGGTGCAGTTCGAGATCTACACCGACAATACCGCCGGCCAGCACAGCTTCTTCGGTCTGATGATGTGGCCCTCGGGCGTCGTCGCGGCCGAGAGCCAGACGCTGTCCGCGGTCAAGGACCTCTTCAGGTAGCACCGCGCGGGGCGCGCCCCGGCGGCCAGAAGCCCAGGGCCCTGGGCCGGCTAACGGCCCGGGGCCTTTTTCGCGCCGGCGGCCAGGTGCGCGCTGGCCCCGCCGCGGCGCCGCGCCTCGTGCGGCGGCGGACCACTGGCCGGCATCGACGCCGCGATGGCGGACTCGCAGTCGCCGGCAAATCGAGACTAAAGAAGACCTTGTTTCCCGGCGGGTTACTTTGTCATGGAATCGGGATAGGATTTACAATCAGATCTATAATTATATCAGCCATTTATGCTATTTCTAGTGATTGATTCCTGGTAGCGCTGTTGACATTATCCCGAAACATGATGGATAGTAGCTGGCGCTTGGTGCTACCGCGTTCGGTCGAAGACCGGCGGAGCATCTCGCCGCGGCCCGAACCGCCATGGCAGGGAGGCGGAGCGGGCCTGCACACCAGCGCAAGGAGTATGGACATGCGGCACATCTTGCTAACGCTCGCAGCGATCGGCCTGCTCGGATTCTCGACCGCGCTCGCGCACGACGCCGATCCGATCGCGATCGACCTCGGCCTGGGCGACACCTACTACATGGGCCACGACGACGACGATCCCTGGAAGGGCACCGCGACCGTGACCGTGACCAACAGCGGCACCGAGCCCTGGCGCACCTTCTACTTCCAGATCTTCGATCCCATGTGGCAGGGCAATTACACCGACGTCGTCTTCACGACGGGCGACGGCAGCTACCCCCGCCTGAACGGCGTGACGGTGGATCCGGCCGACTTCGAGATCACGACGACGCTCGACGGCTATTCCCGCCTCGGCATCGGCTTCACGGAAACTCCCGTCTATCCCGGCCAGTCGGTGCAGTTCATCGTCTATACCGACAACACCGCCGGCCAGCACAGCTTCTTCGGCATGATGATCTGGCCGTCCGACGTCGTCGCGGCCGAGAGCCAGACGCTGTCCGCGGTCAAGGACCTCTTCCGGTAGGACCTCGCGAGCGCGCCTCGGCGGTGCGAAGCTCAGGGCCCTGGGCCGGCTAACGGCCCGGGGCCTTTTTCGCGCCGGCGGCCAGGTG
>CAZJWO010000149.1:0-6044 GCA_964549735.1 uncultured Fibrobacteraceae bacterium | reverse complement strand
CCCCCCCCCTATCCTACACTCTTTCCCTACACGACGCTCTTCCGATCTGACATCGACGGGGGCCAGGCTCGCCGGCAGCTCGGCCGGCAGCGCCAGCAGGTCGGCCTGCAGGATCGCGATCGACGCGAGGCCAGCCTGCTGCGCCAGTCCGCGCGCATGGGCGACCGCGGCGGGCGAGAAGTCGATGCCGGTGACGCGCAGTCCCGCGTGCGCCAGCGGCAGGGCGTAGAGTCCCGGGCCGCAGCCGAGGTCCAGCAGATGGCGGGCCCGACCGCGCGGCGCGGCCTCGGCGCTGAGCAGCTCGAGCAGCCACTCGACGTGCGCCGCGATGACCTCGGGTTTGCGGCTGGCCATGTGGGTCGACGGGTCGAGGTGGACCGCCAGCAGGCGCCGGCTGAGGTCGGGGTCGTGCCAGGCGATCTGCCGGCCGTCGCGCCACGGCCGCGGCGGGCGACGGCGCGCGGCGAGGCGGCGCATGGCTTCCGGGAAGTCGTTCGGTGCCACGGGGGTTCCGCTCTTGCTCCCGGGGCCGGGGCTGCGGCCGGGGCGGGTCTCGGGTGACGCGTGATGGTTCGTTCGCCGCCAGTTTTCCACCGCGCCGCCGGGTTGTCCACAGGGTTGTTCGCGGGTCTTCCCCGCCCTGTCCACGGGAATCGACAGCCGGGGTGGACATCGTTCCTGCAGATGGACGCCGGGTGTGGTACCTTCGAGATTCCGACTCTCAGCGAACCCCCTGACCCGTTGCGCGAGGACCTGCCGTGGAAGCTCATCTCCAGCCGCAAGGCGCGCCGGCGGGCCGCCGGCAGCCGGCCAACCTGGACGCCGAACGCGCCATCCTGGGCGCCGCCCTGCTGGATCGCGACGCGGTCGGCCTGGCGCGCGAGAAGCTCGTCGGTCCCGAGTTCTACCTGCGCGAGCACCGCCTCATCTACGCGGCCATGCTCGCGCTCTACGAGCAGGACCAGGCCATCGACCCGATCACCGTGGGCGATCGCCTGCGCAAGGACGGCGTCCTGGAAGGCGCCGGCGGCCTGGACTACGTGACCGAGCTGCAGGCCATGGTCGCCACGGCGGCCAACGTGAGCTACCACGCGGGCATCGTCCGCGAGAAGGCCGTGCTGCGCGAGCTGATCACCGCGGCCGGCGAGACGGTCGACGAGGCGATGTCCGGCGAGGGCGAGGCCGCCGAGATCCTCGACCGCGTCCAGAATCGTTTCTACATGATCGGCGAGGACACCCGGCGCGGCGGCTTCGTGGGACTGGACGCGGTGGTGCCGCTGACCTTCCGCACCATCGAGGAGGCGTTCCGCAACCAGGGCGACGTGACCGGCCTGCGCACCGGCTTCCGGCAGCTCGACGGCATGACGAGCGGGCTGCAGAAAGGCGACCTGCTCATCCTGGCCGCGCGGCCGTCGATGGGCAAGACCGCGCTGGCCCTGAACATCGCCTACAACGCCGCCACGAAGACGGACGCCGGCGTGGCGATCTTCTCGCTGGAGATGGGCTGCGAGCAGCTCGCGCTGCGCCTGCTCTGTTCGGCCACCGGTTTCAACCTGCACCACGTGCGGCGCGGCAAGCTGCGGGCCGAGGACTGGCCGCGGCTGACGCGCGCCTGCGACCAGCTCTCTCGAGCGCCCATCTTCCTGGACGACACGCCGGGCATGACCGTCCTGGAGATGAAGGCCAAGGCCCGCCGGCTGCAGCAGCAGCACGGGATCAAGCTGGTGATCATCGACTATCTGCAGTTGATGACGGGCTCGGCCCGGGCGGAGAACCGCCAGCAGGAGATCAGCCAGATCAGCCGGTCGCTGAAGGCGATGGCCAAGGACCTCGACGTGCCGGTCCTGGCGCTCAGCCAGCTCTCGCGCGCCGTCGAGGCGCGCAGCGACCACAAGCCCATGCTGAGCGACCTGCGCGAGTCGGGGTCGATCGAGCAGGACGCCGATGTCGTCATGTTCATCTACCGCGAGGAGTACTACAACCCCGACGACGAAGAGGTGCGCAACAAGGCCACGCTCATCATCGGCAAGCAGCGCAACGGTCCGACCGGCGAGTTCGACCTGCACTTCCACAAGGAGTTCACGCGCTTCAGCGATCTGGCGCCCAACCAGCAGGAGCCGCCGCAGTTCTAGGGAGCGCGGGGGATCGCGAAAACGTCAGGGCGGACCTTCTGCGCGGGTGTCGCGACGCGCGGTCAGCGGATCACTTGATGAAGAACATCGGGCCCGTCTTGCCACCAGCGGCCAGGAGGCTGTCTGGCGGTAACGATGCGAGTCCGATCGTCCGCAGCGTATCGACGAGGCGCGCACACTCGTCCGGATCGAAGCGGATCCACGGTTCGAAATACTCGGACACGACGGCGGCGCATTCAGGAAATACATTCCGCAGCGAATAGACGACCGTCTGTCGCAGGTCGCGATCCTCACTGCAGACCAGGTCCAGCAACACCGGCACCGCGGATCGACTATGGTAGCCATACGATCCGAGTATCTGCACGGCCGCTCGCCTCTTGTTGCTATCATAGTTGACGGAGTCGGCGGCGATCGAGATCAACTGGGGCACTAGTTTCTCGTGGGAGTCGATCAGATCGAAGAGATCCCGCGCCGTTTCCCAGAAAGCGTCGCACTGGAACGAGCGGAGTCGCTCCGCGACGAGTCGGTCGAGTGGCGTAACCGCGATCGCCTGCTCGCTCGGCGAGGAGGCCGAGACCGGCAGAAGGGCCAGGTCGATGGTCGCTTCGGCTAACCGCCGAGTTCTTGTGCAGCGATCCGTACGGAGAGCGTCGTCGTCTAACCTGGCGTAGACCAGGTACGTATCACCCAGCGCGAAGCGGAATCCGCAGGCGCCGTCGTCCCGCGGAGTCTGCACCGACACGGATTCCAGATCCGCGCCCTTCCAGATCCTGATCGTCTTGAAGGAAAACTCCACACACGGAACGTGGCCAGCCAACGTTTCCGAGCCCGCGTCCGTGACCACGCCGGCGAATACCGCGTCGGACGCGTCGTAGGCTTCCCGGAACAGAGGCGCCACGCACAAACAAGCAAGGCCGGGCCCTGCCGACGAGACCAACAAGAGACAGGAGACGACTGCCGTCTTCATGGTGCGCCCCAAGAGTGTCCGCACCGACCGCGACTGCACCTGCCACCGCGTCGACCTGAACACTCGATCCGCGGCCCTCCACATCATCGACGACGACGGATGCAATATACGGGTCGGCCACCCACGGTGGGAAGACCAAGTACGACCCCGTCGACTCGCCCAGGATCGCCACCCTGCCTCAAGGCCTCTTCAGGAACACCGGATGGAGGCTGCCGCTCGGCATCTCGTCGGCGACCAGCGGCGCCAGGTTGTCGCCGTCGAGGTCGCAGCCGTAGAGGTCAGGGCGGGCGGTCGACATCGCGTGGTGCACGCAGACGAGGCGGTCGCCGTCGGGCGACCAGGCGGGCAGGCGCTGAACTCCAGGGAGGTGCAGGCGGACCGCGTCGCCGCCAGCGGCGGGGACCAGGCAGATGTCCGAGCCGAGGTCGTTGCTGCTGCGGCGGAAGGCGATGAGCGTGCCATCGGGGGACCAGGCGGGTTCGGTGTCGAGGTCGATGGTGCCGGTGAGCTGGCGTGCGTCGGAGCCGTCGGCGCGCATGGTCCAGATGTCGGCGTTGCCGGCGGCGTTGGTGGCGTAGGCGATGCGGGCGCCGTCGGGCGACCAGGCGGGGCGCCGTTCGTCCCAGACACCCGGCAATGGGTCGGGCGTGAGGTTGACGGGATTGGCGCCGTCGGCGTCCATCACCCAGATGTCGCCGTCTCGCTGGGTGCGGAAGCTGCGGAAGGCGATGCGGGCGCCGTCGGGCGACCACGCGGGCTGGTCGTCCAGCTCGGGCGAGAAGGTGAGCTGCGTCAGGCCGGTGCCGTCGCGGTTCACGACGAAGATGTCGCCGGTCCACTCGGACTCGTCGGAGACCACGAAGGCGATGCGGGTGCCGTCGGGGGATGGGGCGGGGTCCTTGGCCACGAGGCCCTCGGGCAGGAGGCGCCGGACCTCGCCCGTGCCCATGTCGCGCAGCCACAGCTCGGGGATGGCGGCGAAGGTGCCTTCGAAGAGGAGGTCGTGCGACGGCGCGACGGGCGGCGGCGGGTCGACGATGGTGTGGGTGCTGCTGCAGCCGGCGAGGGCCAGGGCGAGCAGCAGACAGGTGCGCTTCATGATGGGGCTCCGCGGTTGTCGGCGGTGAGTTGAGGCGTTCTGGCCGAGAGTGTACGAAGATCTTCGCAACCAGCCATGTTTAGATGTCAAACGCCTGCCCAGCTGACGCCCTCGGTCTGTCGGATCAACGCATTCATCGCCATGGCGCGGCGGACGTCGGGCGGCTAACATGGCGCGGTTCCTTGCCGGCGTCGTGGTCGTCCGCAACCGGAGCCGCGTCATGCAGATCGTCTCGATCGCGGGTGTCCTGCTCATCGATCTGTTCATCGCGGTCCGCACGACCGTGCTGCTGCGGCGCCGCGCCATCCGGCCGGCGCTGGCCATGTGGGTCTTCTTCACCGTCGCCGTGGCGGGCAGCCTGGGCACGTACCTCCTGGACGGCGACTTCACGCCGGCCGACAACATCCTCAACACCGCCGATCTGGCGCTCTGCGCCTACGTCGCCGGCGCGATCCTGGTGCTGGGCGACCGCGTCACGCGCTTCTCCCGCTTCGACGTGGGGTGCCTGGTGGTGGTCGTCATCATCCTGGCCTTCTGGGCGCTCACCCGCCAGCACGCGTCAGCCAACCTGCTGATCCAGGCCATCCTGGTGATCTCCTACGCGCCGGTGGTGCACCGGCTCTGGACCACGGACGAGAACACCGAGTCGTTCGCGGTGTGGGCGGCGCTGCTGCTGGCGCCGGTGCTCTCGCTGCTCTCGAGCAAGGGGACGCTGGCCACCGTCTACGCGGTGCGGGCGATCGTCTGCACGGGGACGTTGATGCTGTTGATGGCGCGGGCGGAGGTGAGGGCGCGGAGGAGGGGGCGTTCGAGTTGAAGAGTGTCATCAGTGCAAAGATATGGACAGACCAAGGTTCAATTCGTCCATTGATCTGTAGTCAGGCGCGAAGCGGCCAGCCGTGTATTTGACCATCACACCAGCCTCTTGCGAGACCGGAAATACCAGCCAGAGTTGAAGCACATTGTTGAACTCGCGGTCCGCAGCCTTGATCGCGGCAGGCGCGTTCAGTACGAGATCCGCGTGCCAGGTCGCCCGAAGCACGAATCGATCGAGTACCAAGGTACTCCACGCCAATTGGCCTCGCACACGCGGGAAGTTCTCGCCGACTTCATTACCGGCCAACTGCGCTTCATCAGCGAGGACATAGTCCAAGCCGAGATATGCGCGTACGGGTTGCTGTCTGTAGCCGTCACGCGTGCCCGTGACCCGTGAGACCTCTCCGAGCACAATGTGCAGGTACGGTATCTCGCCGGACAGAAACGCTCCCAGCGCATGCTGCTTCGCACCGGTCAAGCGAGAATACTCGTACCGGTGATGCCCGCCGAAAGTGAAGAAGCGGCGATTGCGAGTCACCCGCGCAATCAGCCCGTTCAGTTCAGCCTCTTCCTCCTGAGTGAGGTGTTCGGGGTCTTTCTCGAAGAGATCAAGATATCGTTTCTGCTGCTGGGGCTCGAGCGGCGTCGCGTCTCCCGAACGATAGTAGCGCCCCAACAAGGATGACTCGAGGTATACCGTGCTGACAACCCCCTCATCCCGTTTCATGTTCTCGAACCCGGCCGCCGCCAGCGCCAGCCCGAGGTGCATTCCATTCGGATCGGCACCGATTCGATTGAATTCGTAGCGAAGGTCGTAGTGAAGACCGACCCGCTCTGGCTCCGACGCAACCGGACCGATATCGAATGTGTGCGTCAACGTGCGGCTGCTCGTCCAGCTGGTACTCTGCGCGGCAATCGAAGGAGCGTAAACTGTGAGTGCGAGCACGAATATAATCCTATCCAGGTATCGGATCACATCAGGCCTCCTGATTCTGATGGCACCATTCCGCAAACTCGCGGACGGTCACGG
>CAZJWO010000148.1:0-6106 GCA_964549735.1 uncultured Fibrobacteraceae bacterium | reverse complement strand
CCCCCCCCCCTATCCTACACTCTTTCCCTACACGACGCTCTTCCGATCTGTGGTCATGGCGCATCCGTTCCTGCAGCTCGGACCGGTCGACCTGCCGCTGGCGACTGCTTCGGTGGTGACGCTGTTCCCGAGTCGCGAGCTGAGCTTCAAGCTGGGATCGGCCGGCGCGCACGTCGGCCGCATCACGCACGATCTACGCGCGGGACTGGCCGGCGTGCTGGGCGAACGCGCGCCGACGGTGCCGGTCGCCGTCACCGTCGCGATGCCCGACCGGCGGCGCGACTTCGCGTTCGAGGTCGCGCTGCAGCCGGAGCTGACGCCGCAGCTCGTCTTCTGGTGCCTGTACAACGCGCTGCTGGCCGAGGGCGACGACCGCAGCCTGCAGCTCGTGCACTTCGACATCGCGCTCGCGCTGGCAGGCGCCGGCGGCCGGGCGCTGCCCGCGGTCCATCTGCGCGGCGCGACCGGCGGTCCGGGCGGCGTCAACGCCCTGCAGAGCGACTGGCAGGCGCCGTTGCAGATGCTGCTGGGCAACCGCCACGAACCGTTGACCTTGACCGGCGTGCAGGCCGAGCTGCGCATCGAGAAGCCTCTACGCCTGGCGCGGATCGTCGCCCTGCACGCGCCGGCCCGCATCGCGCCCGGCGAGGTGTTCACGTTGGAAGTCGAACTCGCCGAACGGCACGGTCCGCGGCGGCGTGAACGCTTCGCCCTGCGGGCGCCGGACAACCTGCAGCCCGGCTTCCTGCGTCTGGGCGCGGCCAGCGCGCGCGATTTCTTCCGCCTCGACGCGCTGCGCGCCAGCGGCCTGTTCGAGGACCACAGCCTGGAGGCGACGCTGGATCTCCTGAACCGACCCCGCTCGCTCGCGGAGTTGACCGTCGCCCTGATCGGCGCGGAGCCAGGTTTCACGGCCGCCGGCCGCGAGCTGTCCGGCCTGCCTTCTTCGGTGCGCCGCACGCTGGCCGCCGGCCCGCCCGGAGCGACCCGGCCGACGATGGCCGGCTACCTGTTGCGCGAGACGCGTCCGATCGGCGTGCTGCTGCAAGGCGACGCCGTGCGCGACATCGAGGTCCGCCTGCCAGCCGCCCCCCGAACCGAGGGAGTCCGTCCATGATGCGCACCAGCGCTCGTCGCTATCTGCTGTCTTCTGCCGCCGAGACGTCGCGCGCGGCTTGCGCGGCGCTGGCGTTGCTCCTGGGGTCGGCCGCTTGCGCGACGGCCGCGGGACCCGTCTACTGGGACAGCCCGGCGAAGGTGCCGTTCCAGGAGGTCGAGTTGCGCGGCGCGGCGCTGGACCTCGCCGGCAGCCTGGTGCCCGGTCTGGCGGCGGCGGTCGTCCTGAGCGACAGCAGCCTCGTGTTCTGGAGCGCCACGCAAGCCGCCGACGGGTCGCTTTTCGTCGGCAGCGGCCACCAGGGACACGTCTGGCAGGTCGATCGCCGCGGCAAGGCTTCGCTGCTGGCGACGTTGCCGGCGGTCGGGGTCTTCAGCGTCCTGGCTCACGGCCAGGACGTGCTCGCCGGCTGCGGACCGGGCGGCCAGCTCTATCGCCTCGATCGCCGGGGCGAAGCGGCGCTGATCGGCTCGGTGCCCGGCGGCTTCGTCTGGGATCTGGAGCCCGGTCGCGATGGCGAGGTCTATGTCGCCGCCGGCAATCCGGCGGCCGTCTATCGCCTCACGCGCGGCAAGGACCTCGACCTGGTCGCGACGCTGCCCGCAGACAACGCGCTCGACCTCGCCCGCCAGGACGACGGCACTCTGCTCGTCGCGACCCAGGGACCGGGCCGCGTCTTCCAGGTCGACCCGCAGCAGAAGCGCTGGACCCTGCTCCTGGCGATGGATCAGGAGGAAGGCCGCCAGGTGCTGCGCGGTCCGGACGGCTGGTATGCGCTCGGCTTCCAGGCCGAACGCGCGGGAGACGGCCAGGGGGGTCAGAGCGCGCAGATGGCGCTCAGTCCGTTCGAGATCATGGTGACCGCGGACGCCGACGTGCAACCCGTGCGTGTCGCGCTCTATCGTCTCGGCGGCGCGGTGCCGGAGCGCGTCTGGAGCAGCGAGCGCGGACTGACGAGCGTCGTCTGGAGCGCCGATCACGGCTGGCTGGGCGCCGGCGCGCGCGACGAGAACGGTCCGGCGCGCCTGTACGCGCTCACCCTGCCGAACAAGTGGCGTCCGGTGGCGTCCTGGGACGGCGGCGATGTCGTCGATCTGCTGGTCCTGGCCGGCGATGCCGGACCGGATGCGGTCCTGGCCGTGCAGGCGAACCCCGGCCAGGTGACGCGGCTGGCCGTCGCCGGCAAGGACGAGGCGACGGCGCAGAGTCCGCCGCTCGATGGGCGTCTGCCCGTGCGCTGGGGGCGCTTGACGTGGCAGGGCGCGGACGGCCGCGGCGAGCCGCGCTTCGCGGTGCGCACCGGCATGAGCCCGTCGCCCGATACGACGTGGTCCGCGTGGCACGACCTCGGCCGCGGCCTGGATCTCGATCTCGGCGCGCTGCCCGCCGCGCGCTGCCTGCAGTGGCGCGTCACGCTGCCGGCCGGCAGCCGCGTCGATGCCGTCACGGTCAGCGCGCAGGCGCCCAACCTGGCGCCGCAGATCACGCTCCTGGATCTGCAGCCCGCGGGCGAGATCTTCCGCGGCGGCCTGATGCAGTCGAGCGAGAACCTGACCCAGCGTTTCGAGAGCGGCCTGCAGATCGAGTACAGCACCCAGCGCCGCGAAGACCGCCGCGCCGACCGCGAGCGCGCCGCCGCGCTGCGCCCGTTGCGCACGGTCAGCTGGCACGCGCGCGATCCCAATGAAGACCGTCTCCTGTACCGCCTGTTCCAGCGCCGCGAAGGCGAGACGGTCTGGTTGCCGATCAGCGGCCCGTTGCAGGATCAGATCTTCACCTGGGACACGTCCGGCCTGGCGGACGGATTCTACGAGCTGCGCCTGGAGGTCAGCGATCAGCCGAGCAATCCCGCGCACCTGGCGCTGACCGCCGAGCGTGTGCTCGTGCGCATCCCGGTCGACAACACGCCGCCGGCGCTGTCGGATTGGCGACTGAGCGGCCACGGCGACGGCTTCGCCGTCACGTTCCGCGCGCGCGACGCGTTCGGGCCGCTGGCCGGCGCCGAGGTCGTGCTGCCCGACGGCGCGGTCCAGCGCCTCGATCCGGTCGACGGGATCTGCGACAGCCGGACCGAGGATTTCGCGGCCGTCATCGCCTATCCGCCGGGCTGGACCGCCGCGCCGCCGCGGCCATGGACCGTCAGGGTCCGCGTCTGGGATCTGCAGGGCAACGTGGCGACCGCCGCGGGCGTCCTGCCGTGAGCGACCGCTTGCTCGAGGGTTTCGGCAGCCACGAACGGTGGTTGCGCGAGGCGTTGCGCGAGGCGGCGCTGGCCGCCGCCGCGGGCGAGGTGCCCGTCGGCGCGGTCGTCGTACGCGATGGGCAGGTGCTCGGTCGCGGCCACAATCAGGTCGAGCGGCTGCAGGACGCCACCGCGCACGCCGAGATCCTCGCGCTGGGCGCGGCCAGCGGCCGCGCCGGCACCTGGCGGCTCGACGGCGCGGCCCTCTACGTCACGCTCGAGCCGTGCACGATGTGCTGCGGCGCGCTGCTCTTGAGCCGCGTCCAGACCGTGGTCTTCGGCGCGCACGATCCGCGGGCGGGCGCGGTCGTTTCGGTGGCCCGCCTGCTGCAGGGCAATCCCTACCGGCAGGCGGTCGAGGTGGTCGGCGGCATCCTGGCCGCCGATTGCGCCGGGCTGCTGCAGGACTTCTTCCGGCAGCAGCGCGGCGGCGATCGAGCCGGCGGTCGCCCACGTTGATTTCTCGGGAAGCCCATGCTATATTGCGCCGTTCGCGCGGTGGAGAGGTGCGAGAGCGGCTGAATCGGCACGATTGGAAATCGTGTGTGCCTTCGGGTACCGTGGGTTCGAATCCCACCCTCTCCGCCAGCCGCCGGCGGCGGCGGCGAGCGCCGGAGTTCGGGAGAGGTGCCGGAGCGGTTGAACGGGGCGGTCTCGAAAACCGTTGAACTCGCAAGAGTTCCCAGGGTTCGAATCCCTGCCTCTCCGCCAGATGTCGACCGGCCGTGTAAGCGGTCGTTGTGCGCCGAGGCATCTCGGTGCTACCTTACAACGCGATACCCGGTGGGGATGTAGCTCAGCTGGGAGAGCGCCTCGTTCGCAACGAGGAGGCCGTGGGTTCAAGTCCCATCATCTCCACCACCTCGATTCCGGGACCCCTGTCCCGGGGCCGCGTTGGGCCAGGCCCGGCGTGACGCTGGAGCGCCAACCCCGCCAGGGCCGGAAGGCAGCAACGGTACGCTAACTCCCGCGTGTGCGTCGTCAGCCTGGCCCTCTGCTGACGGTTCTCTCCGGCGGCGGCGGCCGGCACGAGCGAAGAATCCTGCTTGGGGAGCCGCCGCGCATGCACTATCAGGCCATCGCCCGCAAGTACCGGCCGGAAGTCTTCGCCCAGATGGTCGGCCAGGAGCATGTCACCGACACGCTGCGCGCCGCGCTGCGCCACAACAAGCTGAGCCACGCCTATCTGTTCAGCGGACCGCGCGGCTGCGGCAAGACGACGGTCGCCCGCCTGCTCGCCAAGGCGCTCAACTGTCCCCAGGTCCAGGACGGCGAACCGTGCGGCGAGTGTGCGACGTGCCGCGGCATCGCGGCCGGACATTACCTCGACGTCCTGGAGATCGACGCCGCCAGCCACACCGGCGTCGACAACGTGCGCGAACTGCGCGAGATGGCGCGCCTGGCGCCCGGCGAGGGCCGCAGCCGCGTCTTCATCATCGACGAGGTCCACATGCTCTCGCGGGGAGCCTTCAACGCGCTGTTGAAGATCCTCGAGGAGCCGCCGAGCAAGGTCTTCTTCTTCTTCGCGACGACCGAGCCGGCCAAGATCCCGCGCACGATCCTCTCGCGCTGCCAGCGTTTCGATTTCCGCCTGCTGTCGCGCGCGCAGCTGGCCGGTCGCATTCGCGAGATCTGCGCGGCCGAAGAGGTCGCGATCGACGAGGGCGGCCTGCGGGTGCTGGTCTCGCTGGCCGAGGGCAGCATGCGCGACGGCTTGAGCCTGCTCGATCAGGCCATCGCCGCCGGCGAAGGCACGATCGACGAGGCCCGCATCGCGGCGCTGTTCGGCCTGATCCGCGTCGAGTTCTACGCGGAGCTGAACGACGCGATCCTCGCCGCCGATCCCGCCCGCGCGCTGCGCCTGGTCGATCGGCTCGCCGCCGACGGGCAGGATCTCGTCGTGTTCGCGCGCGGCCTGGTCATGCACTTTCGCAACCTGCTCGTGCTGAAGATCGATCCGTCGCTGCGCGACGCGGTCGACCTGACGGGCGAGCAGATCGAGCGCGCGCAGCCGATGCTCGCCCACTTCGGCGAGCAGGATCTGCTGGCGATGCTCGACCGCGCCGGCGCGCACTACGATCGCATCCACCGCAGCACGCAGCCGCGCATCCTGCTCGAAGGCGCGCTCGTCGAGTTCTGCCGCTGGGAACGGCGCGTCCTGTTGGCCGACCTGGCGCAGCGGTTGCGCCGGCTGACGTCCGGCGCCGCGAGCGGTCCGCCCGCCGGGGAAGGCCTGGCCGCCGGCGGGCGCGGCGCGGCCAGCGTGGGACCGACCCCGCCGGCTCATCCCGGCGCCGCGCTGCGCGCCGAGCCTGCCGCGGCGCCAGCGGCGCCAGCGGCGCGCGCGGCCGCCGGCACGGTCGAGGGCTGGACCGAGTTCGTGCAGGCGGTCAACCAGCGCAATCCGGGCCTCGCCGCCTGCTTGCTGGATGGCCTGCCGGCGCTGCGTCCGGACGCCGGCGTGCTGACGGTGGCCTTCGCGCCGCAGAACGCGTTCATGCTGCGGCAGGTCGAGGCGGGGCGCGCGGAGCTGGAGGCGCGCCTCGCCGCCTGCTTCGGCCGCCCGCTGAAGCTCGAGCCGATCATGGCGGCGGCCGACGCGCGTCTGCCCGACGACCAGCGCGAGGCCATCCGGCGCACCGTGGCGCCGACCGAGCGCGAGCTGCTGGCGCGGCAGTGCGCGCGCGATCCGCAGCTCGGCAGATCGGAAGAGCACACGTCTGAACTCCAGTCACGAGATTCCATCG
>CAZJWO010000147.1:0-6146 GCA_964549735.1 uncultured Fibrobacteraceae bacterium | reverse complement strand
GTCCGCGGCTGGCTGCAGACGCTGGAGGCGTTGCCGCAGGGGGTGGCGACGTGAGCGTCGGGCGCTCCGGACCCTTCGTCACGCCGCGCGCTGTTCTGCAGCGCGAACGCCGCCTACCGCTGGCGGGCGAGATCCTGTTGGAGGTCGGCGACCGTGTCGAGCACGACACGGTCGTCGCCCGGGCGCCGGGCCGCGGCCGCCTGCACACGATCAACGCCTCGCGGCTGCTGGACATTCCGCCGACCGAGGTCCCGGAGTCGCTCGTCGTCGCGGTGGGCGCCACGGTGGCGGCCGGCGAGCCGCTGGCGCGCACGCGAGGGCTGTGGGGTTTGTTCAGCACCGTCTGCCGCGCGCCGGCCGCGGGCACGGTCGCCGCCGTCTCGCCGCACACCGGCCGGATCCTGCTCGAGGAGCATGCCGCGTCGCTGGAACTCGAGGCGTTCTTGCCGGGGGTCGTGACGCACGTCGCCCGCCCGCGTGGCGTGCGGATCGCCGGCTGGGCGGCGCGCGTCGCCGGCGTCTTCGGCGTCGGTCGCGAGCGCAGCGGCCCGTTGCGCGCGGCGGTGGGCCGACCCGAGGCCGTCCTGGACGCGGCGCAACTCGGCGCCGACGTCCGCGGATCGGTGCTGATCGGGGGCTCTCTGGTCACCGGCGCGGCGTTGCGCCGGGCGACCGAGCTCGGCGCCGCCGGCGTCATCACGGGCGGCATCCACGATCGCGACCTGACCGATTTCCTCGGCCAGGAGACCGTCCTGGCCGACACGACCGCGCTGGCGGCCCCGCTGACGATCGTCGTCACCGGCGGATTCGGACGGTTGGCGATGGCGCGCGGCGCCTTCGACCTGCTGCACGCGCATCTCGGTCGCCTGGCGTGCCTGGTCGGGCGCACGCGCGTGCGCGCCGGCACGGAGCGTCCCGAGGTCATCATCCCGCTCGCCGAGGCGGCGACCGATCAGGCGGCCGCCGCGCCGCCGCCGACCCTGGGCGTCGGCTGCCGGGTGCTCATCGTACGCTCGCCGTGGTTCGGCGACGAAGGCCTGGTCGGCCGACTGCCGGCCGAACCGTGCGCGATCGAGAGCGGCGCCCGCTGCCTGGTCGCGGATGTCGACCTGGATCGCGGCAGGACCGTCCGCGTGCCGCGAGCAAACCTGGAGATCTTGGCCGGGCCGCCGCCACAGGAGGCGCGATGAGCGGCTGGTGGAATCCGGCGGCCTGGAACCTCGCGGTCGTCACCGTGGCGATGCTGGCGGCCCTCGTCTGTGGCGTGCTCGCGACGCGGCGGCGCGGCCTGCCGCCGGTCCGCCGCATCGCCGGGCTGCAGGCCATCGAGGACGCGATCGGCCGCGCGACGGAACTCGGCCGGCCGGTCTTCTACGTCGGCGGCGTGCAGGACCTCGACGATGTCCAGACCGTGGCCAGCCTCGGCATCCTCGGCGCCGTCGGACGCATGACGGCGCGCCATGGCTGCACGCTCGTCATGCCGACGAATCGCAGCCTCGTGCTGGCCGCCGCGCGCGAGGTGCTGCGCGAGAGCTACACGGCCGCCGGACGTCCCGACGGCTACGCGCCGGACATGGTCACCTACGTCTCGGACGACCAGTTCGGTCTGGCCGCCCGCGTCGACGGCATGATCGCCCGCCAGCGGCCGGCCGCCTGCTTCCTGCAAGGCGCCTTTTACGCGGAGTCGCTGCTGCTGGCCGAAGCCGGCGCCCAGGTCGGCGCCGTGCAGGTGGCCGGCACGGCGATGACCCACCAGCTGCCGTTCCTGGTGGCGGCCTGCGACCACGTGCTGATCGGCGAGGAGTTCTTCGCCGCCGAGGCCTACCTGAGCGGCGATCCGCTGAAGCTCGGCAGCCTGCGCGGTCAGGATCTGATCAAGGACGCGGCGGTGGTCCTGCTGCTGGGCGGCGCCGCGGTGGTGTCGCTCGC
The DNA here is from genome assembly GCA_964549735.1 of uncultured Fibrobacteraceae bacterium. Classification (GTDB taxonomy): domain Bacteria; phylum Krumholzibacteriota; class Krumholzibacteriia; order LZORAL124-64-63; family LZORAL124-64-63; genus Glo-17. The sequence goes on along the minus strand of CAZJWO010000147.1, from coordinate 4,217 downwards.
CGGTCTGCTCGGCGGCGGGCCGTTGTCCCAGTTGCGCGCGGCGCTCCTGCGGCTGCTGCAACCATGAGGAGGTCGCGAGCGGGATGAAGCGGATGATTCCTCGGTTGATCACCTCCGGCGTCGGCGTCCTGCTCATCGTCACGGCGTTCGCGGCCAGACCGGCGGCCGACGGCAGCGGTCCCTGGCCCGTGCGCATGTTCGACTACGTCGACCGCAACTTCTCGGTCTGGTTCAACATCCTGGCGGTTTTCGCATTCATCTTGGGCGGGGCGAGCCTGTTGAAGAGCCACTTGACCCGCATCCTGCAACGACGCCCCGACTGGTCGTACTCGGTCGTCACCCTGGTCTCGTTCCTCGGCGTGCTGATCATCGGCATGTTCAAGCTCGGCGGACCGCCCGGCCTGCAGGGCGAGGTCACCGATCCGGGCGCCTGGTTGATGGTCGTCTTCACCGCGCTCTACGAGCCCCTCATGGCGACGCTGTTCTCGCTGCTGGCCTTCTTCGTGGCCTCGGCCGCCTATCGCGCGTTCCGGTTGCGCTCGACCGAAGCGACGGTGCTCCTGGCCGCGGCGTTCATCGTCCTGCTGGGACGCACGCCGCTCGGGACCTGGCTGAGCGATTGGCTGCCGCGCAGCCTGTCGTGGCTGCGCATCGATGCGCTGAGCATGTGGATCATGCGGGTGCCGAACGTGGCCGGCCAACGGGCGGTGCTGATCGGCATCGCGATCGGCGTGGCGGCGCTGACCTTGCGCATCCTGGCCGGCCGCGGCGGCGTCGAAGGCGAGCAGACATGAGGCCGCCGGCGCCAGCGCCGCGCGCGGATCTGCGCGATCGCCTCGGGCGGCTCGATCGCCGCTGGCTCTATCTGATCCTCTTCGGCGCCGTGGCGGCGACCCTCGTGACGCAGCCCTTGTTTCCGGACGTCCCCTCGGTCTTCACGCGCCCGGTCTTCGCGCGCATCGAAGCGCTGCCGCCCGGGGCGCCGGTGCTCGTCTCGCTGGACTACAGCCCCGCTTCGGCGCCGGAGATCGAGCCCATGGCGTTCGCGTTGACGCGCCACCTGCTGCTGCGCGGCGCGCGGCCGGTCTTCGTGACGCTCTGGCCCGAGGGCAACAACATGCTGCAGCGCCTGCGCGAGCAGGTTCTGGCCGCGGATTTCCCGCAGCTGGTCGAGGGCCGCGATTTCGTCGCGCTCGGCTACAAGGCCGGCGGTCGCATGCTGGTCAACGCGCTGCGGCAAGAACTGTCCGCGATGTACACCGCCGATCTGCGCGGCGTGGCGCTCGATTCGCTGCCGGCGCTGGCGGGCGTGCGGCGCCTCCACGATTTCCCGCTCATCGTCGCGCTCTCGGGCGGCACGCCGGGCTTGAAGGAGTGGGTGCTGTACGGTGGCGATCCGACCGGAACGCCGGTCGCCGGCGGGTGCACCGGCATCGGCACTTCGGAATACCTGGCCTATTTCCCGGGCCAGTTGGTCGGTCTCCTGGGCGGTTTGAAAGGAGCCAGCGAGTACGAAGCGGCCCTGCACGACAGCTATCCGCAGCGGGGATTCGCGCGGCGGGCCGGTCGCGCCATGGGTCCGCAGACCGTGGCCCATGTCGTCATCCTGCTCTTTCTCGTCCTGGGCAATCTCGCGTACCTGCGACGGCGTCCGTCGCGGAGCCGCGGGGGGTCGCAATGAGCGCGATCGAGATCTGGGTCGGCGCCGCGCTGACGCTCATGGTGCTCAGTTTCCTGTGGCGCGACAATCCGTTCTACAAGTTCGCCGAGCATCTCTTCGTCGGCGTGTCCGCCGGTTACTGGATGGTCATGGGTTTCTGGTCGACCCTCTGGCCCAACGCGATCGTCAAGCTCGCGCCGGTTGCGATCCGCGTCACCGATCCCAAGGCGGAACCGCCCGCGTCCGAACCGCTGGTCGCGATCCCGCTGCTGCTCGGCTGCCTGATGCTGCTGCGCCTGTGGCCACGTTTCGCCTGGCTGGCCCGCTGGCCGACCGCCTTCGCGGTCGGCACGACGCTCGGCTACAATCTGGTCCGCTACCTGCGCTCGGATCTCCTGGCCCAGATCCAGGCCACCGTCAGCCCCGGTCTGGTCATCGCGCAACCCGGCGGCGGGATCAACTGGGCGGCGACCATCGATCAGTTCGTACTGGTCGCCGGCACGGCCTGCGCGCTGGCGTACTTCACCTACACACGCGGCGCGAAGGGGCTGCGCGGAGGCATGGCGCGCACCGGGCTGCTGGTGTTGATGGTCGCCTTCGGCGCGAGTTTCGCGTACGCGGTGATGTCCCGCATCGCGTTGCTGGTCAATCGCCTGCATTTCCTGCTGGGCGACTGGCTGGGACTCGTGTGATGGTCGGCCTCTTGCTTCGCCGCGGCCGCCGCGCTACACTTGCCGCCAATCGATCCGCTGCGGAACGATCATCGCCCCCGGAGCTGCCATGAACTTCGAGCTACCCGGCCTCGGCCAGCAGATCGCCCATTTCGAGGCGCGCCTGGCCGCCGATCCCGGCTCGCGGGCGTATCTGCCGCTGGCCGACCTCTTCCGGCGCGCCGGCCAGCTCGAACAGGCGCGTCAGGTGCTCGCGCGCGGACTGGCGGCGGATCCCGCCTGCGTGTCGGCGCGCGTGCTGCACGGAGAGGTCCTGGCCGGTCTCGGCCGCCAGGCGGAAGCGCGCTCCGAGCTGCAGGGCGTGCTGCAGCGCGATCCCGACAATCTCGTCGCGCTGCGCCTGCTCGGCGAGGACGCGGCGGCGAGGCGCGACTGGTCGCGGGCGCGCGAGTTCCAGGAGCGGCTGTTGCGCCTGACACCCGAGGCCGCCGAGGTTCGCCTCGCCCTGAAGGAGACGCGCCGGCAGCTGGCCGCGGGCGCCGACGCGGCGGCGCCGGCCGGCGGTCGAAGCGCGCCTGCGGACGTACCGTTCGTGGCGGAGCGCTCGGACCGGACGAGCCGTCCCGCGGCCGTTTCCGGATTCGAGACGCCGACCTTGGCGGACCTCTACCGGCGGCAAGGGCATCATGCCCGGGCGCGCGAGATCCTCGCCCGAATCCTGGCGGTCAATCCGGGACGTCCCGACGCCCTCGAGATCCTGGCGCGTCTAGAGGATGACGAGGCCAAGGCCCAGGGCGCGCCCGCCGGCGCCACGGCGGCCGCGCCAGCGGAGCCGCCGGGCGCGGCGCAATCCGCGGCGACGGGTCTGCGGGCCGCCGCCAACCACCGGGACGAGGACTTGCTGCGATTCCGCCGCTGGCTCGACGGGAGTGTCGAGCCGGGCCGACGGGATGCCTGACCAGGACCGGCGACCGGCGGAGTGACGGTTGCCGCGAACGGTCGCGCAACCTATTCTGAAGCGTTCCCGCGCGGGCCAACGCCCGCGCTGTCGGCATCAGCGAAGCGAGGATGGCGTGGCCGATACCAGCGACTTCCGGACCGGATTCACCATGCGCTACAAGGGCGAGCTGTGGAGCATCATGGAGTTCCTGCACGTCAAGCCGGGCAAGGGCGGCGCTTTCGTGCGCACCCGACTGCGAGGCGTCACGACGGGCAAGGTCATCGAAGAGACCTTCCGCGCCGGGGAGAAGGTCGAGGAGGTCCGGCTCGAGAAGCGCAACTACCAGTACCTGTACAACGACGGCGAGTTCTACACGTTCATGAACCTGGAGACGTACGATCAGGTCCAGCTGCCGGTCGAGAAGCTCGGCGATCTGCCGCTGTACGTCAAGGAGAGCGACGTGTGCACGGTGATGCTCCACGAGGGCAATCCGCTGACCGTCGAGCCGCCGTTCACCGTCGAACTGACCATCACCCAGACCGATCCTGGCGTGCGGGGAGATACGGCGCAAGGCGGCAGCAAGCCGGCCACGCTCGAGACCGGCCTGGTCGTGCAGGTGCCGCTGTTCATCGAGGAGGGCGAGGTCGTGCGGGTCGACACCCGGACCGGCAAGTATCTCGGCCGGGTCTGAGCCGCGAGACGTCCGGCGCTGCCGCCGCGACAGCTCGCGACCGGAAGTACGGATCCTGAACCGCGCGCGGTGCGGCCGGATCGCAACACGGCAGGAGAAGCCATGGACATTGCCCAGATCCGCGCCCTGGTGGAACTGGTCGTCGAGACGGGCATCGCGGAGCTCGAGGTCAGGCAGAACGACGAGCAGATCGTGATCCGCCGGCACGGCGCGCCGCCGCCGGCGGCCACGGCCCTGCCGCTGAGAGATCGGAAG
>CAZJWO010000146.1:0-6252 GCA_964549735.1 uncultured Fibrobacteraceae bacterium | reverse complement strand
ATAATGAGCGGTGACTGGAGTTCAGACGTGTGCTCTTCCGATCTATCTCGACCTCAAGGACGGCAAGGATCGCTTCGCGCTGCTGGATCAGATGAAGGTCTTCGAGCCCAATCTGCCGATCATCATCATCACCGGGAACACCGCGATCGAGATAGCGGTCGCGGCCATGCAGCGCGGCGCGGCGGACTACGTGACCAAATGCCAGAACGCCGCAGAACTGGATTTCCGCATCAGCCGCGCGATCCAGAATGTGCAGCTCGAACGCGATCTGCGTCTTCTGAAGCGGCAGCTGCCCGTCCGGCCAGGCAAGATGCTCGGCGACAGTCCGGCGATGCATGACCTTTGGAGACAGATCGAAGCTGCCGCTCCGGGCAGGACTCCGGTTCTGATCACAGGCGAAACTGGCACGGGCAAGGAACTCGTCATCCACACCCTGCACGAAGAAGGGCGGAAGCGCAGCGCGCTGGTCGAAACCCACTCTCGGAAGAAGACCACGCTCCCGCTCGCCATCTACCACTGCGCCGCCAACCCCGGTACGGATCTGCGCGCGACGCTGTTCGGCACCGAGGCGGGACGTTACACGGACGTCGGTACCATGCCCGGTCTGCTCGAAGAGGTCGGCGATGGTTGGGTCGTGCTGGACGAATTCACGGAGGTCCCCCTCGATTTGCAAGCCCAACTCCTGCGCGTCGTCGAGTACCGGACGTACTGCCGGTCGGGAACCAACGTCGAGCGACGCTTCGAGGGCCGCGTTCTGGCCGTGACGAACCGCAACCCCCAGCAGGCGATTCAAGAAGGCAGACTCAAGGCGGACCTTTACTACCGCCTGTGCGGGTCTGAGATCGTCGTGCCGCCTCTGCGAGTGCGGCGGGAGGATATCCCGCTGCTCGCGAGGCATTTCCTGGTACAGGCTTGCGCAGAGTGCGGTCTTGTGCTGCCGACGCTCTCTTCGCAGGACATGGCGCGCCTGTGCGCGTACGACTGGCCCGGCAACGTGCGGCAGCTGCAGCAGATCATGTCGCAGTTCGCTCGCACGGGACATCTGATGCTCGAGCGGGACATGCAGGATGAAGCCGGCAGTCATGACCTCGCCGGACTGCCGTACCGCCATGCCAAGGAGATCGTTCTGCGCCGCTTCCAGGAGCGGTACGTACTGCCTGTGCTCGCCGCTCACGGCAACAATCGGGCGGCCGCCGCCAAGGCGATGGGCGTGACCCGGCAAGGACTGGACGAGATTCTCAAGCAGATTGCCAGACAGCTGGACACCACGGCAGAGAACGACCGTGCCGACGACGCGGATTCACATGCCAGTGTCGATTAAGTGGCGCCGATATAGCGCTTTGCCCTACTTCCGGTTGAAATTGACGACGCCATCGACCTTGCTTCGGCTAGTTCGACGAGTTATCTTCGTTGCACCCAGCAGCCCTTTTTAACGCGGTCCGGCGAGGCCCGAAGAGGAGGCGGCAAGGCACCACGGCGGCTTGCGGCGCAGCGGCGCGCGAGCCGTCTCTTTTTGCCCGCCCCCGCAAGGCGAGGAGAACCATGAGCTTCATCGAGAAAGCCGTCATCATGACCCCGGACGAGATGAGCCGAGCCATCAAGCGCATGGCGCACGAGGTGCTCGAGGCCCATGGCGGCACCCAGGACCTCGTGCTGCTGGGCATCCAGCGGCGCGGCGTGCCGCTGGCCGGTCTGCTGCAGGACGCCATCAAGGCCGTCGAGGGCGTCGTCGTGCCGAGCGGCGCGATCGACATCACGTTCTACCGGGACGACCTCTCCAAGCTCGGCCCCTCGCCGCGCGTCGCCAGCACCGAGATGCCGCTCGACGTCACCGACAAGGTCGTCATCCTCGTCGATGACGTGCTCTACACGGGCCGCACGGTGCGCGCCGCCCTGGACGTCATCATGGATTGGGGCCGGCCGCGCGCGATCCGCCTGGCCGTGCTCGTCGATCGCGGCCACCGCGAGCTGCCGATCCGCCCCGACTTCGTGGGCAAGAACGTGCCGACCTCCCAGAAGGAGGTCATCAAGGTGCGGGTCAAGGACTATGACGGCAAGCAGGAGGTCGTGGTCGGGGAGGTCCAGGGCTGATGAGCCTCAAGCGCAAGGACGTCCTCGGCCTGGAGGACATGTCCGCCGAGGAGATCCTGCTCGTGCTGGACATCGCGTCGCGGTTCCGCGCCGTCTTCGACCGGCCGATCCGCTCGGTGCCCATCATGCGCGGTCGCACGGTCGTGAACTTCTTCCACGAGCCCAGCACGCGCACCCGCATCAGCTTCGAGCTGGCCGAGAAGCGCCTCTCGGCCGACATCGTGAACTTCGCGGTCGCCACCAGCAGCTTCACCAAGGGCGAGACCCTGCGCGACACGGCCGAGAACCTGCAGGCCATGAAGATCGACATGCTGGTCGTCCGGCACGGCAGCAGCGGTTCGGCCCAGTACCTGGCGCGCGTGCTCAAGTGCCCGGTCATCAACGCGGGCGACGGCTGCCATGAGCATCCGACCCAGGGCCTGCTCGACATCATGACCATGCGCCAACGCCTGGGCGATCTGCGCGGCAAGCGCGTCACGATCATCGGGGACATCGCCCACAGCCGGGTGGCGCGCTCGAATATCTGGGGCCTGGGCAAGCTGGGAGCGGAGGTGACGGTCTGCGGTCCGCCGACCATGGTGCCGGCGAGCATCGCCCGCCTCGGCGTCAAGGTGGAGTACGATCTCAAGCGCGCCGTCGCCGAGGCCGACGTGCTCAACATCCTGCGCATCCAGCTTGAGCGCGGGGCCGGCACCGGCTTCCCCGGCAACCGCGAGTACCACCGGCGCTACGGCGTGACCGAGGACGTGGTCCGCACGCTGAAGCCGGCGGCGTTCATCATGCATCCCGGTCCGATGAACCGGAACGTGGAGATCGCGAGCGAGGTCGCCGACGGACCGCGCCAGGTGATCCTCGACCAGGTGGCCAACGGCGTGGCCGTGCGCATGGCGTTGATCTATCTGCTGTCCGGCGGCGATCCAGGCGCCCTGGGATCCGGCGAAGCAGCCTGAAGGAGATGGCGAGCAGCATGAGCAACGAGTGGAGTTGGCAACGCATCCCGCCGGAGTACCTGGTGACCGGAGTGCGGTTCATCGGTGGCGGCAAGGTCGCCGCGCGCAAAGGTTTCCTACACGTCAAGCGCGGTCGTGTCGAGGCGATGGGTCCCGGCAAGGCGACGGTCGAGGGCCTGCCGACCCTGGAGGCGGACGGGCTCTTCTGCGCGCCCGGCTTCGTCGACACGCACGTGCATTTCCGCGAACCCGGGCAGGAGGAGAAGGAGACCGTCGCGACCGGCAGCCGCGCCGCGGCGGCCGGCGGCTTCACCGCGGTCGTCACGATGCCCAACACCGACCCGGCGATCGACAACGCGGGGATGGTGCGCTACGTCATCGACCGCGGCGCGGAGGCGGGCCTCTGCCGCGTGCTGCCCGCCGGCGCGGTCTCGGTCGGACGCAAGGGCGAGGGCATGGCCGAGCTCGGCGCCATGGTCGAGGCGGGGGCGGTCGCCTTCACCGACGACGGCTCGCCCGTGGCCAGCGGCAAGCTCATGACCAGCGCCCTGCAATACGCCCGCGCGCTGGGCGTGCCGATCATGACGCACGCCGAGGACCTCAGCCTGGTCGCCGGCGGCTGCATGCACGCGGGCTACTGGTCCATGCGTCTGGGCTTGAGCGGCATGCCGCGCGCGGGCGAGGATGCGGCCGTCTTCCGCGACATCGAGCTGGCGCGGTCCACCGGCGGGCACCTGCACGTCGCCCACGTCTCGACGCGCGGCGCGGTGGAGATCATCCGCCGCGCCAAGGCCGACGGGGTGCGCGTGACGGCCGAGGCCACGCCGCATCACTTCGCTCTGGATCACAGCCGGTGCCGCGACTACTCGCCTCTGTTCAAGATGAATCCGCCGCTCCGCGAACCCGGAGATGTCGAGGCCATCGCCGACGGCCTGGCCGACGGCACCCTCGATTGCATCGCCACGGACCACGCGCCGCACACCGCGACCGAGAAGGAGCTGCAGTTCGACCAGGCCCCGTTCGGCGTCATCGGTCTGGAGACGGCGTTCGCCGTCGGCATGACCCACCTCGTGGCGGCCGGCAAGCTGGATCTCGGACGGCTCGTGCAGAGCCTGACCGAGCGGCCGGCGGCCGTTCTCGGCCTGCCGCTGGGAAGGCTCGAAGAAGGTGGCGAGGCCGATTTCACGCTGCTCGATCCCGAACGGGAATGGGTCGTCAGCGCGCAGACGCTGCGCTCGCGCAGCCGCAATTCGAGCTTCCTGGGCGAGACGCTCAAGGGCCGCGTGGTGGCCACCTTCCTGCGCGGGCGGTTGACCTGGCACTCGGCTGAGCCTAGCGTTGTTTGAGTTGGAGGCGGCCGCGACGGCGCGGACCGGCCATGACGATCCACCCGACGCTGCAGGACAACCCCTGATTCCTGTGGGCGAAGAGGCGGCGCAACGTGCAACGCGCGATTTCCCGTCCCACCGGCTTGGATAGCGACCGGCGCAGCTGGCGGCGGCTGGTCGCCGCGGCGGTCTGCGCGCTGGCGGCCGGTGCGCTCCTGGTCGGCGGCTGCGCGCGATACAATACGTTCTACAACGCGGAGAAGGCCTTCCAGGACGCCGAACGCGGCCGCGAAGAAGCCATCAAGCAGGGCCAGGATGTCGGCCAGGCATCGAACGCTCAGCGCCAGAACTATCTGCGGGCGATCGCCAAGGCCCAGAAGGTCCTGGACATGTATCCCGGGCACAGCCTGTCCGATGACGCGTTATTCTTGCAGGGCAAGGCGCATCATCGCATGGCCAGCTACCGCATGTCGATCCGGCAGCTGGACCTGCTGTTCACGAACTTTCCGCGCACCCCGTACATGGAAGAGGCTCTGTTTCTGCAAGCGGTCAACTTCCTGATGATCAACGATGCCGCGCGCAGCCAAGACCTGCTCGACCTCCTCGAGAGGCAGTTCCCCGATAGCCGTTTCCAGGCCGAAGCGATGCGCGCCAGCGGCGATAACGCCTTCGCCCTGCGGGACTGGCACAGCGCCGTGGCGGCGTACCGCCGGTACCTGGAGCGACATCCGCGCGGCGAGGATTGGGACAACAGCAGCCTGCAGCTGGCCGCTGCGCTCTGGGAGTTGGAGCGGTTCGGCGAGGCGGTCCCGGTCCTCGAAGGTGTCGTGGGAGATTCCCCTTTGCCGGACCGCGTCTTTAGGGCGCGACTGCTGCTGTGCCGGTGCCGCATCCGTCTCGGCGAGCTCGAGGCCGCCGAGACCATGGTCGCCAGCCTCAAGAACGAGGCGGAGATCCACGGGCAGCAGGGCATGGTCGGTCTGGTCGAAGCCGAGATCCTGTTGGCCCGCGATCAGCGCGGAGCGGCCGTCGCTCTGCTCGAAGGCATGCCCGAGGATCAACTGACCCGCGAGGTCAAACCCCTCTGGGCCGAGATCCTCGGTCATGCCTACCTGGCCGCCGGAGATCTGGCCACGGAGGATCTCGAGAAGGCGCGCGACTACTTCCAACAGGCGGTCGGCGGCGGACCGCTGCTCAGGGAGCCGGAACGTACGCGGCTTCTGCTGGGCGCGCTGCGCGATTACCTGGCCGCCATGAACCAGCTCCCGGACGCGCCGCCGGATCGCGCCGCGCGTCTGCGCTTGCTGCAAGCGAACGCCCTGCTCTTCAGCTTCGAGCGCCCGCGCCTGGCGTACGAGATCTTCACGGCGCTGGCGGCCGACACCTCGGTCGACAGCACGGTGGCGCCGCGGGCGCTGTACGGCGCCATGTTGTTGCAGGGCAGCTATTTCGAACAACCGGACACGGCGGCGATCTACGCTGAGCTGCTGCAAGATCGTTACCCGGATTCGCCGCAGGCCTACCGGGCGCGCAGCGGCGATGATTTCGACCTCTATACGTTTCTGCTCGCGCAGGAGATCACCGCGCTGCGCGCCGCGCAGGAAGAACTGGCCGACGGCCCGGCAGGCCTCGATCCAGCGGTGCGCCCCGACGGACGTCTCGGTTCGGGCCTGCGCCGGCAGATGATCTACCTGCAACGCCGCCCGCATCTCGTGTTCCCGCCGCCGCCGGCCGCCTTGCAGGCGCAAGCCGCCCGTCGCGAGCGCGAGCAGGCCGCCGCCGCGGCCGCGGCCGCGGCCGCCGACAAGCCTTCGGTCGACACCAGTCCGGCGCGCGCCGAGAGCCGCCGCCTGGATCAGCGGCAAACGCTGGCGCCGGCACAG
>CAZJWO010000145.1:0-6258 GCA_964549735.1 uncultured Fibrobacteraceae bacterium | reverse complement strand
GCGGTCTGATCCGCGTCGAGAGCCGGCCCGGACTGGGAACTACCGTCTGGCTGGTGCTGCCGCGCGAGCCGGCCAGCGGTCAGGTGTTGAACGTCGGCCGCGAGCTCGAGGCGCTGAACCGGCGGGCGCGGACGGCCGGCCTCGACGTGGCGGTCGCCGCGCTGGACCTGCGCCAGCGCTGCGCGGCGAGCCAGCCGTGGGAGATCGAGGCGCTCGACGTCCATCTGCGCACGTTCCTGTCCCGGCTCGGTCGCGAATGCCGCGACGCGCGTGCGCAAAGGTTCGCCGAAGCGGCGGGACAGCTCGGCTGGCAGCTCGCGCCCGGCCTGTGGTGCGGCCTGGTGCTCGATCCGCAGCGTCTGGCCGTCGCCTGGCAGGTCGTCATCGCGGCGCCCGAACGCCATCATCTGCTCGCCGATTCGCGCTGGCAGCCGTTGCCGGAATTCGACGAGAGCAAGGCGACGCCCGCGCCGCCGCAACCACGCGCCGACGACCCGCAACCGGAGGTTGTCGGCGTCTGACCGCACCCTGGGAGGACCGCGATGGACGAACGCCTGCGTATCCTCGTCGTGGACGACGAGCAGGACATCCTCGAGACCCTCGACTACAGCCTCGCCCTGCGCGGCTACGAGGTGGTGACCGCGACCGACGGTCTGCAGGCCCTGGATCTGGCCAAGCAGGTGCGTCCCGACGCCATGCTGCTGGACGTCATGCTGCCGGGGTGCAACGGCTACGAGGTCAGCCGGCTCCTGAAGGAGTGGATGGACCGCGACCCGGCGAGCCGCAGCTTCCCGATCATGCTCTTGACCGCCCGCAAGGTCGATTCCCCGGAGCGCGAGCGGTTCATCGCGACCTGGTCGCGCGCCGAGCGCACCATGTACAAGCCGTTCGACATCGACGAGGTCGTCGCCCGCATCGAGGAGCTGGCGAGCGCGGCGCCGGTCGCTTGACAACCTGGCAACCCCGTAGTTTAATTGCTCGTCCGGTCGCCGGCTGCCGCCGCCGACCGGACGGGTGCCTAGGTAGCTCAGCTGGTAGAGCACTGCACTGAAAATGCAGGTGTCGGTGGTTCGACTCCGCCCCTAGGCACCACCCCGCCTCGAGATCTTGGAGCTGGTGTAGCTCAGCTGGTAGAGCAGCTCACTCGTAATGAGCAGGTCCGCGGTTCGATTCCGCGCACCAGCTCCAGGACTTTCCCAGGCCGCCCGAAGGATGGACCAGGGGAATCGACACCCGGCGCTAGGCCAACGCCGCGGCCACCGTCCCGCGCAGCTCGAACGACCGATCCGCATCCCCGCTCGATCGCGCGGCCTACGCGGGCACCAGCACGAGCGTCCCGCGCGGGATGCGGTCCTCGCGGATCTGCGTCCCGGTGCGCACGGCGCCGCCGGGCATCAGGTAGAGCGTCGTGTCGAGGCGGTAGTTCGGCCCGCAGAGCTGGTAGGCCGTCCGTCCGGGCGCGACCGACCCCGCGTAGCGGAAACCCACGAAGATGCGGGTGCCTATCGGCAGGCGGCGGAAGTCGCGCTCACGCAGCTCGTCGCCGCGCTGGACGCGACCGCCGGGCTGCACGTAGAGCGTCGTCGGCGCGGCGTAGGCGCTGCCGGCCAGTTCGCTGGGGGAGCTGCCGTCGCGCCCGAGGACCAGCCAGGCGGGATCGGCGGGCACGGGCAGCGGATCCTGGTCCAGCAGGACGCGCGTGCCGCTGGGCAGGCGCCCCCAGTCGCGGATCTCGTTGCCGCGCTGGCGGCTGCCGTCGGGGAAGACATACACGGTGCGCGGATGGTCGAACTCGTCGCGCGCGATGAACCAGGCCGTGCGCTCCGCCGTGATGACGTTGACGTCCGGCCCTTCGAACCGCGCTTCGGCGACGCGTTCGGCCAGCGGCGCCGGCGCGTAGAGGACCGTGTTGAGGTAGGGGTCGGCGACGATGAGCCGCCCGGCGGCGACGTCCGGATCGACCGTCGGGCGCGACGTCAGACCGAGGCGCGCGCGCAGTTCGGGCTGCGCGAACTGCATGCCGCAGCGCTTGCGGCCGCGGTGGGCGTGCGCGTGCCAGCGGTTGCGGTGGCCGAAGGCGACCATCGAGTGGCTGAGCACCCGCTCGTCCGAGATCCGGTACAGCGACTTGAGCTGGCGCAGCAGCTCGCGCAAGGCGGCGATCTGCCGTGCGTCGAGCGGCCGGTTGTGGTAGCCGACGATCTCGATGCCGAGGGAGACCTCGTCGAGGTCCTGCCGGTCGTTCCACATGCTGAGGCCGGCGTGGCGGGCGACGCGATTGCGGTCGATGATCCGGTGGACCCGGCCGTCGGTCATGACCAGGTAGTGCGCCAGGCCGCCGCGGCGTACGCGCGCCAGCGACGAGCGGTCGCCGCCCTCGGTCGTGTGCAGCAGGATGTAATCGGTCCGCGCGCGCAGGTGCCGCTCCGCGTTCAGCGGGCTCAACCGGTCGCTGATGCGCAACCCGGCCGCCCCTGTTGCCGCCGGTAGCAAGAAACCCAGCCCCAGGGCCAGGATTCCGGCCAGCTGGAGACGGCGGTTGCGGGGCGGAGGCGCGGCGCCTAACCTGGTTCCGTCCATGGCGGGCCTCCTAGCGCCACATGATACGCCGTGAGGCGCCGCGGGGGCAAGCGTTGCCGGCCGGAAAGGCCCGTCTCTTGCTTCGGGAACGCCGGTCGCCGTGAACGGGTTGGAGCCGCCGGACTTGCCGGCGGTGGACCAGGCCGCAGCGGGAAGGGTGCCTCTTTGGTGCTGAGAGTCAGTGTCTCGGGCGTCCGCGGCGTCGTGGGCGCCGGTCTCGACGCGGTCTCCGCGGCGCGGTGGGCCGCGGCGTTCGGCGCCTGGCTGCCGGCCGGACCGGTCGTCGTCGGCCGCGACACCCGGCCGTCGGGCGCGATGGTGCGCGACGCCGTCTGCGCGGCGCTGGCCTCGACGGGCCATGACGTGCGCGACATCGGCGTCGCGACGACGCCGACGACCGAGCTGGAAGTGCAGCACACGGACGCCGTCGGCGGGATCATCATCACCGCCAGCCACAACCCGCAACAGTGGAACGCGCTGAAGTTCCTCGACGGACGCGGGCTGTTCCTCGACGCCGAGCAGAACGCCGTGGTCCGCGCCCGTTTCGACGCCCAGGACGGGCACGTGACGCACGAGCGGCTCGGCGGCGTCACCCAGGTCGCGGACGCCGACGCGCGGCATCTCGACGCGCTGCTCGCGTTGCCCTGGCTCGACCGCGCGGGCATCGCGGCGCGCGGCCTGCACGTGGTCGTCGATGCGGTCGAGGGCGCCGGCGGGGCGATCGTGCCCGCGCTCTGCGAGCGGCTGGGCGTGCGCTGCACGCGGTTGGGCTGCGGTCTGAGCGGCCGTTTTCCGCACGATCCCGAGCCGACGCCGGCGCATCTGGGCGAACTCATCGCCGCGGTCGCCACGAGCGGCGCCGATCTCGGCCTGGCCGTCGATCCGGACGTGGATCGGCTCGCGCTGGTGGCCGACGGCGGGCGCCCGTTGAGCGAGGAGATGACCCTCGTGCTCGCCGCCGACTTCCTGCTCGCGCGCGAGCCCGGGGATCTGGCGGTCAACCTCTCGACGACCGGTCTCATCGAGCGCGTGGCCGAACGCCACGGGTCGCGCGTCTGGCGCACGCCCGTGGGCGAGGCGAACGTCGTGGCCGCCATGCTGCGGCACGGCTGCGTGCTGGGCGGCGAGGGCAACGGCGGGGTCATCTATCCGGCCCTGCATCCGGGGCGCGACGCGCTGGTCGGCATCGCCATGATCCTGCAAGCCCTCGCGACGACGCGCCGGCCGCTTTCGGTCCTGGCCGCGGTGCTGCCGCCGGTCGCGATGGTCAAGGAGAAGTTCGACGCCGGCGAGGTGCCGGCGGGAGACGGGCTGCGGCGCGCCCTGCTGCGTCTGGGACCGGGCGATCTCGATGACCGCGACGGGCTGAAGTGGACGGGCCGCGACGGCTGGGTCCACGTGCGGTCGTCGAACACCGAGCCGGTCGTGCGGATCATCGCCGAAGCCGCCAGCGAGGCCGCCGCGCGCGCGCTCATCGCGCGCGTCCGCGGCGCGGGCGGATCGTCGACAACCTAGAGGAGTCGAGCGCATGTGCGGAATCGTCGGCATCACCGGATCGAGCGAGGTCGCCCTGAACCTCCTGGAGGGGCTGCGCCGCCTCGAGTACCGCGGGTACGACAGCGCCGGCCTGGCGGTCGTGCAGCCGGGGGGCATCGCCTGCGTCAAGCGCAAGGGCAAGATCCAGGAGCTGGCCGACGCCGTCGATCCGCGCGCGCTGAGCGGCACCTGCGGCATCGCGCACACGCGGTGGGCGACGCACGGCGAGCCGAATCAGATCAACGCCCATCCGCACCAGGACGGCAAGGTGGCCCTCGTCCACAACGGCATCATCGAGAACTACCAGGTGCTCAAGCTCAAGCTCATCGAGAAGGGCCACGAGTTCAGTTCGGAGACCGACACCGAGGTGCTCGTGCACCTCATCAACGACCAGTATCGCGGCAACCTCGAAGACGCCGTGCGCGAGGCGCTCAAGCTCGTCGAGGGCACCTACGGCATCGCCGTCATGCATGCCGACGAGCCGGGCAAGATCGTCGGCGCCCGCCGGGGCAGCCCGCTCGTGGTCGGCATCGGCGAGGGCTTCAACGTGCTGGCGAGCGACGTCGCGGCGATCCTCGGCCACACCAAGCAGGTCATCTACCTCGACGACTGGGACATGGCCGTGCTGACGCCCGGCGAGGTCCACACCTTCGACATCGACAACCACGCCATCGACAAGGAGATCCAGGAGATCACCTGGGGCCTCGAGGCGATCCAGAAGGGCGGCTTCCCGCACTTCATGCTCAAGGAGATCTTCGAGCAGCCGGAGACCATCCGCGACGCGTTCCGCGGGCGCATCCTGCCGGCCTCGGGCGATGTCCGCCTGGGCGGGTTGCAGCTGACGGACTGGGAGCTGCGCAACATCCGGCGCATCATCATCCTCGCGTGCGGCACCAGCTACCACGCCGGGCTGGTCGGCGAGTACCTCATCGAGGAGTACGCGCGCATCCCGGTAGAGGTCGAGTACGCCAGCGAGTTCCGCTACCGGTCGCCGATCATCGAGCCGGGCACGCTCTGCCTGGTGATCAGCCAGTCCGGCGAGACGATCGACACGCTCGAGGCCATGCGCGAGGCCCGCCGCCGCGGCGCGAAGGTCGTCGGCATCACGAACGTCGTGGGCTCGACGATCGCGCGCGAATCGGAGTGCGGCGTGTACATCCACGCCGGACCGGAGATCGGCGTCGCCTCGACGAAGGCCTTCACCGGCCAGGTGGCCATCCTGATCCTGCTGACGCTGCTGCTCGGCCGGCGCAACCACATCAACGCCGAGACCGGGATGGAGATCATCGAGGACCTGCAGAAGGTGCCGGACAAGATCCGCCAGGTGCTGGCCCAGTCCGACGCGATCCGCGAGATCGCCAAGGTCTACGCGAACCACTCGAACTGCCTGTACCTCGGCCGCGGCGTGAACTTCCCGATCGCGCTCGAGGGCGCGCTCAAGCTCAAGGAGATCAGCTACATCCACGCGGAGGGCTATCCGGCCGCCGAGATGAAGCACGGGCCGATCGCGCTCATCGATCCCAACATGCCGGTCGTCGTGATCTGCACGCGCGACAGCAGCTACGAGAAGATCCGCGGCAATGTCCAGGAGGTCCGCGCCCGCAAGGGCAAGATCATCAGCGTGGTGACCGAAGGCGACGAGGAGATCGCCGCCCTCAGCGACCACGTGCTGACGATCCCGCGCTGCCGGGGCATGCTGACGCCGCTCTTGTCGGTCGTGCCGCTGCAGCTTTTGGCCTACCACATCGCCGTGCTGCGCGGCGAAGACGTCGATCAGCCGCGCAACCTGGCCAAGGCGGTCACGGTGGAGTGACGACCGCCGTTTCCCGCTGGTGGAAATGACGGTCGCAGCTTACTCTTGAGGCGTTCGCCCGACCGTGCGGTCGGGCCGCCGCATGCGCGGGAGCGAATGGGTCCTGGTGGGCCCCGGGGACTTCAAATCCCTTTGTCGGGCGCGTCATACCGTCCGAGGTGGGTTCGATTCCCACACGTTCCCGCCAGGCATCGAGCGGAACCCCGGCATCCGGTGCTGGTTGCAAGGGCGGGCGCCGCGCCGCCGGGGTCGTCGTGCGCCCGGGGGCGCTCGGCGCCGGAAGCGGGGTCAGGTGAGCAGAGCGACGACGGCGCCAGCCTCCGGACGCA
>CAZJWO010000144.1:0-6259 GCA_964549735.1 uncultured Fibrobacteraceae bacterium | reverse complement strand
TCGGGGACGTCGCCGCGACGGACAGCACGCGGCGCAGCGGATCGTTGTAGCTGCCGAGGTAGGAAGGGACCTCGTCGTTGTTGTTGCCGGCGCTCTCGAAGATCAGCATGCCGGCGTTCAGGCACGTCGTCACGGCGCTGGAAAGGAAGCTGGTATTGCCCCACGAGCAGCTGACGATCTTCGCCCCGTTGGCGGCGGCATAGACCATGCCCTGCGAGCAGAAGTCCATGCGCACGACGCCCTGACCGCTGGCGTTGTACCAGCCGACGCGGATGGCCATGATCTTGACCCCGGGGGCGGTGCCGGCGATGCCGATGCCGTTGTCCGTCAGGGGGGCGACCATGCCCGCGCAGTTGGTGCCGTGGCCCTCGAAATCCATCGGGTTGTTGTCCGGCGTCAGGCAGTCTTGGCCGGGCCAGCACTGGCTGGTCGAGACGTTCACGAAATCCCAGCCCCGGATGTCGTCGACGTAGCCGTTGCCGTCGCTGTCCTGGCCGGAGGTTCCGTAGTACTCGGCCCAGTTGGTCCACAGCGCGCCGTTGACCTTGTCGGGGTGCGCTCCGCCGAGGTCCGGGTGCTGCCAATCGATGCCCGAATCGGCGATCGCCACGATGATGTTGCTGTCGCCGAGAGTCTCGGCCCAGCCGCCGAGGGTGCGGATGTCCGCGCCGCCGAGCGTCATGTTGCGGTGGTGCCACTGGGCGCTCTGCAGGTCGTTGGGCAGGAAGGCGCCGCTGTGCATCTTGCAGATCGCCACCGGATGGGCCTCGGCGACGATGTCCAGCTTCGCGTAGTCGGCGAGTACGCCGCCCAGATCAGCCTTGTCCGAGAAGTCGATCGTGTAGACGCTCTCGAGCAGTGCCCGCGTGTCGGCGTCCTTGAACGACGCGATCATCGGCCCGTAGAGCAGTTCGATCTCGCGGACGCCGTGCTTGATCGCCAGAGCGTCGAGCTGGGGCAGGCCGGTCAGCGGCAGGCCGAGGCTCTTGTCCACGTTCAGCTTGATACCCGGCTGCAGGGTGACCATGATCCGATCGGGAACATGGCCGATGACGCCCGGGTTCTCGAACGGGACGGCGGCGGCCAGCGATCCGAACGTCAGCATGGCAGCCAGAAGGAGAGCGGCTCTTGACATGGGAAAACCTCTCACGGTGGCGAAGAACGACCGAAGGCCGGAACCCGATCGGGCGCCTGCTTCCCGGCAACGACGACGATTCTGCTTAATTATACACGATTAGTGTCTTGACATCAATATATCGCGCTTCATGCATGGTCAGCCCGAACCGGCGCTGACCCCCCGGAAGAAGTGGAGCCTCTCGTGGACGCGGCGCAGCGGATTCTGGATGTCGTCTTCATCGAGCCGTACGACGGGGGTTCGCACCGCTGCTTCCGGCTCGGGCTCATGCGGCACTCGCGACACCGCTTCCGTGCCCTGACCTTGCCCCCGCGCTACTGGAAGTGGCGCATGCGTGGCGCTGCGGTCTGGTTCGCCGATCAGCTGCGGGCTCGGCCCTATCCCTGCGATCTGCTGATGACCACCAGCCTGCTCAACGCAGCCGACCTACGCGGCCTGCTGCCGCCGCCGCTTGATCGCCGGCCTCTGGTGCTGTACATGCACGAGAATCAGCTCACCTACCCGCTCTCGCCGCAAGAGGAGTTCGATTTCCATTTCGGGTTCACCAGCATCCTGAGCTGCCTGGCCGCCGACCGCGTGGTCTTCAACTCGGACTTCCACCGCGACCTGTTCCTGGGCAGTCTGCCGCAGTACCTCAATCGCATGCCGGAGGCCGTTCCGCGCCGCGTGCGGCAGCGCCTCGCCGCGCGCAGCGAGGTCCTGCCGGTCGGTCTGCCGCGTCGGCCCGCGGCTGCCGAGGCGCGCGCCGTCTGGAGGGGCAGTCCGTGCGCGGCGGACGCGGGCCCGGCGTGGCCGCGCAACGGCCAGCGGCCCGTCATCCTGTGGAACCACCGCTGGGAGTTCGACAAGCGGCCGGACATCTTCGCGGCGGCGCTCGGCCGGTTGCTCGACCTCGATCTGGATTTCGCGGTGATCCTGCTCGGAGACGAGAGGCATCGCAACGATGTCTTCCGGCCTCTTGCCGACCGTCTGGGCCGGCGGTGCCTGCGATTCGGCTACGCCGCCGATCGCCGGAGCTACGAGCGATTCTTGATGCGGTCCGACATCGTCGTCAGCTGCGCCGAGCAGGAATATTTCGGTATCGCCGTGGCCGAAGCGGTGCATGCCGGCTGCTACCCGGTGCTGCCGCGGCGGCAGGTCTATCCCTCGCTGTACGGGTCGCGCTGCCGTGGACGCCATTTCTACGGCGACGAGCAGGAACTCGTGACTCTCTTGGCCGAGCTCATCGGCGGCGGCGCGTGCGGGCACATGTGCTCGCTGGCCGGCGACATGGACGAGTTCTGCTGGCCGCGACTGGCCAGCCGCTACGATGCCATGCTCCGCGCAGCGGCTGCCGCAGGACGCTGCGCCTAGCCCGGAGCGTGGGCCGCCACGGTGGCCGCCCGTCGATTCTTTCTGCTGGCAGCGGGACCCTCTGCGGACTATCTATCTGCGTGGATCGGGGCCGTCGGCATGTCGTCGATCGCCAGCCAGCGCCACCGCGCCGGAGCGCCGTGTCCGTGAAGAACGAAACCAGCGATGCCGCCCTGCGCAACGAACAACGCCGCATCCTGTTGCAGTCGACCGCGCTGACTGCCTGGGATCTGCGTCGTTCGGTCGCAGGCCGGACCGGCGAGAATCGGGTCCGCCAGATGGTACTGCGGACCCACGACCGGCTGCGGTGGCTCGCCGAAGCGGAGCTGGGCGTGCCGCGGCACGAGCGGTCGTACATCAAGTTCGGCGCCGAGAGCGCGCCCGGCGTTCTGCTCATCCATGACACGCACCAGAGTCCCGCCGATCTGCTCGCGCTGGCCCAGGTGCTCAGCGACGGCGGCCTGACGATCTGCGGCCTGCTGCTGGCCGGCTATGGCCACGGCATGACGGAGCGACCCGAAGCCCGCTGGCGCGCCAGCTTGCAGCAGTTGCGGCTCGGGCACCAGCTGCTCGCCGAGACGTGCCGCGACGTCTTCGTCGTGGGCGTCGGTTTCGGCGCCGCGCTGGCGATCCATCTGGCCGCACGCGAACGCGTGGCCGGACTCGTGCTCATCGCGCCGGCCCTGGTGCCGCAGAGCGGCCTCTGGTTGCGATTGCTGTGGAAGCTGCGCCTGCTGCGATGGGGGCCCGTCCGCCGGCGGCTGGGTCTGCTCGTCGATGTCGCGGAGGGCATGCAGCAGGCTCAGGATCAGATCGGCAAGCTCAAGCTGCCGATCTATGGCGTGCAGTGCGACGACGACGACCGCGCCAACCCGCAATCCCTGCGGATGCTGCAGCGCCGCGCCCGGCACGCGCGATGTCGCTTCCAGGCGTTCGCGATCGGCGGACACGATGTCCTGGTCGCCCACGGTCCGACGGGCCTGCTGCAGGAGATCTTGCGCTTCATCAAGGGCTAATCTGCAGCCAGGAGCCGGGCCAGCTCGGCGTCGCCGATCCTGGCGCCCAGTCCGAATCGGCGTCTGGCCAACGTCTGCAGGACGTGCACGTAATCGGGCAGGTGGGCAGCGAGCCGCCGCCAGATCGCGGTCAGGTCCGGCCGCTGCGCGCGGCCGCTGCCGGCCAGATCGGCGGCGAGTTCGTAACACGTCGCGGCGACGGCCAGATCGCGCCGGCGGGTCTCATCCGCCGACATGCGCCAGACCAGCCTGTTGCGGCGCACCAGATCCCCGCGGTCGAAGAGCCCCAGCGCCAACAGGCGATGGTCGGCCTGCCGGCGGTAGTGCTCCGCCACGCAGCGGCGGCTCGCCGGCGCCGCGGGGGGGATCAGCAGCGGTTCGGCCCCCGGCAGGACGCCGCCGCGCTGGTCTGCGGCCGCCCAGCACGCGAGCAGACCCGCCAGATACACGTTCACGTCCTCGTCCTTGCCGCACTGGTTCGTCGGGAAATCGGACTCGGCCCTCGCCTCCAGGAGCTGTTCGGCGAAGAACCAGGTCAACGGGCGGTTGCCTTCCCAGGTTGGGAACAGGCCGCGATAGCGGACCGCGCGGCGTGGCTGGACGTCGACCGTCATGGCATCCTCCGGGTTCGGTGTCGGCGAGCGACCGATGCAGGAGGCATGCCTGCGGGCGCGAACCGCGGCCATGGTCGGGAAACGGCCGCTTCGGCGCGGTTCCGTGCGGCTGGCGATCGCCGCGGCGCGCGCACCGCCACAATTCCTGCTACGGTTGGTCGCGATCCTGCCGATAGGGGGAATCAGGACATGTCCCAGGAACCCTTGTCGCGAGAGAGGTTGACGGGATGAGCGACCGTTTGGACCTGGACCTCGACGCCGCTTTGCCGGAGGACGGCCCCGACTGCCCGGTCGGCGAATGGGATGAGAACCTGCTGGACGGTTTTCCGGAGGACGATCCGGCTGCGTCGGATCGGCCGATCGCCGCGCGCAACCGGCCGGCGGCGTCGCCCGCCGTCGCGCCGACCTCGCCGGGCAAACCGTCGCGGTCCGAGCCGAAGAGCGCGCCGGCCCCGGTGCGGCGGCGCGGACGGGGATCCGGCTTCGGGCTGGGGCTGTATGCGGGCTTCTTGCTGCTGCTGGCCGCGTTCGTGCTGGGCGCCGGGATCATCACGGCCACCGGCAGCGCGCCAGAGACCCTGCTGGACTTCTCAGGCCTGCGGGACTGGACCACGCTGGGCGACTTCGCGCGATTTCCCGCCAATGCCTTCTGGCTCTCGCTGCTGGTCATCACGCTGGTCGCGGTGCTCGTCGCCGTCGGCATCGGACGCCGGCTGCGCGAATCGCGCCAGACCGTCCTCGCGCAGGAGGAGTTGTTGGCTGCCGTCGGCGCGCTCGACCCGGACGTACCGGACTCCTGGCGGCAAGAGGTCCTGGTAACAGACCCCGAGCTGGCGGCGGTCACCGGCAATCTGCTAGGCCACTATCATCTGCAACAGGCGAAGCTGGCGCGCTACGTTGGACTCGAGGGCGAACTGCACCGGCTGGAAAAGGCGATGGCCGACGGCAACCTCGTCGATCTGCAGGACAACTGGGACAACCCCTGCGCCGGCAGCCTGGCCGATCAGGCTCTGCGCCTGATCAGCGATCTCAACGACCAGGCCAACGCGACGGCGAAGCAGCAGGAGATGGTCGCGTCGCAGGGGCCGGACCTCGTGGCGGGTCTGCGGGATGCGCGCAGTTGGCAGTCTTCGGTCCTCGTTCAGATCAATCATCAGGGCGCCGTGGTCGAACGCATCAGCCGCCGGCTCGCGAAATTGGCGGCGGACCTGCCCGCCGCCGAAGGTTCGCACCGCCGCGAGCGGCTGATGCAGGCGGTGACCGCGATCAGGGAGGAGCTGGCCGCGTTGCCGCCCCGTGCCGCCGGGCGGAACGGCGCGGAACCGGGGTCGCTGGCGGCGCTCATCGAGCGCGCCAGCCGCCTGGCGTTCCAGATCGCGATGGAAGTCGCGCGCCTCGGCGCCAAGGGCGAGCGGTTGCTGCCCTTGACACAGGAGCTGGAGGAGCTGACGACCGAGCTGCGTGCGATGGGCGACCGCAGCCGGACGCCGTCGGGCGAGGAGGATCCTCGCGAGCGCGCCATCGAGAAGATACGGGGACGCCTCGGCGAACTCGACCCGCAGGCTGTGCAAATCGCGCGCGATCCCGACCTCAAGAGCGCGCTGGATGAGCTGGTGCCGGCGGCCGGCGAAAGTTCCGCCGGGCTGGTCAAGCTGTCGCAGTATTTCGGCGTCCAGACAGCCCGTCTCAAGCAACTGAACGCGCTGGCATCGGAACTCTTCGGCATCGAGGTCGACGAACAGGGCGATCCCGAGGCGGCGCCCGGCAGCGGCCTGATCGTCGAACGATGCGATCCGTTCATCTCGAGCAGCCAGCCGCCGGGCGGGCTGGTCGCCGATCCGTTCGCCAGCAGCGGCGGCTCGATCTTCGCGTCGCCCGAGGTCGAAAGCCGGGAATTCGCCCACTGCGTCCTGCCCGGCGAGGAGAGCACGCTCTTCGCGTCGTTGACCGACGCGCCCGCAGCAGCGCCGGTCCTGGATTCGGCGCCGGACCTGTCGGCGGACGCATCCAGTCGCCCCCTTTCCGCGACCGCGGAAAAGGTCTATGATCTGGCGGAGTTCGACGCACAACTCTTGCCGGCCGATCCGGAACAGGCAGCGCGAGAAGAAGAGGTGTACGACCTGAGCGAGTTCGCGGCGGTC
>CAZJWO010000143.1:0-6296 GCA_964549735.1 uncultured Fibrobacteraceae bacterium | reverse complement strand
TAATGAGCGGTGACTGGAGTTCAGACGTGTGCTCTTCCGATCTCGCGGCGCCGCGCCGCTCGCCCGGCTGCTGCACGGCGCGCCCGGCGCCGGCTCGGCCCGCGAGCGCGGCGGCGCCGAGCATACGACCGCCCCGTACATCGAGGTCCCCTGTCCAAGCCACGACAGCCCGTTGCTGCTGATCCCGCGCGATCAGCGCGCCGGCTTCCTCGACGCGCTCTTCGCCAACGACGAATTCAAGTGGAATCTGTCGACCGGCAAGCAGTACGACTGGGTCTTCCGCGACGAGCCCTGCACGATCTGCAGCTCGCTCTACCGCGCGCTGGTGCACAAGCTGAACGACCCGGCGGACGTCTTCGGCATGATCTACGCCCGGCCGTACCAGATCAATCGGCGGCTCGGCGAGGGCGTCAGCGTCCTGAATCCGGGCGATCCGCGCAGCCGCCAGCCGGTGCAGACGAACCTCGATCTGCAGCGCCGCCTCGACGAGGCGCTGCCGTCCGGCAGCCGCGTGCGCTACATCTTCTCCCGGTACGCGCGCACGAACAACGGCGTCTACGCCCTCATGGACCTCAAGGGCCACAACCGGGACCGGCTGCTCGAGCTGCACAACATCATCAGCGACGGCGTGCACAAGGTCGAGGAGATCGAGGAGAGCGTGCAGTCGCTCTTCCTCGGCGTCATGAACCCCGAGGACCAGGAGAATATCGGCAGTTTCCAGTCGCTGACCGACCGCATCGAGCTGATCAACATCAACTACGTGCTCGAATCGACGACCGAGGTCGCCATCTACGAGAACATCTTCGGCCGGCACATCCAAGAGAGCTTCCTGCCGCGGGTCCTGGAGAACTTCGCGCGCGTGATCATCGCCAGCCGCCTGAACGAGGCCTCGCCGGCCATGCACGAATGGATTCCGGACGCCCGCAAGTACATGCTCTACTGCGACGAGAATCTGCACCTGCTGAAGATGGCCATGTACACCGGCGCGATCCCGGACTGGCTCGACGAGGAGGACCGCAAGCGCCTGACGGCGAAGCGCCGGCGCCAGATCATCGCCGAGGCCGAGAACGAGGGCCGCCGCGGCTTCAGCGGTCGCGACGCGATCGACATCTTCCAGGACCTCTACGCAGCCCACGTGCGCGAGGGCCAACTGATCACGATGGATTCGCTGGTCACCTACTTCACCAAGGCGCGGCCCGAACTGGCCGAGAAGGTGCCGCCCGGCTTCCTGGACGCCCTGCGCAACATGTACAACTACCAGACGCTGCAGGAGGTCAAGGAGTCCCTCTTCTACTACAACGAGCAGCAGATCTCCCGCGATCTGCAGAACTACCTGTTCGCCCTCAACTTCGAGGTCGGCACCAGCGCGCGCTGCACCTACACGGGCGACAAGCTCGAGATCACCGAGGCGTTCCTGGGCGGCATCGAGGAGCGCCTGTTGGGGCCCGAGGTCGGCGAAGAGCGCCGGCGAGAGTTCCGCGCCGAGACCCAGCGCCACTACACCTCGCGCACCCTGACCCAGGAGATCATGCTCGGCGAGAAGGACCTCACCGAGACGGAACTCTTCCGCGCCCTGCGCGACCGCTACGTCTTCCACCTCAAGGAGAAGGTGCTCGAACCCTTCCTCAAGAACGCGAACTTCCGCCGCGCGCTGAAAGACCTGGGCGGCGACGACTTCAAGACCTACGACGCCAAGATCCAGGCCGACGTGCGTTTCCTGATCGGCAACCTCTGCGACCGCTTCGGCTACAACGAACCGAGCGCCCGCGAGGTCTGCCTCTACGTCATCGACCACAACCTCGCCGAGGAATTCGCCGGCTGAAGGCCGACTCGCGCGCAAGCCCGCGTTCAAGTGCGGCTGGCGCCTGCCGATCCCACGCAAGCCAGACCGTCCCGTCATGCTCAGCGAGGAGGCCGTGATGCGCCGCGCGATCCTGTATTCGCTCGCTTTCTGTTATCTGGTCACCGCCATTCCCGCGGTGGTCGCGGCCCAGGACCTGCTGCATCCGGCCCCCGCTTCGGCGCCCGCGGATCGCGGCGCCGGATTCGTGCCGCCGCCGCTGGATCTCGCCCATCTCGCGCCGCCGCCCGGGCCGGCCGCCAGGCTGCGCGATATGGCTACGCGCATGGATTGGCGCGCCGAGAACATGGTCTCGCCGGTCAAGAACCAGGGCGCCTGCGGCTCGTGCTACGCGTTCGCCGCCGCCGCCGACCTCGAATCGCGCCTGCTGCGCGACTTCGGGCTGCTCGTCGATCTCTCGGAGAACCATCTCAAGGAATGCCACTTCCAGGAGCGCAGCTGCCTCGGCGGCAACGCGCAGATCGTCACGAACCTGCTGACCCTGCAGGGCGCGGTGCTGGAAACCTGCGATCCCTATGTCGCGGCCGACGTCGCCTGCAACACGACCTGCAGTCCGCAGTTCACGGTCCTGGACTGGATCTGGCTGTCCGGCAGCACGCTACCCAGCACCACGAGCCTGAAGCAGGCGCTGCTGGATCACGGCCCCCTGGCGACCACCGTCTTCGCGGGCGACGACAGCAGCCCCGCGTGGCAAAGCGCGTTCAACGGCTGGAGCGGCGGCAGCGGTCTCTACTACGCAGGCAGTCAGGCGCCCAACCATGCCGTGACGCTCGTCGGCTGGGACGATGAGCATCCGCACACGGGCGGCGGCCAGGGCTGCTGGATCGTCAAGAACAGCTGGGGCGAGGGCTGGGGCAGCTCTTGCGGCTTCGGCGAGACCGGCGGCTACTTCTACATCGCCTACGGCTCGGCGGGCCTCGGCAAGTGGACGAGCGCGATCACGGAATTCATGCCGGCATACCCGGAGCTGGCCGTCCTCGCCTGGGACGCCGGCGGCTGGACCGGAGCCTACGGCACCGGTCAGACCACGGTCTGGGGTCTGGCCCGCTTCACCGCCGGCGACGCCACGGCGCTGCACCGCGTGGAGTTCTGGACCACCGACGCGACGGATCGCGTCGACGCCTACGTGTACGCCAGCTTCAACGGCTCGAGCCTCAGCGGCCTGCTCGCCTCCGCCGAGGACCGCAGCTTCCCGGCGGCCGGCTACCACTCGATCGCGCTTGGCGAGCCGCTGCCCTTGACGGCGGGCAACGACTACTACGTCGCCCTGCGCCTGCAGAACGCGGCCTTCGGCTATCCGCTCGCCGTCGACGATCAGAGCCCGCCCGCCGCCGGCCGCACCTGGATCAGCGTCAACGGCGCCACCTGGTACGATCTCGGCGGGAGCTACAGCTGCACCGCCGGCATCCGCCTCCGCACCAGTCCGCACGAGGCGCTGCCGGCCGTCGAGCCCGGCGCGCGCCCGCCCGCGCCGCCCGCCGCGGCGGGCGAACTCTTCCAGCTCGAGCCGCCGTGGCCCAACCCCTTCAACCCGGGCACCAGCCTGACGTTCACGCTCGACCGTCCGGCGCCAGTGCGGCTGCGCATCTACGACCTGCAAGGCCGTCTCGTGGCGACCCTGCTCGATGCCGCGTTGCCGGCCGGCCGCCATCACGCGCACTGGGCCGGACGGGATCAAGCGGGGCGCCCGCAGCCGGCCGGAGTGTACCTCTGCCGGCTCGACGACGGGCAACGCTGGCGCAGCCAGCGCTTGATCCTCGTGAAGTAGCGCCCGCGCCTGGTCAAGACGGACGCCTCCTGCTATCGTGACGCGGGCGCGGTCGGCCTCGCCGGCCGCGCCTGCGGAGCGGCGGCCGTTGGTGCCACCACCCGACCCCGAGGCGGTAGCCGGATGAGCGGTCGGCGGCGTCTGATGATCTGGGCCGGCGCGGCGTACGCCGCGATCCTCGCCGTCGTCGCCGCCGGCTTGCTGCTGCTCTACGCCGGCGCCCGCGAGCGCCTGGACGAGGCCCTCGGCCTGCGCCTGCTCGGCGTAGCGGCCACGGCGGTCCACCTCGTCGACGGCGATGCGCTCGTGGGGTGGTCCTTCGATCCCGACCCCGATCCCGACCTCGATCTGCTCTGGCTTGCCAGCCGCTTCGAACAGATCCGGCGCGAGAACGACCTCGCCGAGATCACGCTCTGCGACCGCGACGCGCGGGTGCTGATCTCGGCCGCTGGCCGCCTGCGGCGCGGCGAGGCCAACGTGTTCTGGGACCTCGACCGGCTCGCCGTCGCGCAAGCCCGCGAGGGCCTGCCCGCCGTCAGCCGCCTCTACCGCTCCGGCGCCCTGTACCAGAAGTCGGCGCACGCGCCGGTGCGCGACCGCTACGGCGAGGTCGCCGGCGTGCTGACGGTCGACGGCAACGCCGATTTCTTCGACGCCCTGGCGGCCCTGCGCCGCGGCGCCACGGCGACGTTCGCCGCCGTGCTGGTCGGCCTGGCCATCCTGGGCGCGCTCCTGTGGCGCAACCAACGCAGCCTCGAACGCGCGCGCGCGAGCCTCCTGGCGCAGGAGAACCTGGCCGCGATGGGCCGCCTGACCGCCGGCATCGCGCACGAGATCCGCAACCCGCTCGGGATCATCCGCGGCGCCGGCCAGCACCTGCAGCGCCTGCTCGCCGAGCGCGGGCTCGCCGACGAAGTGGCGAGCTACATCCCTGAAGAGGTCGACCGGCTCGACCGCATCCTCGCCAGCTATCTCGATTTCGGCAACGACAGCACCGTGGCGCTGCAACCTCTCGATTTGACGGCGTTGATCCGGCGCACGGTCCGCCTCGCGGCGGCCGAACTGGCGCGCACCGGCGTCCAGATCGAGGTGCGGGTCCCGGCGTCGCCCGCTACGGTCGCAGGCGACGCGCATCGCCTGCAGCAGATCCTCTTGAACCTGCTGCTGAACGCGCGCGACGCGATGCCGGACGGCGGCGTGGCCGTCGTGGAACTCGACGGCCGGGATCGCGCGTGGCGGTTGACCGTGGTGGACAACGGCATCGGACTGGGCGATGCTGATCCGGAGCAGGTGTTCGCGCCGTTCTGGTCGAGCAAGGCGAAGGGCGGCGGACTCGGCCTGACCGTCTCGCGGCGTCTGGCCGTCCAGCATGGCGGCCGCCTGACGCTCCGCGCGCGGACCGACGGCCCCGGCTGCGTGGCCCAGCTGACGCTGCCGCGGCCGGGCGGTCGGCTCGATCCCGACGCGACGGCTGCGACGAGGCAAGACGATGGCGAAGATCCTGCTGGTCGATGACGAGGCGCGCCTGGTCGCGCTGCTGCGCGCGGCGCTGGCCGTTCGCGGCCACGATGTGACCGGCGTCGGCGACGGTCGGACCGCCCTCGATCTGGTGGCGCAGGAGCCGTACGACGTCGTGCTGACGGACCTGCGCATGGAGCCGGTCGACGGCCTCGCGGTCATCGCGGGCGTCAAGGAGCGGTCGCCCGAGACGGTGGTCGTCGTGTTGACGGCCTACGGGAACGTGGCCTCGGCCGTGGCCGCGCTGCAGCGCGGCGCCTACCACTACCTCACCAAGCCGATCAACTTCGACGAGGTCGCCCACGTCGTCGAGCAGGCGCTGGCCGCAGCCAGCCTGCGCCGCGAGAATCGGGCGCTGCGGCAGGCGATGGACCTGCTGGCCGCCGAACACCGCTTGCTCGGCGAGGCGCCGGCCACGCGCCGCCTGCGCGAGCTGATCGTCAAGGCAGCGCCGAGCGAGGCCACGGTGCTGATCCGCGGCGAGAGCGGCAGCGGCAAGGAGGTGGTCGCGCGCGCCTTGCACGCCCACAGCGCGCGCGCCGCCGGACCGTTCGTGGCCGTCAACTGCGCGGCGATCGCCGAGACGCTGCTCGAGAGCGAACTGTTCGGCCATCGCAAGGGCGCCTTCACGGGGGCCGACCGCGACCGCGAGGGCCTCTTCGAGGCCGCCAAGGGCGGCACCCTGCTGCTGGACGAGATCGGCGAGGCCGGACCCAAGGTGCAGGCCAAGCTGCTGCGCGTGCACGAGGAGCGGCGCCTCAATCGCGTCGGCGACCCGCGCGAACGCGCGGTCGACGTGCGCGTGCTGGCGGCGACCAACCGCCCGCTCGAACAGGCGATCGCCGAGGGGACCTTCCGCCAAGACCTCTACTACCGGCTGCAGGTCTTTCCGCTCGACGTGCCGCCCTTGCGCGAGCGGCTCGACGATCTGCCCGAACTGGCGCGGCACTTCCTGGACCGTCTGGGCCGGCGCCGGCAGAGCCTGCCGGCGGGCACGCTGCAGCGGCTGCGCGCGCACACCTGGCCCGGCAACGTGCGCGAGCTGCGCAACCTGCTCGAGCGCGCCCACATCCTGGCGGGCGACGGTCCGCTGCGAGATCGGAAGAGCGTCGTGTAGGGAAAGAGTGTAGGATGGGGTGTAGGTGGGGG
>CAZJWO010000142.1:0-6457 GCA_964549735.1 uncultured Fibrobacteraceae bacterium | reverse complement strand
GGTGATGAAGTGGCAGACCTCCAGGCCCCAGCCGAACTGCTTCGTGACGTTGTACTTCATGTTCGCGAAGAGCGACGTGTTCTTGAGGTACGGCGCCGAGACGGAGACCAGGTCGTCGTCATCGGGGTCGTCCATGCCGAAGCCGAGGTTCACGTCGATCTTCGACGAGGCCGGGATCTTCAGGCTGGCGAAGCCGCCCAGGCTCTTGATCGCGAGCGCGCCGTCGGGATGGCCCGGATTGTAGTCGAAGCCGTAATGCACGAACTCGCGGCCGACGCCGGCGCCGTAATAGGCCTCGCCATTGAGCACGACGCCCGAATCGCCGAACGGCACCACGAACTCGACGGCGCCGAGGTACGGCGAATAGTCCTCATCGCCCACGGTGACCGAACGCACTGCGCCGCCGAGCGCGAGCAGACTGCCCTCGCCCAGCAGGTCGAACAGGCCGACGCGCCCCATGAACCACGGCATCTTCTCCTGGCGCTCCTGGGTGTCGGAGATGCGGTGCTTCATCACGCCGATGAGGTACTCGATCTTGTCGCTGCGATGGCGCACCGTCAGCTGCGGCACGCGCCACCAGAGGTTGCCCGACCACGACTGCACGCCGAAATCGATGGTGCCCGGATTCTGCTGCGCGACCGGCACCCAGTCCTGCCCGCCGCGGATCGACAGGCCGCAACTGCGCTTGGCCTCGGCGTAGCCCAGCCGCAGGCGCGGCAGCAGGTTGTTGCCGGCGTTGCTGCCGTAGAAATCGATCTCGAAGACGCCGTTGTACGTCCAGTCGCCGTTCTTCTGCGTGGCGGCGAAGCCGAGCCGCGTGTCGCGGGGATTGAAGTTCAGCGACTCGGTCTCGTCATCCGTGAGGTAGGACATGAAGTCCACGAAATGGATGGCCGTGTCGTAATGCATGTTGAAGATCGCACGACCCCAGAACTTCAAGTCCACGTTGCTGGTCACCTCGCCCGCGGCGGCGACGACCGGCGTCGCCAACGTCACGCCAGCCAGCGCCAGCACGGCCAGCGCCAAGCGGCCATGGCTCCAGATTCCCTTGCGCATGCTTGACCTCCAAGAACCAAGGACAACACGTACCCCCGCCTCCTTACGGCGACCTTAGCACGATTCGGGCCGCGCGAGATTGCTTCGAACGACGATGTTTTGATCAAACAGCGTATCCTCGCGCCCAGCCTTGCCATCTCGGCCGCCTGCGTCCATCATGCTGGCTCCGTCTCGGACCGAGGAGCTCGCATGCCCCGTACCCCAATGCTCGGACGCCAGGGCCTCGTCTTACGCGGCATGGTCTTCGTGCAGCCGTTGGACCTGGCGATCGCGGTCCTGGTCGTCCTGTTCTTCCTCGGCAACGCGTGGCTCAAGGGCGGCCAGGTCGCGGGTTCGCTGCAGGGCGCACTACTGATCATGCTGGTGATGTTCGTCGTCTCGGCGGCCATCGAGGTCATCGTCGAGGCGTTGCGCAACCTGCGCGGCCTGGGCACGGCGGTCGGCTTCATCACGAACGGACCGGAGGCGCTCTGCCTGCTCGTGGGCTTGCTGGCCGGAGACGTCATCTACGCGGCCAGCACGCCGCTGGGATCGAATTTCATGAATCCGATCATGCTGCTGAGCGCGGCCGTCATCGTCGGCACGCCGGCGGCCGTCGTGCTTCGCGACAGGAATCTGACCCTGCTGACTCTCGTGGCGACCGCGACGCTGGCCGGCGTGTTCTTCGCCCTGCCGCCATCCTTGTATCTGCCGTGGGCCGCCGTGACTCTGGCCGCCAGCGTGGTGCTGTTCGCCAGGCGCAGCCGGGAGCCGCAAACGGCGCCCTCGGAATCGGCCGCCGGTCTGCGGCCATGGCATGCGCTGCCTGCGGCGGCGCTCCTGGTCGCGGCCGGCTACTGGCTCGATCCCGTCGTGACGATGACCGCCGAGGCGAGCCGCGCTCCGAAGGGATTGATCGGCTTCTGCGTGCTGGCCGCGTTGACGAGTTGGCCCGAACTGCGCGCCTGCTTGACGCTGCTGCGCCGGCAGCGCGCGACGAGCGCCGTGCTGAACATCACGGTCTCGAACCTGACCAACCTGTGGCTGGCCGTCGCCGGAGTGCTGGTCTACAAGCTGGCCGGCTGACCGCACCGGCGCGCCACGGCGCCGGGCGATCAGGGCGTCGCGGCCAGCTCGCGCCGGATCGCCTCGCGCAGGACCTCGCTGTCGGGCGCTGTCCGCGGCCCGAAGCGCGCGACCACCCTGCCGGCGCGGTCCACGAGGTACTTCGTGAAGTTCCAGGTCGGCTCCTCGAGCTCCTCGCAGAGAAGCCGGAACACCGCGTCTTTCTCTTCGCCCTTGACCTGCACCTTCGCGAACAGCGGGAAGGTCACCTGGAAGTTCACGTCGCAGAACTCGCGGATCTCGGCCGCCGTGCCGGGCTCCTGGTTCAGGAAGTCGTTCGCCGGAAAGCCGAGGACCACCAGACCGTGGGGCGCCAGCTCCCGATAGAGAGCCTCCAGACCGGCGTATTGAGGGGTCAGCCCGCACATGCTGGCCGTGTTGACGACCAGCGCGACCCGGCCGCGGTAGGCGCCGAGGTCGGCCGGCTCGCCCTCGAGCGTGCGCGTCTGCAGATCGTAGAGCGAGGCCTGCGCAGATCCGCTGGCGCGCTGCACGTCCGCCGCGAAGGCCGCGCGGATCCAGATCAAGCCGAAGGCGACGAGCGCCAGCAACACGGCGCCACCGAGAACCCAGGTCAACTTCATGACGGCCTCCTGACTGATGGCTGAGGAAATATGATAATGCTATTCAGTACGCCCGCGCCAGCGCCGCGTCAGACGCCAAGTCCGGCGCGCCGGGCGTACGCCAGTGCCGCGCGCAGTAAGACGTTGCGTTCGACACCGTGGTCCGTTAGCTTGCCCCTCGGCGGCGGACCTCGTGAACTCCCCCTGCGCCCGCCGCACGAATCCGTCGTCCTGATCCCGAAAGGATTCCCATGCGACATTCCATCCTGCCTGCCGTCGCGCTGGTCGGCCTCGTCGCGCTGGCGGCCTGCGGCGGCGCCGCCGGCGACAAGGAGAAGGCCTTGACGTCCCTCGAACCCGGCATGCAGACCGTGAGCTACGCGATCGGCATGGACATGGGCCAGCAGATCGGCGGCATGCCGGGAGCCGACGATCAGGAGCAGTTGCTCGTCGGCCTGAAGGCACGCCTGGCCGGCGGCGCCAAGCTCAGCGACGAGCAGGCCCAGCAGGTCATGCAGAGCCACGTCATGGGCGCCGGCGACGAAGAAGCCGCGGACGCCGACTTCGCCAACCCCACGGCGCGTCGCAGCTACGCGATCGGAGTCGTGCTCGGTCAATACGCTCAGCGCCAGATCGACGGGCTGGACGCGCGGGCGCTGGCCCAGGGCCTGAAGGATCAGCTCGCCGGCGGCGCGACCCTGCTGCCCGCCGACCAGGTGCACGAAGTCGTCGGCGACTTCCAGCGCCAGCAGTTCGAGAAGAAGTCGACGGAGAATACGACCGCCGGCGAGGCGTTCCTCGCCGAGAACGCGCAACGCGAAGGCGTGACGGTGACGGCCAGCGGACTTCAGTACGAGGTGCTGAGGGACGGCGACGGCCCTCGCCCCCAAGCCACCAACACGGTGCGCGTGCACTACCGCGGCACCCTGCTCGACGGCACGCAGTTCGACAGCAGCTACGACCGCGGCGAGCCGATCGCTTTCGCGTTGAATCAGGTCATCGCGGGCTGGACCGAAGGCGTGCAGCTCATGCCGGTCGGCAGCAAGTACAAGCTCTTCATCCCGGGCAAGCTGGCCTACGGCGAGCGCGGCGCGGGGCCGCACATCGGTCCCCATGCCACGCTCGTCTTCGAGGTGGAGCTGCTGGAGATCCTGGACTAATCCGCATTCGGCGCGGCGGCGCAGGCTCGTTCGAAGCGCGCCAGCGCCGCCCGCAGCCGCGCGTGGGTCGTGCCGAAGTTCCAGCGGACGAACCCCGGCAGACCGAACTGCTCGCCCGCCTGGAAGCCCAGGCCGTGCGCCTCGAAATGCGCCACGGGATCGGGCAGCCCCAGACCCCGACAATCGAGCCAGGCCAGGAACGTCGCCTCGACGTGGGCCATGGCCACGCCCGGAATCGCCGCGACCGCGCCCTCGATGAGGTCGCGGCCCTGGCGCAGGTAGTCGAGTTGGGCCGCCAACCACGGGGCGCCATGGCGGTAGGCGGCAACCGCCGCGGCCAGGCCCAGCGTGTTGACGTGCGGCACGATGAATGCGGCCGCGCGCTCGAAGCGGCGCCGCAGGCCGTCGTCGGGGATGACGGCGAAGCTGCAGCCGAGACCGGCGATGTTGTAGGTCTTGCTCGGCGCCATGAGGGTGACCGTGCGCGCCGCGACCGCGGCCGAGAGCGTCGCCGTCGGCAGATGCGGCCGCTGGTCGAGCAGCAGCTGGTTGTGGATCTCGTCGCTGCAGATCACCAGATCGTGGCGCGCGCTGATATCCGCCAGGCGCTCCAGCTCGTCCTCCTGCCAGATCCGGCCGCACGGATTGTGCGGCGAGCAGAAGAGGAAGAGACGGGTCGCCGGCGCGATCGCCGCCGCGAACGTCTCCCAATCGAACACCCAGCGCCCGTCGCGCTGCACCAGCGGCGCGGCCTGCAGGACGCGGCCCATCGCGCGCGGCAGGGACAGGAACGGCGGATAGATCGGCGTCGAGGTCAGCACGCCCTGCCCGCGGTCCGCGAACGCG
Organism: uncultured Fibrobacteraceae bacterium; assembly: GCA_964549735.1. GTDB lineage: Bacteria > Krumholzibacteriota > Krumholzibacteriia > LZORAL124-64-63 > LZORAL124-64-63 > Glo-17. The sequence continues at coordinate 1,728 of CAZJWO010000142.1, read as the reverse complement.
CGGCAACAGACCGCCAGACCGGTGACCAGGCCCGGCAGCCAGACCAACCAGCGGGGTTCGACGACCCAGCGGTAGGTCTGCGCCAGATGCTCGATGACCGCCGCGACGAGGTCGCCGGGCGGCACGGTGTAGCCGAAGACTCCGTGGTCGACGCGTTCGTGCAGGGCGGCCAGCACCGCCGGCGGGCAGGCGAAATCGGTGTCCGCCACCCACAGGGGCAGGACGTCGCGGTCCTGGTATCGCTCCCACTTGAGGCTGGCTGTGCCCGAGCGGTCGATCTCGCGGTCGAAATCGAAAGCCGCGGCGCCGGGTCGGTTCACGCGCGTCCCATCTCCTGCAGCAGGCTCTCGATCCGCGCGAGCGCTTCGCCGGGGGTCGCCGCGAGGTGCCAGGTACCGGCGCCGCAGGCATCGAGGAAGACCGCTCCGGGATCGAAGTCCAACAATACGACCGGCCGGCCGAATCGCAATGCCAGGGCGATCTCGCTCAACGTGCCGCCTTGCCCGCGGCAAGCCACGACGACATCGCTGGCCAGCACGTTGGCCACGTTGCGGGCGGCGCCCATGCCCGTCGGGATGACGAGATCGAGATGGCGGCTGGCCGCTTCGCGGTCGGCATCGAAGAGGATCCCGATGCTCAGGCCGCCGGCCTCGCGGCACCCGCGCGCCGAGGCGTCCATGACCCCGGTCGGCCGGCCGCCGTTGAGCAAGACCCAGCCGCGCTCGGCGATGCCGCGGCCGAGTTCGCAGGCGAGTTGCTCGGTGTGCGGATCGGCGCTGCTGCCGCCCATGACCCCGATGATCGTGCGCCGCACCGCTCACTCCTCCAGGAAGCCGTGCGCCGCGGGCAGCACCGCTTCCAGCCGGCTGGTGTCGACGCGCGGCGAGAAGGGCGCCCCGGTGGCCTGGAATTCGAATTCCACGGCGCGGGCGCCCAGCCCTTGCGCCAGCGTCGTCAACGTGCGCCGCGCCGAGGCCTGCGCCTCGGCGGTCGCCTTGACCACCAGGCCGTCGGCGAAGCGCGTGGCCTCCAGGCGCGTCTCCTGGATGAGCCGATTCTTCGCCTCCGGCGAGAAGCCGCCCGACAGGAAGCGATTCAGCATCTCGGGCATCAGCCAGGGCAGCAACTCCGTGTTGTCCTCGCTGTGCACGCGCATGTCGCGGATCAGGACCTCGTGCTTGCACGGCGGCAACGCGAAGCGCACGCCGTCGCTGCCGAGCCGCTCGATGGTGAAGGCGGGATCCTCGAGATCGTAACGGAAGTCGATGTCGAACTCGATGACGAGCGTGATGCGGCGCGAGGAGAGCAGCCATTGCAGGTATTTCTTGCCGAACTCGCCGAGCCAGTGGTCGCTGGCGGTGATGACTTCCTTGGTCATGACCCGGAAGACCGAGAGCTCGCCGACCGCGCGCATGCTCGTCGTGAAGTGCTGGATCTCCAGCGCCGGGAGGCGATCGGCGGCACCCCGGCGGCGGCCGCGGGCCAGGCGCCACGTCAGCAGCGCGGTCAACGCCACGACGAGACCGCCGCCGAAACCGATCAGGACATCCGCCATGCGCCACGCTCCTCGCCGGCGCCGCGGAGTCCTGCTGGCGAACCCCCGCGCCGCCGCGCCAGGATGCCATGCGCGACGGATCGGCGCAAGCCCGCAACGCGACCCGCAACGTCGCGGACCGCGGATCGGCACGCCGCCGGGGCACGGCCGCCGGCCGGCGCGCGCGGCGGGCG
>CAZJWO010000141.1:0-6504 GCA_964549735.1 uncultured Fibrobacteraceae bacterium | reverse complement strand
CCCCCCCCCCCCCCCCCCCCCCCCAACCACACCCAATCCTACACTCTTTCCCTACCCGACGCTCTTCCGATCTCCCCGGTCGCGAAGGTGGACCAGGCCACCGGCGAGACCGCCGGCAGGGTCGTGGCCAACTCGTGGAAGCAGCCCTCGGCGGCCAGCGCGCGCAGATTCGGCAGGTCGCCCGCCGCCAGGAAGTCGCGGCAGAGCTGCGCGTCGAGGCCGTCCAGACCCAGGACCACGACGCGGCGGGCGCGAGCCCGCGCGCGGAGGCGGCGCTGGCGCCAGAGGCGGACCGTCAACCGCAGCGGCCAGGTCGCGACCGCGAACATCGCGACCGCGGCGCCCGCCAGGCCGAAGAGCAGCGAGCCGCCGAGGGCGAAGCCCGCTCCCGGGCCGATGTAGGCCGCGGCCGGTCCGGCGGCTGCCAGGCAGAGGCTCGCCGCCAGAGCGGCGCAGCGCCACCGCCGGCCGCAACCATGTGCCGGACTCCGGTTCAAGATCAGGCTCCCAGGTGGCGGCCGGACACCAGATGCTCGCGCACGTACTCGCGCACCGCCGACCCGACCGGCGTCACCGGCACGTCGCAGCCGGCCTGCCGCAGCTTGACCATGTCCGCTTCGGTGAAGTACTGGTACTTGCCGGCCAGCTCGGGGGGCAGCGGGATGTACTCGATGGCCGGCGGGCGATCCAGCGCGGCGAAGATCGCGCCGATGAGCGTGTTCCAGTCGCAGGCCCGGCCGGTCCCGACGTTGTAGACCCCGTTGACCTCGGGATGGTCGAGCAGCCAGAGCGTCATGGCCGCCGCGTCCTTGACGTAGATGAAGTCGCGTTGCTGGCCGCCGTCGCGCCAGTCCGGGCGGTCGCTCGCGAACAGCCGCACGCGGCCGTGATCGCGCACCTGCTCGTAGCCCTTGCAGACCATCGAACGCATCTCGCCCTTGTGCCACTCATTGGGTCCGTAGACGTTGAAGTACTTCAGGCAGCAGATCTCGTCCAGCAGCCCCTCGTCGCGCGCCCAGAGGTCGAATTGATGCTTGCTGCGGCCATAGAGGTTCAACGGCTGCAGCAGATCGAGCCGCGCGTGGTCGTCGCTGTAGCCGTGCGCGCCGTCGCCGTACGTGGCCGCGCTGCTCGCATGCACGAAACGCACGTTCTGCGCGCGCGCCAGGCGGCAGAGGTCGCGGCTGTAGTCGACGTTGTTGCGCTCGAGGTAGGCCCAGTCCGTCTCGGTCGTCGAGCTGCAAGCGCCCAGGTGCAGGATGGCCCGCAACGCGCCGACATAGCGGCCGGCCCGCAGATCGCGGCGGAACGACTCGTGGTCCTGGTAGCCGCGATCGTAGTGCAGCGGCGCCAGATTCGGTTCGCCCGCCGCCGAAGCGTGCACGTCGACCGCCAGGATGTCGCGCTCGCCGCGCTGGTTCAGCAGCCAGATCAGGACCGAGCCGATGAAACCGGCGGCGCCGGTCACGACGATCATCGCTGCACCTCCTCCAGGACGATCTCGCCGTTGAACGGCCGGCCGTCCCGCTCCGCCGTGTAGAGGATGCGATCGCCGACGATCGCCTCGTAGAACAAGCGGATGACCGTGTCGCGGCTGTTGAGCGGCACGCCGTTGATCGTGCGCAGCACGTCGTAGAGGCGCAGGCCCCCGCGCCAGGCCGGCGAGCCCTCGACGATGTCGAGCACGATGAAGCCGACCGGGTTGGAGATCCCGAGCGCCGACATGATTTCGGCGGTCAAGGGCTGCAAGGCCACGCCCCAGTTGGCTTGCCGGTAGTGGCCGAATTCGCGCACTTCCTCGAGCACCCAGCGCACGCGGTTGCTGGGCACGGCGAAGCCGATCCCGATCGAACCGCCGCTGCCCGAGAAGATGAAGGTGTTGATGCCGACGACCTCGCCCAGGGCGTTGACCAGGGCGCCGCCGCTGTTGCCCGGATTGATCGCCGCGTCGGTCTGGATCATGCCGAGGTAGTAGCGGTCGCGGTCGCGCTGGCGCACGATGTCCCGGTTCAGCGCGCTGATGACGCCGACCGTGACGGTCGGTTGGGTGTCGGCCAGGAGCTGGCCGAACGGCGAACCGATGGCGATGGCCCACTCGCCGATCTCGAGGTCGTCGCTGTCGGCCAGCATCGCCACGGGAAACCCTTCGCCCTGGATCTTCAAGAAGGCGAGGTCGAAGCGGTCGACGACCTCGACGATCTCGGCGAGGTAATCGGTGCCGTCGGTGAGCGTGACCAGGACCTGCACGGGACTCTGGCCGAGCACGTGCGCGTTGGTCACCACGTAGCCCTCGGCGCCGACGATGACTCCCGAACCGTAGTTCTGGCGCTCCTGATAGCGCAATCGCGGCAGGCGGCTGTCCGGAAAGAAGAACTCGAAGAACCCGACCCGCGGATCGCGCACCGCGATCTGGTGCGTGACGGTGATCGTGACCACCGAGGGCGCCGCCTTCTGGGTCGCGGCGACGATCGCGTTGTGCCGCTGGTCGCCGATCGCCGCCGCCAGCGCCGTCGGCGTCGGCAGCGGCGCCGCCGAATCGGCAGCCGTCTCGGCCATGAGCGCGGCGATGGCCGCCTGCTGCTGGCTCTGCGTTTCCTGGCGCCAGGAGCGCTCCCGCCACAGCAGCAGCAGGGCCCCCAGGAGGGCGCCTGCGAGCAGGCCGATCGCCACGGCGCTCAGATTCGGCAAGCGGCGGTCCTGCATCGCCGTCACTTCCCCTGCAGCTTCTGCCAGTCGGCGAGGAACGCGGCCAGACCCTTCTCGGTCAAGGGATGCTGCACGAGCTGCTTGATGACCTTCGGCGGAATGGTCGCGATGTCCGCCCCCATCAAGGCGGCCTGGACCACATGGTTCGGATGGCGCACGCTGGCGACGAGGACCTCGGTGTCCAGATCGTAGTTCGTGTAGATCGTCACGATCTGTTCGATGAGATCCATGCCGTCGTGGCTGACGTCGTCGAGGCGGCCGACGAACGGCGAGCAGTAGGCGGCGCCGGCCTTCGCCACCAGCAAGGCCTGGCTCGGCGAGAAGACCAGCGTGGCGTTGACCGGAATGCCCTGCCGGCTGAGCTCGGCGATGGCCCGCAGGCCGTCGTAGGTCGCCGGCACCTTGACGACCATGTGCTCGGACAGCTTCGCCAGCCGTTGGCCTTCCGTGATCATGCCCGCCGCGTCCAGGGCCACGACCTCGCCCGAGACCGGGCCGGCGACGAGGTCGCAGATCTCGCGCAGCAGCGCGTCGGTATCGCGGCGACCCGCTTGCGCCAGCAGCGAGGGGTTGGTCGTCACCCCGTCGCACATGCCCAGATTCTTGATCTCGGCAATGGCCGCCAGATCGGCCGAATCGATGAAGAACTTCATGCCTCGTCTCCTTCGGCGGCCGCGGGCGGCCGCGGGATGTAACCCGGGGGCAGGTAGCCGGGGTCTTGCAGCCGCGGCGGGTAGGCGACCTCTTCCAGGAACAGTCCGTGCGCCGGCGCCAGGAAGGCCGCCCGGCGCCGATCGCGCGCCGCCAGGATGCCGTCGAGATCCGCGGGCCGCCGCCGGCCGCGCCCGATTTCGATCAACACGCCGACCACGTTGCGCACCATGTGGTGCAGGAAACGGTCGGCCCGAATGTGCAATATACCGGTATCGCCGTCCCATTCAAGGGCGCAGAGTTCGACCCGGCAATGGTTGTCGTCGCGCAGCGAACCGGCCTTGCAGAAGCTGCTGAAGTCATGGCTGCCGCGCAGCCGGGCGCAAGCATCCTGCATCGCCGCGCGGTCCAGCGGCCAGGGCACGTGGAAGGCGAAGGGGTCGAAAAGGTTCCGGCGCTGGCGCAGGCGGTACGCGTAACGCCGGCTGAGCGCCGAGTGGCGGGCGTCGAAGGCCGGCGAGACGACCGCGGCCGCCAGCACCTGGATGTCGTCAGGGCACAGCTTCGGCAACGCGCGGCAGATCCGCAGCGCCTCCGCCGCGGTGCGCAATTCGACGTGCGCCACCTGGCCGCGCGCATGCACGCCGGCGTCGGTCCGCCCGGCGCCGACGGGCCGGCAGGTCCGCTGCAGCAAACGCTCGAGGCGCGCCGCCAGTTCGCCCTGCACGGTCCGCCGGTCGCGCTGCATCTGCCAGCCGGCGAAGCCGCTGCCGACGTACGCAAGGTCGAGGCGCACGCGCACCGGCGGGGGCCCAGGCAAGGGCGGCATCGTGACCATCCCTTCGTCAGCGCAGCGCCACGAACATCAGCGCGCCCCACGCGACCAGCAGCAGCGCCTGCGGCCACGGCATCGCCGCCGCGGGCGCTTGCGGCTGCGGGCAGCGTCCGACCAGCGCCAGCGGCAACGACTCCGCGCGGCGCACCAGACCTTCCATCAGCGGGGGCACGACGAGCCAGCGTTCGCGCAAGCCGAACCCGCGGCGGCGAGCGCCCCCGGCGCAGCGCAGGCGCAGGCAAGCCTCCAGGCGCGCCGCTTCGTCCAGCGTTCGCGGCACCGTGCCGGCCGCGACAGCCAGCGCGAGATCGAGGTGGCGCTGGTCGAGTCCGAGGCGGCGCAGCGGCCGCAGCCACCACGCGAGCGCGGCGCTCAGCGCAGGCAGCGGCAAGAGGCGCATCGTCAAGGCGACGGCCGCGAGCATCGCGGCCAGCCGCGCGGCCGCCACGGCGCCGCGGCCCAGGCCGATCCACGTGGGGCGGCCCAGCGGGGCGATGTCGACAGCCGTCAGCGCGTGCGCCGAGAGCACGACGAGCAGCAGCGGCGTCCACAGCCGCCAGCGCGCGGCCAGCGCCGCGGGCTGCCAGCCGGCGCGCCAGAGCAGCAGGAGCAGCGCGCCGACGAGCGGCGCCAGGTACGGCAGCGGCAGCAGCAGCGCCGAAAGCGCCGCGAGTAGACCACCGCCCAGCGTGGTCGCCGGATGGAGGCCGGACAGCGGCGCCGCGGGGCCACGTCGCCAGGCGCGACCGGCGGCCGGGATCATGTCGCTTCCGTTCCGCAGCACAGCGCCGCGATCTGGACGGCATTCCAGGCGGCGCCCTTGAGCAGGTTGTCGGCCACCACCCAGAACAGCAGCGCATCGCCGCGGCCGGGCTCGTGGCGCAAACGTCCGACATGGACGCGCACGTCGCCGCTGATCTCGGCGGGCGTGCGGTAGGCGCCGCGCTCGGCCTGGCAGACCACACCCGCGCCGGCCGCGAGCGCCGCGGCGGCCGCGTCCAGCGGCAACGGGCGCGCCAGCACGACGCGCACCGCCGCGGCGTGGCCGTTCCAGACCGGCACGCGCGTCGCGGTGCAGGTGACCGCCAGGTCGGGCCGGTCGAGGATCTTGCGCAGCTCCGCGTGGACCTTGCTTTCCTCGGCGAAGAAGCCGTCCTCGCCGAGCGCGCCGATCTCGGGCACCACGTTGGCCGCGATGCGCCGCGCGAAGACCTTGCCGCCGCTTTCGGCGCCCGCGGTCGGTCCGCCAGCCACGGCGGCGCCCTGCGCGCGCAATTCATCGACGCCCTGCTGGCCGGCGCCGCTGACCGCCTGCATGGTCGTCACGTGGACCTCGCGCAGGCCGGCCGCGCGGTCGAGCGCTGCGCAGGGCAAGGCGATCTGGATCGTCGAACAGTTCGGATTGGCGATGATCCCGCCGGAGCGCCGCGGCGGAGATTCCGCTGCCGGCCCCGCCGCACCCGCCAGCCGCGGCAGCAGGGCGCGGTTGACCTCCGGCACGACGAGCGGCACGGCGGCGTCGCCACGCCACGCCGAGCTGTTGTCCACGACCCAGACGCCGGCGCGGGCCGCGATCGGCGCCCAGCGGCGGCTCGCCGCAGCGCCGGCCGAGAAGAGCGCGAGGTCCACCTGCGACCATAGGTCGTCCGCCACCTCGCGGCAGACCAGTTCCTGTCCGCGGAAGGGCAGCCGCGTGCCCGCCGAACGGGCGCTCGTCGCCAACACCGGTGGCGTGTCGAGCCAGGGCTGGCGCGCCAGCAGATCGAGCATGGCGCGTCCCACCAGACCGCTGGCGCCGAGGATCGCGGTGCGCATGCAGAGAGTCCTTTCGCGGCGTGGATCCGCCGCTCATGGTAGCAATACGGTCCGGTGCGGTCAAAACCTCACCCGGCGACCTCGCGCCGCCGCGGTCGTTGCGCCATGGACTGCGGCGCGCGCCGGTGGTAAGGTCGACGCGGCCCCCAGCCGAGGAGTCGCGATGCCTGCTGCCAATCCGTTGACCCCGCGGCGCGGCAAGCTGGCCGCCGCGATCGGGCTCGCCTGCCTGGCGGCCTGCGCGCCGGCCGAGCGGTCCGCCCAACTCGCCGACCTCGCGCGCTGGCAGGACCAGCGGCTCGCGCCCGCCGATTCCCTCACCGCGCTCTTGACCGGCCCCGACGCCCACGTGCGCCGCGCCGCGTTGCGCGCCGCGGGGCTGATCGGGCGCTCGGACGTGCTGCCGGCCATGCTCGCCGCGCTGGCGGATCCCAGCCTGACGGTGCGCGCCGAGGCGGCGTTCAGCCTCGGTCTGCTCGGAGATCGGGCCGCGGTCG